>JANQFP010000125.1 GCA_028277795.1 Rhodospirillales bacterium
TGCCGCGCGAGGCCCCCAACGCTTGGCCGAACGGGGCGCGGGACCTGCTCGCCGAATGGTGGGACGGTCGGATCGCCCGCCAGCGCGCGATCGACGCCAGCATCGCCCGCAACGCCGACATCGAGTACCTCCATGACCGGCCCTACGAGGACAAATCCAAGGTCCGGGTCGCCGGCCCGTTCACGGTGGACAGCCTGTCGCCGCACCGCGTGGCCGCGGCGGACAGCCGCGACGATCTGGCCGAGGACTTGGCCGCGGCCGACGGGCGGCGGGCGCGCAAAACCGACGATACCGCCGCCGACTTTGCCCAGATGGTGCTCGAGCAGTTGCGGGGCGCCGGGGTGCAGCAGGCCAAGAAACAGGACCGTATCCGCTTCGACAGTCTGACGCCCTGGCCCGGGCGATGGATCGCCGCGACCGGCCGCTATCGGGAGACCGCGGACGGCGCGGACAAGACCGCCGGCGTGTTCATCGGCCCCGAGTTCGGCACGGTCACCCGCGCCGACCTGGTCGCCGCCGCGCGCGAGGCGCGCGAGGCGGCGTTCGACCTGTTGGTCGCGTGCGCCTTCAGCTATGACACCCAGGCCAGCGACTTCACCGGGATCGGCCCTTTGCCGGTGGTGCGGGCGCGCATGAACCCCGACCTCCACATGGCCGATGAGTTGAAGCCAGGCACCGGCAACCTGTTCGTCGTGTTCGGCGAACCGGACATCGAGATCGCGCAGACCACCGACGGCCTGCTTCAGGTGCGCATCCTCGGGGTCGACGTGTTCGACCCGCAAAAAGGCGAGGTCCGCGCCGGCGACACCGAGGACATCGCCGCCTGGTTCATCGACACCGACTACGACGAAGAGAGCTTCTTGGTCCGCCACGCCTATTTCCTGGGCGCGGCGGCCGACGGCTCCTATGACCCGTACAAGGCGCTGAAGACGACCTTGAAGGCCGAGATCGACGCCGATGCCTGGGCCAGCCTCTATCGCGACCTCTCCCGTCCGTTCCCGCGCCCCGCCGGCGGCCGGATCGCGGTCAAGGTGATCAACCATTTCGGCGACGAGGTGATGAAGGTGTACGCGGTTTGACGGCCGTCGGGGCTCGGCCCCGGATGCCCCCAGGCAGGATAAGGAAGGTGTTCCCGCGCCGATGGCGCTGCCGTATATTTCTGGTTGGACGTGCAAGGACGCAGGACGGACGGCATCAACGGTGGGCGAGCCCTCACCCCACCCCACATCGGCGCAGTCACCAAAGATCATTTTTCAAGAGATGGATGCCGCGTTCGAGTGGATCTTGGAGAAAATGCCTGCTAGATAGGGCCATCACAGTCGTAGGTCGGGGCGATCGGCCGGCGCGCCCGCTCGGTTTGCCCCAACGTTTGCGGGCCGATCGCCCCGACACCGACGCCGCCGCTCGCGGCACCGCCGATGTCGGGGCGCG
>JANQFP010000132.1 GCA_028277795.1 Rhodospirillales bacterium
GCGGTCAACTACGTCTGGGACGCGGTCCCCAGCGACGCCAACTGGACCAACGGCCCCCAGGACAACTCGTCCGGCACCGTCTTCCCCCTCAACGGGGCGACCGGCGCTAACTGGAACGGCGGCCAGCTCGCCGTGCCCGACGCCAACACGCCCGGCACCAACACGATCGACTACCTGTTTTCCAGTCACAACTGGACGATCAACAACGCCACGATCAACGAGGACGTGCAGATCAAGCTCGACGGCGGCACGCTGAACATCGGCAACTCCACCGTCTCGCTGCTGCCCACCTCGGCGAACGCCGGCGCCGCGGGCCTGTCGGGCCTGAACCTCGGCCAGACCACCGCCACCACCGCGGTCTTTACCAACTCGACCATCAACGCCGGCCGGTCGAACTTCGGCGGGCGCGCCATCGGCGTGCTCAACGGTTCGAGCCTGAGCCTGGTCAGCAGCCATCTCGTCCTGTCGGCGGAGACCGGCCTGGGCAAGATCGACGTCAACCACCCCAACTCGTCGCTGACGATCGACGCCAACTCCTCGATCACGGCCACGGGCGCGGTCGAGGTCCTGCACAACACCGGCCTGATCACCATGCAGGGCGGCTCGATCAACGCCGACCACATCCGCCTGAACGTCGGCGGCGGCACGGCCAACGACCTGGTGTTCGACTTCCAGGGCGGCACCGTCACCGTCAACAGCGCCAACCCCTTCCGCGGCACCGCGTTCGAGGGTTCGTTCGACTGGACCGGCGGCGCGGGCTCCGGCTCGGTCATCGCCACCAGCAGCGGCACCATCACCTCGAACCTCGCCAAGAAGGTCTCGCAGGGCTTCTTCAGCATCAACGGCGTGCGGGTCAACCCCACGACCGACTCGGCCGTCGACGGCCTGGCGGCCCTGCAAGCCGAGTTGCCCACGCTCACCGTGGGCGGCCTGTGGTTCGACCTGGCCGACAACGGCAGCGGCACGCAGACCCTGACCCTGGTCCCCGAACCGGCCAGCCTCGCGCTGATCGGCCTCGGCGGCCTGGTCATGATCCGGCGGCGGCG
>JANQFP010000151.1 GCA_028277795.1 Rhodospirillales bacterium
CAAAACGATCGAGACGTAAATCTCGATCAAAGGACGCACACGACAAAAACGACCCCATCCGCCACAGCGAACAAAACCGCCGCCCGCGCATCCCTTCCATTTATCAACTCTGTCAAAGAGCTGGAGGACGCGTCCGAACCCCTCGGCACAGGCGGTGCCGGTCCGGCGTCACGACGCCTCCCAGCCACCCGTCGGCGGCCGGTCCGTCGCGCCCACGAACTCCCAGTATAGCCGCGGCGCCGGGCGAAAACAACACTCGGCGCCGGGTGATTTGCCTGCGTCTTTCCAATGATATAGGTTTTGAAGTCGGCGCCCCGCCACGGAACAGCCGGGCCGGCGGCGGCCGATCGGGGACGGGGGACCTCAGCCATGCGGAAACAGCACACCAGACCGATCCGGCGACCCGCCTGCGCGTTTTGGCTCGCCGCCGCAGCGATGGTCGCCGCCTGCGGCCAGACCACCGACGTGACGCCGACCACCAGCATCGACCCGGCCACCGCGCAGCCGGTGCCCAAGTCCTTCGCCCAGTTCACCGACATCCCCGTCCCCGTCCGCTCCAAGATCGACGTGGAGAAGACCCTGGTGTTCGGCGGTGGCGAGGCGTGGGTGGGACGGCTGGTGCTGGAGACCGGCCTCGGGCCTTTCGACGTCTTCGACTTCTTCAAGCAGGAGCTGCCCGGATTCGGCTGGCAGGAGGTGACCACACTGCGCGCCGCCACCAGCGTCCTGGTCTACGCCCGCCAACAGCGGGTGGCGACCATCCAGATCCAGAGCGACACCATCCAGGGCTCGGAGGTGATGATCAACATCTCGCCCCAGGGGACGCCGGCGGGCGGCCCGATGGCGGCGCCGGCGCCCGGATCGCGGCTGCGCTAGGGCATGAGTCGCGCCCGCCCAACGGGCTACGGCCGCACCTCCAGGGAACCGAGACGGGGGCGACCATGACCACCCCCGCCATCATCGCCGTCGCCATCACCGGCGCCGTGCCGCGCAAGGCCGACAATCCGGCGCTGCCGGTCACCCCGGCCGAGCAGATCGAGTCCACCCAAGAGGCGTTCGAGGCCGGCGCCTCCCTGGTCCATGTGCACGTGCGCAACGCCGACGAGAGCTCATCGTCGGACCCGGCGCTGTTCGCGGAGGTTGCCGATGGGGTGCGCCGCCACTGCCCGGGCATGATCGTCCAGTTCTCCACCGGCGGCCGCGGCCGCAGCCAGGACGAGCGGGCCAAGCCCCTCGACCTCAGGCCCGACATGGCGTCCCTGGCCACCGGCTCGGTGAACTTCGCCCGCCAGGTCTACGACAACCCGCCGGCGCTGGTGGAAAGCATGGCCGAGACCATGCGCGACTACGGAATCAAGCCGGAGATCGAAGTCTTCGACCTGGCCATGCTCTACGCCACCCACACCCTGATCGGGCGCGGCCTCGTGGCGCCGCCGCCCCACGTGCAGTTCGTCATGGGCATCCCCAACGCCATGCCGGCCCGGCGGCGCTTGCTGGAATTCGGCGTCGCCGAGCTGACCGACCTCATGGCCGGGGCCACCTGGACCGCCGCCGGCATCGGCCGCCACCAGCTCGACGTGGCCCGCTGGGCCTTGGAGCTGGGCGGCCACGTGCGCACCGGACTCGAGGACAACCTCAAATACGACCGCAGCCGGCTGGCCCGCAGCAATGCCGAGTTGGTGGCGCAGGCGGCGGCGCTGTGCCCCGACTACGGCCGCCACCCCGCGTCGCCGGCCGAGGCCCGCGCCGTTCTCGGGCTTGCGGCCGCGTGAGGGCCACTCGCCGCCAAAAGCCGGTCAATCCATTCGCACGCGGTGAATGACCGAAGAGGCGTTTGCCCTTCTTCGCTGCTCTTGTTCATTTCCCATCACAGGACGGTGAGGCCCCCTGCCCGGCCGGGCGGGTGTCGACTATGTTCGATGCACGGCATCCGACCCGGAGGTTCGACGGTGGTGGCGCGTTTGTTGGCTTTGATGACTGTCCTGGTGGTCGCCGCACCGGCCGGCGCGGCGCCGTCGGCGGAGGCATGGCCGCGTTGGACCGCCCACGACCCCACCTCGACCGCGACCGTCGACAACCGGCCGTGGGACGCCTTCCTCCGCGCCTACCTGGTGGCCGGGGCGGACGGCGTCCGCCGGGTGGCCTACGGCGGGGTGACGGCGGAGGATCGGGCGGCCCTCGACGCCTACGTGGACGGCCTGGCAGCGGTGCCGGTGAGCGACCTCAACCGGCCCGAACAACGGGCCTATTGGATCAACCTCTACAATGCGCTCACGGTCAAGGTGGTGCTCGACCACTACCCGGTGGACAGCATCCGCGACATCGACATTTCGCCGGGCCTGTTCGCCGACGGCCCATGGGGCCGCAAGCTGGTCTCCGTCGAGGGCACGGCCATCAGCCTGGACGACATCGAGCACCGCATCCTGCGGCCCCTGTGGCGCGATCCGCGGCTCCACTACGTGCTCAACTGCGCCTCGGTCGGCTGCCCCGACCTGCCGTCCCGGGCGGTGACCGCGGACGGCACCGAGACCCTGCTCGATGCCGCGGCCCGGCGCTACATCAACCATTCCCGCGGCGCCCGGGTGGACGGCGGACGCCTGGTGGTGTCCAGCATCTACGACTGGTTCATGGAGGACTTCGGCGGTGACGATTCCGCCGTCATCGCCCACCTCAGGCGCTACGCCGACCCGCCCTTGCTGGCGCGCCTGGACGGCATCGAGTCCATCGCCGACGACGCTTACGACTGGGCCCTCAACGACGCCAAGTGACGGAGCGGTGGAGGGCCGGCCCGAGGTGGGGTCCGCACCTCGGACCGGTTTCCCCTCGTCATTTCGGCTGCGTGATGTTCGGAGCCAACTCAGGGAGTGTCCCGCCACGTCACCACCGCGAAGGGGATAGGGTGCAGAGCATCAGGGCGGCAAGCGCGGTGGCCGACGAGACGAGCCCATGCTAACAGCGGCCGGCGACGGCGCGGTGACACCTTCGTGAAGAATCCGTGTCTGTTTGCGCTCGTCAGTTCGGACCGTGCTTTGACCTAGGAATTGGTCCGGCTCGTGGAGGTGGCGCAAAGAGGCCGCACGAGTCGATCGGATGCGTCCGCCAGGATGGTTGCGGAGGCGCGATATGGGCTTGAACCGGTCCGGCTTCTCCTATCGAATCCGGCGGTCTGACGCGTCGGCGGTTGACGGCGATCGGTTGGGTGCCGGATCACTGGGGTAGGAGTGGGCATGCAAATCAAGGTTCTCGCGTTCGTCCTCGCCGGGGGCAAGGGCACCCGGCTGATGCCGCTGACCGCCGAGCGGGCGAAGCCGGCGGTGCCGTTCGGCGGCAAGTACCGGATCGTCGACTTCGTGCTGTCGAACCTGATCAACTCTGGCATCTACTCGATCTACGTGCTGATCCAGTTCCGCAGCCAGTCACTGTTGCAGCACTTGGCCGAGGGCTGGGAGTTCACCGGCCCGATCGGCCACCAGTTCATCGTTCCGGTGCCGGCGCAGATGCGCCTGGCCGGCGAGACCTGGTATCGCGGCACCGCCGACGCCGTCACCCAGAACCTGAACCTGGTCGAGCATTCGGCCCCCGACGTCGTCCTCGTCTTCGGGGCCGATCACATCTACCGCATGAACGTGCGCGAGATGATCGACTACCACGTGGCCAAGGGGGCCGACGCGACGGTGGCGGCGCTCCGTGTCGACAAGGGGCTGGCGTCCGAGTTCGGTGTCGTCGAGACGGACGAGGACGGCCGCATCGTCGGCTTCCACGAGAAGCGCCCCGACGCGCCGACCATCCCAAGCCGGCCCGAAGAGATCTATGCCTCCATGGGCAACTACGCGTTCTCGGGCAAGGCCCTGGTCGACGCCATCCACGCCGACGCGGACAACCCCGTCAGCACCCACGATTTCGCGGCCGACATCCTCCCCCGCATGCTGCGGGACGGGCGGGTGTTCGCCTACGACTTCGCGACCAACCGGATCCCGGGCGAGCCGCCGGAGAAACCCAACTACTGGCGCGACGTGGGCACGCTGGACGCCTACTACGACGCCAACATGGACCTGCGGGCGATCGATCCCGAACTCAACCTCTACAACCGGCTGTGGCCGGTCCGCACGGCCACCTATCCCGACCCGCCGGCGAAGCTCGCCTTCAACGATGAAGGGCGGCGCGGCCAGGCCATCGACTCGAGCCTGTCGGGCGGCTGCATCATTTCGGGGGCGACGGTTCAGGATTCGGTGCTCGGCCGCCACATCTTCGTGCACTCCTACGCCCACATCGACTCCTGCGTGATCCACGACAACTGCGAGATCGGCCGCCACGCCCGGATCCGCCGCGCCATCCTGATGAAGAACGTGACCATTCCCCCCGACACCGTGATCGGCTACGACCACGAGGAGGACGCCAAGCGCTATCACGTCACCGAGTCGGGGATCGTGGTCGTCGCCGGCGGGCGGTCGCCGATCCGCATCGGAGAGGTGACGGTGTTGGGACCCCCGGAGTCGGCGGCCAGGGCGTAGGTGGTCCGGCGTGACCGATCCGTTCGCGGACCACGGCCGGTCGGAACGGGTTCAGTGATGCGATGCGCCCGATCCGGTGTGCGGACGCGTCATTTTGGCGTTCCGACTTCGCTACGCGCGAAGGACGGCCTGGCAATGTGCGGCCGACACTCGACGACCATTGGCGGCCTGCCCTACCGACTTTGCCATCGGTGTGTTCGTCAAGTCCGTGTCGTGGTCCGCGCGGTCGCTTCGGCGGGCACGTCCGGCGCCACGCCTTCGGGCACGAACACGACGGTCCCGAGGGGCGGCAGGGTCAGCTCAAGAGAGAACGGCCGGCCGTGGCAGGGGGTCTCGGTGGCCAAAAGGGCGCCCGCGTTGCCCACGTTGCCGCCACCGTAGAGCTCGGCGTCGGTGTTGATGCGCTCCCGATAAAGCCCCCCCTGGGGGACGCCGATCCGGTACGCCTCCCGGACCACGGGCGTGAAGTTGCACGCCACCACCGCGATCTCCCCGGGCTCGGCGCCCTTGCGCAGGTACGCGTACAGGCTCTTCTCCCAATCGGTGCAGTCGATCCACTCGAATCCCGCGGGGTCGCAGTCGAGCTGGTGTAAGGCGGGAACCTCGCGGTAGAGGTGATTCAGATCCCGGATCAAGCGCTGGACGCCCCGATGGTGCGGGTCGTCGAGCAGGTGCCAATCAAGAGCGGCGTCGTGGTTCCACTCCCGCTCCTGGCCGAACTCGGACCCCATGAACAACAGCTTCTTGCCCGGGTGGGTGAACATGAAGGCGTAGTACGCCCGCAGGTTGGCGAACTTCTGCCAGCGGTCGCCCGGCATCTTGCCTAGCATCGAGCCCTTGCCGTGGACCACCTCGTCATGGCTGAGCGGCAGCACGAAGTTCTCGGCGAAAGCGTAGGTGAGGCCGAAGGTGAGCTGGTCGTGATGGTGCTTCCGGTAGATCGGCTCCTTGCTCATGTAGGAAAGCGAGTCGTGCATCCAGCCCATGTTCCACTTGTAGCCGAAGCCGAGGCCGCCGATGTACGTGGGCCGCGACACCATGGGCCAAGACGTGGATTCCTCGGCGATGGTCGCCACATCCGGGAACTGACCGTACAGGTGCTCGTTGACCCGGCGGAGGAAGGCGATGGCGTCCAGGTTCTCGTTGCCGCCGTGCACGTTGGGGATCCATTCGCCCGCCTTGCGGCTGTAGTCCAGGTAGAGCATGGACGCGACCGCATCGACCCGGAGCCCGTCGAGGTGATACTCCTCGATCCAGAACAGGGCGTTGTTGAGCAGGAAGTCGGCCACCTCGTTGCGCCCGTAGTTGAAGATCAGGGTGCCCCAGTCCATGTGCCGGCCCTGGCGCGGATCGGCGTGCTCGTAGAGCGCGCTGCCGTCGAACCAGCCGAGGCCCTGGGGGTCCGTCGGGAAGTGGCCGGGCACCCAGTCGTTGATCACGCCGATGCCCGCCTGATGGCAGCGGTCGACGAAGTTGCGGAACTCGTCGGGACGGCCGAACCGGCTGGTGGGCGCGAACAGCCCCAGGGGCTGATAGCCCCAAGAGCCGTCGAACGGATGCTCCGAGATGGGCAGCAGTTCGATGTGGGTGAACCCCAGATCCTGGACATAGGGGATCAGGGTGTCCGCCAGCTCGTGGTAGGTCAGGTAGCGACGGCCTTCCTTGTCGCTGCGCCGCCAGGAGCCCAGGTGGACCTCGTAGATGGAGACCGGGGCATCGCGGTTGAGCGCCGTGGCGCGTGTCTTCATCCACGCGCCGTCGTCCCAGCGATACCGTGACAGGTCGTAGGTGATGCCGGCCGTCCCGGGGGCCTGTTCGCAGAAGAAGGCGAAGGGATCGGCCTTGAGGGCCATCAGCTTGCCGTCCTTGGACGCGACCTCGTACTTGTAGAGCGTGCCGTCCCCGATGCCGGGCAGGAACACCTCCCAGACGCCGCACTCGGCCCGGAAGCGCATGGGGTGGCGCCGGCCGTCCCAGTCGTTGAAGTCGCCGACGATGCTGACCCGCGAGGCATTGGGCGCCCAAACGGCAAAGCCCGTTCCGGCGACTCCCTCCATGGTCATGGGGTGGGCGCCCAGCTTCTCGTCGAGGCGCAGGTGCTTGCCCTCGGCGATCAGATAGACGTCCATCTCCCCCAGGATGGCCGGGAACCGGTACGGATCCTCGATGTCCTGCTCGGTCCCGTCGGTGACGATGCGAAGGCGGTAGGGAAACCGCTTGCCCGCGGGCCCGACGGGGCCGGCGAACACCCCCTGGTCGTGGACCCGCGGAAGCTCGGCGACCACGGCACCGTCGGCAGCGCCGATCACCGTGACCTTGCCGGCCTGGGGTAGGAATGCGCGCACCACCACGCCGTCCTTTCCGTCCTCGTGCATGCCGAGAAAAGAGAACGGATCGCCGTGGGTGGCGGTGACGATCCTCTCCACGTGCCGGTAGAACTGCTGGGGCGTCATGGGCTCAGTCTCCCCGCGCCGTCAATATCCGATGCAGCCCCATGAGCGGGATGCGCACCCAAGCGGGCCGATTGGCCAGCTCGTAGCGGATCTCGTAGGCCGCCTTCTCGATCAGGAACAGGTCGAGAAGGGCCTGGGCGTCCTCCGGGCTCGCCGGATAGGAGGGGCAGCTTTCGATGGCCCCTCGGTATCCGGACAGGAACGCGTCGGCGGTCTGCCGCTCCCAGTCCTCGACGATTGGTCGAAGGACCTCGAAGTCCTCGGGCCGCTCCTCGGTCGCATCGAACAGGGCCGCCCAGGCCGCGTAGTTGAACGACCGCAGCATGCCGGCGACGTCCTTGAGCGGGCTGTGCTTGGCCCGCCGCTCGTCGAGCGAGCGCAGCGGCTCGCCTTCGAAGTCGATGACCATCCAATCGTCCATGACGACCAGGACCTGCCCCAGGTGGTAGTCCCCGTGGTAGCGCGACTTGGTTGCCGAAAACCGCTTCGGAACCAGGTCCGCGATCAGGTCCGGGATCGCGTCGCGGTGTTCGAGGATCGTATCGGCCAAGTCCCGTGTCGCCTCGGGCAGCGTGTCCAAGGCCCGCTCCAGAGACCCCAATGCATCGCTCGCGAGGCGGTCGATCTGTTTTCTCCAGGCCGTCAGGTCGCGCGCGGTGATGGGCTCGGGCTCGAAGGCCGGGTCGCCGGTCTTCAGACCGAAAGCCTGGTGCAGTTCGCCGGTGCGCACGCCGAGGGTTTCGATCTGGACCATGTACATGACGTTCGGGTCGAGAAGACCAACCTCGGTTTCCGCTTCCTCCGCCTGGGCTCGCTCCAGGGTGCGGGCCAGGTGGTTCAGCGTGTAGCGCCAGCCGTCGCCCTGGTTGTGGACGAACCCCTGAACGATGCAGAGCGCCGTTGAGGTCCCGTCGGCGGCCACGTGTTCCACCGAGCCCAGGAGGGGGGGCGTGTTGGTGTACTCGGCCGTCTCGGTGAGGAACCGGGCCACCTCCAGCTCGATGTGGATGCCCCGGTGCAGCCGCCGGTAGCCTTTGGCGACCATGGCTTCGCCGACGATGATGGAGGTGTTGCTCTGCTCGACCGCCAAGCCGCGGACCTCGGGTTCGTCGTCGACCGTGACGTCGTTCAGGCGGCTCGTGGGGATGAACCGGATCTCGCCCTCGTTAGCCGCCACGCATCGCTCCTCGCGCAGCGCGGCCAGCACTTCGAGCATGTAGCCGCCGTCCGCGTAGGCGTCGCAGATCAGGCCCGTGCGCCGGCCCGAGCGGGCCTTGCCGAGGGCGAAGGGCAGGAACCTGGTCGGCTCGTCGGTGGGCGATTCCCAGGCGATCGACAAGGGCATGAAGTAGTACTGCGGAGCGCCGCCGGCCACGGCGGCCTCCACGATCTCAAGCAGCCACGCACGATCGCCCTTTCCCAGCAAGGCGCCGGCAAGCGTCGAGAACTTCTCGACCCGCTGATCCTTTGCCGCGAACCACCGTTGTTTCGGCAGATAGGCCGGGAGGATCTCGCCGCAGAACTTTTCCTGCTCGCGGCCGTCGAGGAAGGCCCGCCAGCCATGCGGCAGGACCAGAGTGGCGAGTTCGGGGAGGGCGGGTGGCAACTCCTCGTGCCAGTCCGGCGCCTCGGCCTCGGTGGTGAGCAGGAACCAGAAGAACGCGAAAGGCTGCAGCGTCAACAGGTAGGGCAGATCGCCGATGGGGGGGAACGTGCTGCGGCTCAGCAGTTCGATGGGGACTCGCCCCTTGAACTGCGACAGGTCGAGTTCAACCGGTTCGGCCGACCGGGCAAGGTTGGCCACGCACAGGACGACCTCGTCCTCGTAAGTGACGCAATACGCCAACACCTTGCGGTTGCCCGGGTAGAGCAGCGACATCTTGCCGCGACCGAGGGAAATGCGCGAGCGCCGGACGGCGAGCAGCCGTTTCAGCCAATTGAGGAGGGACGACGGGTCCTGGGCCTGCCGCTCGACGTTCACTGCGTCGAATCCGTACACCGGGTCCATGATGGGCGGCAGGTAGAGCTGGGCCGGATTGGCGCGCGAGAATCCACCGTTGCGGTCCGGCGACCATTGCATGGGCGTACGCACGCCGTTGCGGTCGCCGAGAAAGATGTTGTCGCCCATGCCGATCTCGTCGCCGTAATAGAGGATCGGCGTGCCCGGCATGGACATGAGCAGGCTGTTGAGAAGTTCGATCTTGCGGCGGTCGTTGTTGAGCAGCGGTGCCAGCCGGCGCCGGATGCCCACGTTGATCTTGGCCCGCGGGTCGCTGGCGTAGAAGGTGTACATGTAGTCCCGCTCGCGATCGGTGACCATCTCCAGGGTCAGCTCGTCGTGATTGCGCAGGAACATGCCCCACTGACAGATCTCGGGCGGCTCCGGCGTCTGCCGCATGATGTCGGTGACGGGCAGGCGGTCCTCCTGGGCCAGGGCCATGAACAGACGCGGCATCAGCGGGAAGTGGAACGCCATATGGCATTCGTCGCCGTCGCCGAAATACGGCAGAACGTCTTCCGGCCACTGGTTGGCCTCCGCCAACAGCATGCGGCCGGGATGGCTCTCGTCCATGGCGGCGCGGATGCGCTTGATGACCGCGTGGGTCTCCGGAAGGTTCTCGTTGTTGGTCCCTTCCCGTTCGCAGAGGTAAGGCACGGCGTCCAGGCGCAAGCCGTCGACGCCCGCGTCGAGCCAGTACCGCATGGTGTCGATGACCGCCTCGACGACCCGCGGGTTGTCGAAGTTCAGGTCCGGCTGGTGGGAGAAGAAGCGGTGCCAGTAGTAGGCATTGGCCTCGTTGTCCCAGGCCCAGTTGGAGGTCTCGGTGTCGGTGAAGATGATCCGCGTGCCCTCGTACTTCTTGTCGGTGTCGCTCCACACGTAGTAGTCCCGCCACTTGGAGCCGGGCCTGGCCTTGCGGGCCCTCTGGAACCATGGGTGTTGATCGGACGTGTGGTTGACCACCAGCTCCGTGATCACCTGCAGGCCCCGCCCGTGGGCCTCCCGCACGAAAGCGCGGAAGTCCCGCATGGTGCCGTAGGACGGGTTGATGTTCCGGTAGTCCGCGATGTCGTAGCCGTCGTCGCGGAGCGGCGACGGATAGAACGGCAACAGCCAGACGGCGGTCACCCCGAGGTCGCGAATGTAGTCCAGCTTGGACGTCAGCCCACGGAAGTCCCCGATGCCGTCCCCAGTGGAGTCGCAATAGGCCTTCACGTGGAGTTGGTAGATGACCGCGTCCTTGTACCAAAGCGGATCGTTCGCATTCATTCGGGCGCCCCTCCCCAGTGGCTTCTCATGGCGTTATTGTCGCTGCTTCGGTTCCCCTCAACGTGACCGTGAAATCCGGAAAATCTCGCACGGGTTCACATGGGGATCGAGACGGATCCATTGCTGCGACCCTTGCCATTCGAGGCGCCGGTCGGACAGCAGCTCCTCGGCAATGAAAGGCTCCCATTCGCCGAGTCCCATATCGGCCAACGGAAACCAGATGTGGGAGTCGTGGGTGTTGAACGGATCCAGGTTCACCGCCACGAACACCATGTTGGACCGGTCGGGCGTCATCTTGCCGTAGAACAGGATGTCGTCGCTGTCGGCGCGATAGAAGCGCAGGTTCTCCAACTCGTGCAGGGCAGGGTTCTCGTTGCGGATCCGGTTGACCCTGGTGACCTCGTCCTTGATGTTGCCGGGCCGATCCCAGTCCCAGACCTTGTACTCGTATTTCTCTGAGTTCAGGTACTCCTCCTTGCCCGGGATCGGGGTCGCCTCGCACAGCTCGAAACCGTTGTAGATGCCGTAGACGCTGGACAGGGTCGCGGCCAGGACCAGCCGGATCACATGGGCGGGCCGGCCGCCGGTCTGCAGGAACGGCGGATTGATGTCCGGCGTGTTGGTGAAGAAGTTGGGCCGCAGGTATTCCTTGATGTCCGTCTGGGTGAGCTCGGTCAGGTACTCGGTGAACTCGTCCTTGGTGTGGCGCCAGGTGAAGTAGGTGTAGGACTGCGAGAAGCCCACCTTGGCCATCATGGTCAGCCGCTCCGGACGGGTGAACGCCTCGGCGAAGAACAATACGTCCGGGTGCTTGGCCTTGATCTCGCGGATCACCCACTCCCAGAAGGGCACCGGCTTGGTGTGCGGGTTGTCGACGCGGAAGATCTTGACCCCCTGATCGATCCAGAACTCGAAGGTCGACTTGAGTTCGTGCCACAACGACTCCCAATCCTCGTTGAAGAAGTCGACGTTGACGATGTCCTGGTACTTCTTCGGCGGGTTCTCGGCGTACTTGATGGTCCCGTCGGGCCGGAACAGGAACCACTCCGGGTGGTCCTTGATCCACGGATGGTCCGGCGCGCACTGGATGGCGAAGTCGAGCGCCACCTCCATGCCGTGGTCGTGACAGGCCTTCACCAGCCGGCGGAAATCCGCGAGCGTGCCCAGCTCGGGATGGACGGCCTTGTGGCCGCCCTCCTCGGAGCCGATGGCATAGGGGCTGCCCGGCGCGTCGGGACCCGGGTTCAGGGTGTTGTTGGGTCCCTTGCGGTGAGTCCGCCCGATGGGATGGATGGGCACGAAATAGACCACGTCGAAGCCCATGGCGCGGACCTCGGGGAACCGGGCGACGCAATCGTCGAAGGTGGCGCTCTTGCCGGGGACGGTTCCCTGGGAGCGCGGAAACATCTCGTACCAGGCAGCGAACCGTGCCCGCACCCGGTCGACGGTCACCGGGATCTCGTGGTCGTAACGGATCTTGGTGCGGTTGTCAGGCCAGCGGGAAATGGTGGCCCGCAGATCGGCATCCAGGAGCAGGCCGGCCCGGCCCGCCTGGTCCAGCGCGTCGAAGCGTTTCAGGACGTCGGCGAGCCTGTCGGCATCCTCGCCTTTCGCCCGGCCGGCCGTCTCCTCGACGATCTGTCGTCCTTCTTGCAGCTCCAGCGCGACGTTCTGGCCATCGGCGAGCTTCTTCTCCACCTCGTCGCACCAGGATGCGTGCAGGTCCGTCCACGCCTCGACGGTGTAGACGTACTGCGCGTTTTCGGTGAGCTCGATGCTCCCGGTCCACAGGTCGAGCCCCGGGTTGACCAGGGTCATCGGCGCCTCGCGCCACGCCGTCTCGTCATGGCGGCGGTAGAGAAGCACGGGGGCGAGCTTGTCGTGGCCCTCACGGAAAATGGCGGCCGAGACCTCGAGGACATCGCCGACCTCGCGCTTGACCGGGAAGCGCCCGTGCTCCACCTGCGGGCGGACGCCGCGGATGACGATGGACCGGCTCTTGAGGCCGAGACCGGGCGCGGAGAACAGCCGCTTCCGGCGCCCACCGCGCGCCGACTCGTCCTTATGGGTCTTGAAGGACTCCGGCGGGTGCGTCTCCGCTCCCGCCGATGTCTCTGCACCCCGCGTCGGCCCGGTCTTGTCCGGTGACCGTGCCTTTCCCGTCCGCTGCCCGGATTTCGCCATGACTTCCTCGCCCCCATTCGGTTCCTGACCCTGTTCGGTTCACCATCGATCGGCGCCGGTGCCGGATCAAGTTCATAAACATCCGGATCAAGTGGCGTTTTTGCTGGCCTGTCCTCAGGCGCCGCAACCTCGGACCGGATGCCCGCGAAACCCCTTCCCCTCGAAGGCCGCAAGCCAAGATTCATATGGCGGCAAACCAAAAAACGATAATCAGCCGCAGTTCTTAAACAAATCAATTCCCAAACGATAACGATAGGGGAAGATTGTTTGAAAACCTAAAAGAATGCATGAGTCAGAACGCGAATTTCAGTATAATATATAATCTCATGTTAGATATTCTTCTATGTATTGAACTTTATCTAGCAAACGCTCAACAACCTCCAGAATTTCGGCCCTTTCCCCTGGAGATATTTCCTTTCCTGCCGGGCTGTCCGGATCCATCGCTTCGCTGATCGCTTCCGATAAATCGCCCACCGCCGCCTGTACGGCAAGCGCCGAACGCAGCAAATCCACTTCCGTTTCCGATCGCCGTGATACCCAGCGCACCAGCTGCATTTCATAGGCTCTGAGGATCGGCGGTTCGCCCAGCGCCTCCCTGACGAAGGCGGCGTCCAGCGCCAGCGCCTGGCGTACGGAGGGGACCGCCCCATGATCCGGATCGGACCACTTGCGGATCAAGGAAGCCGAACGGTCGACGGCGGCGGCGGCTGCGTTCTCGCCAAGACCCGTTTTGATTCGGGTGACGGCGGCTGCGAACGAGCCCGGTGTGCGCGTTTTCATGATTTCACCCCCCTTCTGGTCCGACGGTGGCCGCCGTCCATCGGTCTCCGAGCTTGACCGCTGCGCTCCTTAATAGCGGCACCGCGCGTCCCGTATCCAGTCACAACGGGTCGATGGTCGGTCCGGGATGCCCGGCCACGTTTTCGCGACCCGCGCTCACGGGGGTGCCGTGGACCGCGCCCGGGCGAGGGTCACCGTCATTTCGGAATCGCCTTTGATGTGCAGATCCGAGGCCAGCGCGGCTATGTGGTCCATTGAGCCCACCTTCGTCCTGATGGTACACGCGGAAGCCGCCTGTCCATGATCCGGCGGCGCCACGCCGTTTCGCCATGGGGACAGCAGAGTACGGCGTGACCCGAAACATGACCATGCTCGGTGGCGCAACACCCCGCGACCCGCGGCGCCCACAACGGAGTGTCGAGCGATGCTGGACCACGGACTCGAAGTTGCGACCTGGCTCGGAATAGCCTTCTGCATCTCGCAGTCGGCGTTGTTCTCCGGCATGAACCTGGCCATGTTCAGCCTCAGCCGGCTGCGGCTCGAGGTCGAGGTGGCGTCGGGGAATGCGGGGGCGGCCAAGGTGCTAGCCATGCGCCGCGATTCGAACTTCCTCCTGACAACCATCCTGTGGGGAAACGTGGGCGTCAACGTGCTCCTGACGCTGCTTTCGGACAGCGTGCTCACCGGCGTCGGCGCCTTCCTGTTCTCGACCGTGGTCATCACCTTGTTCGGCGAAATCGCGCCGCAGGCGTATTTCAGCCGGAACGCGCTGAAGGTTGCGCTGCATCTCAGTCCGGTGTTGCGGCTGTACCAGGTCCTTCTCTATCCCGTGGCCAAGCCTTTCGCCTTGCTGCTCGATGCCTGGTTGGGGAAGGAGAGCATCCAGTACTTCCGCGAACACAATCTGCGGGAACTGATCCGAAAGCACATTGACGCTCCCGAGGCCGCCGACATCGATCGGCTGGAAGGACTCGGCGCCCTTAACTTCCTTTCCCTCGACGATCTGCCGGTGGTCATGGAGGGCGAACCGGTCGATCCGGCCAGCGTGATCCGGTTGCCGTGGGGAGAGAGCGGCCCGATGTTTCCCGAATTCACCGAGTCTGCCGACGATCCCTTCCTGCAAGCGGTCGAGGCGTCGGGGAAGCCGTGGGTGATCATCACCGACGAGCAGGACGAGCCGCAGCTCGTTCTCGATTCGGATGGCTTCCTGAGACACGTCCTGTTTCGCCGCGCGGTGACGGATCCCATGAGATTCTGTCACCGGCCGATCATCGTCAAATCGCGGTCGACACCGCTGGGGTGGGTCCTGTCGCGATTGCGGTACTCGCTCCCGCGGTTCTCCGACAAAGTCATCGAACACGACGTCATCGTGCTGTGGAACGACTCCAGACGCGTGATCACCGGCAGCGATATCCTCGGGCGCCTCCTGGAGGGGATCGCCGATCAATTCACACCGGCTTCGATACAGCCCGGTGAGAAGCCCGGGTCGGCGTCGTCGGTTCGAGGGGAACCGAGGGCGTGAACGCACCGGCTCGACCATGAACCGCGTTGTGCGAACCCAGCGCGACGCTACACAATATGTCTGGCGTCTCGGCCGCACATCATCTGCGACCCCGCTGGAACGACGTCTTCGGTGCCATCGGCCCGGCGACGGCTGATGGCCATCGGTGAGGGAGGTCATTGCCATGAATTGGGATGTGTTGCCGTGGCGCGAGTTCGCCACGACCCTGGTGCTGATTCTCGCCTTGGTTTCGGTCCAGCGCCTGATCGTGGTGTACATCCGCCGCAAGGACGAGATCCTGGACGGACCTCGTCGGCGCCTCATCTCCAACGTCCGCAACGCCACGTTTCTGCTGATTCTGTTCGGACTGGTCTTCATCTGGGCCCCGTCGCTGAGGACGTTCGCCCTGTCGTTGACGGCCCTCGCCGTGGCGATCATCCTCGCCACCCGCGAACTGCTCCTGTGCCTGAGCGGCGCGGTGATGCGGGCGTCGACCCAGGAGATCAGGGTCGGGGATTGGGTTGAGATCGCCGGCATTCGCGGCGAGGTGATCGACCAGAACATCCTCGCCGTGCGGCTGCAGGAACTGCCCGCCGACGGCAGGTCCCACGACTTCACGGGCCGGACCGTATCCATCCCCAACAGTCTGTTGTTGACGGGCCCGGTGAAGAACGAACGGTTCTTCAAACGGTATGTTTATCAAACCTTCTCCCTGACAATGGACGCCGGCATCGATACCGAGCGCGTCGAAAAGGCTGTTCTGGCCTCGCTCGCCGACAGCTTGGCCAGCCACCTGGAGGTGGCCAAGCGCTACAACGCCATGATCGAACGCAAGGCGAGCCTCGACATTCGGGGCGTGGAGCCAATGGTCGCCCTGGAGACCCTCGACGACGGCCGGGTCCGCATGACCGTGACGGCCTTCATGCCCACCCGCCACGCCATCGCGTTCGAGCAGAACGCGGTACGGGAGGGATTGGCCGTCATTCGCGGGGAGAATTCGGCGACCGTACCCGACGGCCAGTCGGGCCGAACGCGCCAAGGCACGCCGATCAGGACGGAGGCCTAGAAGACCATGGAACCACTTCTCGACTGGACCCGGCCTTTCATCGAAGCGGCGACAGCATTCGCCACGTGGGCCGTGGAGTATCTGCCGAGCCTGTTGGGCGGCATCGTGTTGTTCGTCTTCGGGCTCGTGGTCGCCCGTTTTCTCAAGGCGCTGACCGTCCGCATCACCAACGGCCTCGACCGGCTTTTCGTCCGCTTCACCCTTGGCAAGGTGGCCGACGCCGAGAAGCTTCAGGAACGCTCCGCCTCGGTGGCCGCCACGGTCGTCTACTGGGTCACCGTCATCGTGTTCGCCGCCGCCGCCGCCCATGTCCTGGGGCTGGTCGTCCTCACCGAGGGCCTGGGCACCATCGCCGCCTACATCCCCAACCTGGTGACCGGCATCCTCATCATCGTTGCCGGGTTCTTCCTCGGGAACGTGGCCCAGCAAGGAGTCCGGCGGATGATGACCACCGGCACCCTCCGCCAGAGGGCCATCATCGGCCGCGCGGCGCAGGGCATCACCGTGGTCACCATCTTCGCCATCGGCTTGGCCCAGATCGGCATCGACGTGTCGGTGTTCGTCGTCATTTTGGCGGTCATGCTGGGAGCGTTCCTCGGTGGTGGGGCTCTCGCCGTGGGACTGGGATCGCAGGTCCTGGTCCGCAACATCATCGGCGCCCACTACATCTCCGACAAGGTGGTCGCGGGCCGCCGGATCCGTGTCGGCGGTCACGAGGGCACCATTCTCCAGCGCACGCCGGTATCGGTGGTCGTCGAGACGGACGAGGGACAGGTGGTCATCCCGGCCAAGGCCTTTCTTGAGGAAACCAGCGTTCTGCTGACGGAGGGACAGGACCATGACTGACGGACTCGGATTGGTGCTCGGCTTTCTCGAACACGATCCCGGCGGCGCGGCGCGGGTGCTCGAGGACAGGCCCGCCGCCCATGTGGCCGCCTTGCTGCGCAGGACCGCTCCCGTCACCGCGGGCCGGCTGCTCGCCCACATGGTGCCGCGGCAGGCGGCAAGGGTCATGGAGGAGTTCCCCCCGGACCAGATGGCCGGATACCTGCGCCCCCTGGCCGCCGACGAGGCGGCCGCCATCCTCGGGCATCTGTCCGCCGAGGCCCGTCGGCCGGCGCTCAGCGCCATGGCGCGGGGCCGGGCCCGGGCCTGTCGGACGCTTTTGCGCTACAGGGATGACGAGGTTGGCGCCTGGATGAAGGTCGACGTGATGTCCTGCCCCGACGACATCACCGCCGGCGAGGCGCTGAGG
The DNA here is from genome assembly GCA_028277795.1 of Rhodospirillales bacterium. Taxonomy (GTDB): domain Bacteria; phylum Pseudomonadota; class Alphaproteobacteria; order Rhodospirillales; family JANQFP01; genus JANQFP01. The sequence goes on from JANQFP010000151.1 coordinate 17,022, forward strand.
CGCCTGCGCCGCGAGGACGGGTCCGTCATGTCGCACATCTACGTGGTCTTCCGGGACGGGCGCCTGAGGGGCGCGGTGGAGGCCGGAGCCCTCCTGCGGGCCGATCGGAAGACGCCGGTGCTGTCCCTGGCAGCCGGTGCCCGCGGCGCCCTTCAGGCCCGCGCACCGCTGACCTCGGTGTCTGGACATCAGGCCTGGGTCCTGCACGACCAACTGCCGGTGGTCGACCGCAGGGGCCGTCTGATGGGGGTGCTGCGGCACGTGGACCTGCGCCGCGGCCTGCTGCGTCTGCAGGCTGGCGAGGCCGAGGAGGAGACCACGGACGTCTTCCTGGCGATCACCGAATCCTATGCCACCGGGATGTCCGAGCTTCTGGGCATGCTGCTGCCCGGGACGGCCCGGGACCGCGGCGCACGATCGGGAGAACACCGCCATGTCCGCTGATCTCGCCGCGACGGTCCTGGCCCTCAACAGGCGGTTCCTGCTCGACCATCCGGAACAGGCCGCCCGTCGCCTGGAGACCCTGCCCCCCGAGGAGGTGGCCGCGACCCTGTCGGCCCTCCCGGTCCGGGTGACCCTGTCCGCCTGGGACCAGTTGGCGACCAACATCGCCGCCACGGTGGCCGCGCTGCTGCCCGACCGGACCCTGGATGCCATCCTGGAAGCCTGGAACGCGCCGCGGGCGGCCTCGTTGCTGGCCCGTCTTCCCGAGGACGTGCGGGACCGCGTGTTGCAGCGCGCACCTTCGGCCCTTGCCGACGAGCTGAACCGCCTGATGGCCTACCCGCAGGACAGCGCCGGGGCCCTGATGGATACCGCCGTGAGCACCTTCCGGGGCGACACGACGGTGCGCGATGTCTGGCGCCGCCTGCGCCTCACCGGGCGACGGCCGCCCCGCCAGATCTTCGTCCTGGACGCGCAGAACCGTCCGGTGGCGACGGTGCATGTGCAGGATCTCGCCATGGCCGAAGGAGGGGAAACGCTGGATGACCTGGCCCGTCCCGTGCCGGCTGCCGTGTCAGAAGTCGCCCCCCGGTCCGAGGTGGTCGACACCTTGGAAGAGCACCGACTGGCCGAGATTCCGGTCACCGATATCGACGGACGCCTGTTGGGCGTCATTCGCGCCCCGACGTTGATCGAGGCGGTGAAGGAAGAGGTCAGCGCCGAGATCCAGACCATGGTCGGCGTCAGCAAGGAGGAGCGCGCCCTGTCGAGCAGCTTCACCGCCGTGCGGCGGCGCCTTCCGTGGCTGCAGATCAACCTCCTGACCGCCTTCCTGGCGGCCGCGGTGGTGGGGGTGTTCGAAGACACCATCGCCCGCTTCACCGCCCTGGCAGTCCTGCTGCCCGTGGTCGCCGGACAGTCGGGCAACACCGGCGCACAGGCACTGGCCGTCACCATGCGAGGCCTCGCCCTGAGGGAGATCGCGGTGCGCGACTGGCTCCGCGTCCTGGTCAAGGAGACCAGCGCCGGGTTCATGAACGGGCTCGCGGTCGCGGCGACCACCGGCGCCGGGGTCTATGTGTGGAGCGGCAGCATCGGTCTGCTGCTGGTCATCGTCCTGTCCATGGTGCTGTCGATGATCGCCGCAGGCGCGGCCGGCGCTCTGGTTCCGATCATCCTGGTGCGCCTGCGTCAGGACCCTGCCCAGGCGTCGTCAATCATCCTCACCACAGTGACCGACGTGGCTGGCTTCTTCTCGTTCCTCGGTATCGCGACACTCCTGGCGGGGCTTCTCGCCACATGAGCGAGGATTGAATCCGGACTGGCCCGCCCCCACGAACGCTACCAAGTTTTAAATTAGCCTGCGGCCTTGAGGGAAGGCCCGATCTGGCTGTAGTTCCCATTTAACGGAGGCCGGATCGAGACAGATGGAGTTCGACTACGCTAGTCTCAAGAATGGCGATGTCAGCCGCGTTTCCATGAGATCGCGAGAGTCGCTGGCTACGGCCTCGGTCTGCGGGACGAGAAAGCCAGCCTTGCAGGCGAGGGTGGTTGCTATTTGGTTGCTGTTGGGCTGCGCCACCCAGACAACCACACTCTAAGTCTTTGATTGTATTGGTGCCGCAGGAGAGACTCGAACTCCCGACCCGCGCATTACGAATGCGCTGCTCTACCGGCTGAGCTACTGCGGCCCCGGCGGGCCGATGGCCCGCCCATGCACCGAATCCGTACTTACTCCGCGGGCTCCAGGGCGTCAACGGGTTCGCCGGTGGCGCGCGGCGCCGGAGCCGCCAGGGTGGGCGGCCGGCGCCAGGTGAAGCTGTTGAAGCTGTCGCAGGTGCTGCACAGCCCCGTCCAACTCTCGACCACATGGCCGCACTGGCCGCACACCCAGGCCGGATCAGGATCGGCGTGGGCGGCACGAACCAACCAATCCTGGGCGCGGGCCGCGTCGCCGCCCTCGCTCTCTTCGAGCTGCGCCATCAAGCGGCAGACGCGTCCGGTCACACCCAATTCCACGGCCTTGTCCAGGTGCCGGCGCGCCAGTTCCCACTGGCGCGCCTCGAGGGCAGCGGCAGCCAGCGAGATTTGGGTCTCCGCGTCGAAGGGATTGACGCGCGACAAGTGCTGGACGGCCCGCAACCGCAACGGCGGTTGCTCGGCTTTCTTGGCCGACATGTAAACGGGCACCAGATCGGGGTGGGGCGCCAGCTTCCATGCGGTCTCGATCACCCCCGCGGCCTTGCGCAGCTTGCCGTCCTTGATCAGCGCGTCGGCAAGGCGGGCGCCGGCGGGGATGAACGACGGATCGCCCTCATGGGCCTCGCGCAGCTTTTTCAGCGCCCCCAACCGGTTGCCGCTGCGCTCGGCGTCGAGCGCCATCTCGTAGGCGATCACCGCGCGCCGCCGCCGGCCCTCTTCGGCCGAAACGTAACCCTGCTTGGTGGCGTCGGCGAGGATCGGACCGGCGTCGACCCAGAGCCGGGACCGGATCAGCAGGTCGAGCAGGGTGGTCACCGCCCACTGGCTGTCGGGACGCAACCGGTAAGCCCGCCGCGCCAATTCGAGGGCTTCGGCCCGGTCGTTGTCCTTGAGCGCCTGGGTGAGCAGCCCGCGCACGCCCAGGAACTCGGTGTCGGGCCGGTCCAGCATGGCGGTGAAGAACCGGGCCGCCGTCTTGTCGTCGCCGGCCAGTTGCGCCGACTGGGCCGACAGCACCATGGTCAGCGGCGGATCGCCGAGCAGGCCGCCGGCCCGCCGCACCTCGCGCTGGGCGCCGTCGGCATCGCCGGCGGCGAGCGCCGCCATGCCGCGGGTCAGGGCCTCGAAGCCCTTGCGCTGGCGTCCCTCGCGCCGGGCCTGGCGGAAGCGGTCTGGGCCGGTCAGGATCAGTAGCCACAACCGGTAGAGCGCGATCACCGCCACCACGACGACGACAAAGGCGACGAGAAGCAGGGCCATCGAGGTGTCCACCTGGTAGCCGAGCCATTGCAGTGAGACCGACCCGGGCCTGTCCACCAGCCAAACCGCGACCGTCCCCATCAATGCGACGACGATCAAGAACCAAACGGATCGTTTCATGACGCGTCCTCGCCCACCTACTGCAGGCGTGAGACGGCGTGCCCATGCAGCGCCGCCGTGGCCTGTTCCACATCCAGCCGGGCCCGCGCCGCCGCCAGCCACGGGGCCGCGGCCTCCGCCGCCGCTCCGGCCAGCGCCTCCAGGGCCGCGACCGCCGTCACCAGTTCGCCGGCCTCCAGCGCCGCCTCGGCATGGGCCACGACGGCATCCGCGCTTTCCGCGGCCGCCCCGGCACCGATCTGCCGCACGCTGACCAGGGACGTCAACCGGTTGACCGTGCGCTCCATCCAGCCGTCTCCCGGAAGCGAGTCGGCGGCGTGGACGATGCCGCCCGCCATCTCGCCGCGGAACCAGCGGCTCAGTTGGTCGACGGTGGGCACGCCGGACTCGGCGTAGGTGCCGAGGACCGCCAGGGCCTCGGCCATATCCGGATCGTCACCGGTGACCGCGGCCAGCCCCTCGAGTTCTGCCACGAACGGGCCCGGGCCGCGCACCGCCTGGCGAAGCTGGCTCACCGCCAGCACCGTTGCCGGGTCGCCGGAGACGGCGGCGACCGCCCGCGGGCCTCTTTTCTCCAAGGCGCCCAGGCGCCGGTTGAATTCGGTCATTGTGGCCGCCAAGCGTTCCCGTTCGGCCTCCATGTCGGCGGCGACCTGGGCCACGTCAGCCCCGAGCGCGGACCCGTCGGGGGACGCGCTGACCGCCTGCATGAGGGCGTCCAGGGACTGGCCCATGGCGCCGATGCGGGCGACGGTCTGGTCGAGATCCTGGCGGAGCCGGCTGGCCTCGGCCTGCAGATCGCGGATCGCGGCCAGTTCCGCTTGAAGATCCTGGCTCACCCCCTCCAGGGTGGCGATCCGCCCATCGAGCTGGCCGAGCGCACCGTCGTGGCCGTCGGCCCGGCCGCTCAGGTCGTCGACCCTGCCGGTCAGGGCGTCGACCCGCGGGTCGGCGAACAGATCGGCGCCCACCCCCGAGATGTCGGGCAGATAGGGCTCCGCGTATGGCGACCATTTCGGGTAGGTGGCGTAGCCGGCAGCGGCCACGATGGCCAACAGCAGAATGGCCCAGAACGACCCGGCACACCCGCTCCGTTCCTTCTTAGGCGGTGCCGCTTTCTGGTCGGGCGAAGGCGGTTTTTTCTCCGGCGGGGGCGTACCCTTGTCCGCGGAACCTGCTTTGACGTCGGTCGGGCCCGGTTTCGGCGGGGGCGTTTTCGTATCGGGCGTGGACGCTTTGGCGCCCGCCGCACCTGCTTTCGCCTCCGGCGGGGACGTCGGCGTCGTCCCTGACGGTTGCGGTTTGGTCTCTGTCTTAGGCGAGTCCTTGTCTTCCTCCGGCGGTGACCCCTGGGTCATTCCCAAGTCCCTCCTTCCCCTGCAGTCCTTTGCCCCACAGTGTAAGGCCGACCCGACCACGAACAGTGTCAAGTCCGGCGTGTACCATAGCCGTCCCGCCGTGCGCAGGTCTACCGTTGAACGGCCCGCTCGCGGTCGATCAGGTCGAGCAGAGCCGCCTGGTCCGGCCGTGCGGCGACCAGGATTTCGCGCCAAGCGACCGCCTCCGCCTTGGCCGCCACCGCCGGGCTCAGGCAGAACGCCTTGAGGTCTCGGCATGACTCGGCAAGGCCGGCGCGATCGATCAATTGGCAAAACGTCCCGGCGGTACGGGGCGAATACAGGACCACGCCGTGCATCGCGCCCGCGTTGAGGGCGGCCACCGTCGCCGCCGACAGGGATTCCGCCTTCTGCGCCCGGTACAGGACCTCCCGGCGACAGGCGAAGCCGGCTTCGCTCAGGTGCCCGGAGAGGTCGCCGGCCACCGTGCTGCCGGCCACGTGCACGAGCGCGCCGCCGCCGGGTTTGAGGGTCCGCGTCACCAGCCGCGCCAGGGCGTCCACGTCCCCCGCCGCGCTCTCGACCTTGGCGAAGCCGGCTTCGGCGGCGGCCCGCGCCGAGGCGTCGCCGACGGCGAACATCGGCAGGTGCCGGCGGCCGTCACGGGCGGCCAGGGCCCGGACCCCGTTGGCGCTGGTGACCAGGATGGCCTGCACCCCGTCCAGGTCCAGGGGCGGCCCGGGCAGAACCTCGATGGTCAGCAGGGGCTCCATGATCGGCTCGATGCCACGGTCCCGCAGCACCCGGGCCAGGGGCTCGGCGTCGTCCCGCGGCCGGGTGATCAACAAACGCACGGTGCGTCCGCCCGCCGCCTTACGCGGTAAAGAACCCCGGCCCGGCGCGGCGGCGCAGCTCGTCGCCGGCATCCCGGCCCAGGGCCTCGGCGTCGGCGACGGGGCCTTCGCGGGTGGTCTCTAGCACCTCCGAGCCATCGGGACGGGCCACCAGCCCGCGCAGGGTGAGGCGGTCCCCGTTCACTTCGGCCAGCCCGGCGATGGGGGTCCGGCAGGAGCCGTCCAGCACCTCCAGCATGGCCCGCTCGGCGGTCACCCGCGCCGCCGTGTCCCCGTCGTCCAGGGGGTCGAGCAGGGCCCGCGTGCGCGCGTCGTCGGCCCGGCAGGCGATGCCGATGGCCCCCTGGCCCACCGCCGGCAACAGGTCGGCGGGGTCGATGACCGCCGTCGCCACGTCGGCCAGGCCCAAGCGCCGCAACCCGGCCATCGCGAGCAGGGTGGCGTCCACCTCGCCCCGCTCCAGCTTGCCGAGCCGGGTCTGCACGTTGCCGCGGAGCCCGGTGACCCTGAGGTCCGGCCGCCGGTGCAGGATTTGGGCCTGGCGGCGCAGGGACGCCGTGCCCACCACGCTGCCGGGCGGCAGCTCGTTCAGGCTTCCCACAGCCCGACTGATGAAGGCATCACGCACGTCCTCCCGGGGCAGCAGGCAGGCCATCACCATGCCGTCCGGCAGCCAGGTGGGCACGTCCTTCATGGAATGCACGGCGAGGTCGATGCGCCCGTCCAGCAGGGCGTCGTCGATCTCCTTGGTGAACAGGCCCTTGCCGCCGACCTCGGCGAGGGGGCGGTCGAGCACCTTGTCGCCGGTGGTCTTGATGACCACCACATCGATGGCGCCGTCCGCCGCCAGCGCCTCGTGGGCGGCCGTCAGGCGGTCTCGGGTCTCGTGGGTCTGGGCCAGGGCGAGGGGGCTGCCCCGGGTGCCGATGCGCAGCGTCGAGGAGGGCATGGGTGGGATCGGTTCAAGCGTGTGGTTCCGCGTCGCGCCCCAGAGTAAAGTGCGGCGGCGGTCGAACCAAAGGCTTTTCGCGTGATCGTCCTCGGCATCGAGACAAGTTGCGACGAGACGGCGGCCGCCGTGGTGACCGACGACCGCCGCATCCTGTGCGACCAGATCCTGTCTCAGGACGACCACCACCGGACCTACGGCGGGGTCGTCCCCGAGGTGGCGGCCCGGGCCCACCTGGAGCACCTGGACGGAGTGGTGGCGGCGGCCCTGGACGGGGCCGGTGTCGCGTTCGACGACCTCGACGGCGTGGCGGCCACCGCCGGGCCGGGGCTGATCGGCGGCGTCATTGTCGGGGTGATGACCGCCAAGGGTATCGCCTTGGCGCGCGGCCTGCCCTTCGTCGCCGTCAACCACTTGGAGGGCCACGCCCTGACAGCGCGGCTGACCGACGACGTGGCGTTCCCGTACCTGCTGCTTCTGGTATCGGGGGGCCATTGCCAGTTGCTGGTGGTGGAGGGCGTCGGCGCCTACCGCCGCCTCGGCACCACCATCGACGACGCCCTCGGCGAGGCCTTCGACAAGGTGGCCAAGATGCTGGGCCTGGGCTATCCCGGCGGCCCGCCGGTGGAGGCGGCGGCCCGGGACGGCGCCGCCGACCGTTTCGCCCTGCCGCGCCCCATGCGGGGCCGCGAGGGCTGCCATTTTTCCTTCTCCGGCCTTAAGACGGCGGTGCTGCATACGGTCAACGGATTGGACCAACCGCCGGCAGCCGGCGACGTGGCCGACCTGTGCGCCTCGTTCCAGGCGGCGGCCGGCGACGTGCTGGTGGACCGCTGCGCCCACGCGCTGGACACGTTTGCTGCCGCCCACCCGGACTCCGGCACCCTGGTGGTCGCCGGCGGCGTCGCCGCCAACGCCTACCTGCGGGGGCGGCTCGATGCCCTGGCGCAGGAGCGGGGCGTCCGCCTGGTGGCTCCGCCGGCGCGGCTGTGCACGGACAACGGCGCCATGATCGCCTGGGCCGGCATCGAGCGCCTGCGCATGGGCCTCACCGATGGCCTCGACTTCGCGCCGCGGCCCCGCTGGCCCCTGGACCCGGACGCGCCGCCGGTGGGCTATGCGGGAGTCAAGGCGTGAGCAAAGGGTACCAACGATGTGCTTGACGCCGCGGCGTTGGGCGCGCTGCGGGAAGCCATGCGCCGGCCGGACGCCGAGAGCATCGCGACCCTGAACCGTCTGTTCTGCGCCACGCTCAAGGAGCTGCCGCCGCGCACCGTCGCCAACTCGGACATCGCGCGGCTGGAGCGCACCCTCTCCGAGCTCGGGCCGTAAAGCCACTAGCCAGCCAAACCGGAGCTGCCATCCTTGTCGTTGCATCCGCTCTGTATTACATTTCGGCCATACCGTATTACAGGCAGGGGCCGTGGTAGCGATGGCGACGCCGCCGATGTCATTCCGGGTGCCTCCGGAACGCCGGGACGCGGTGCGCGAGGTGGTCAACGCCATCAAGGACGACCCCGCGCTGGCGGCGGCAGTGCTGGATGTCATACGTCGTGGGCCCATGGAGGCCGGTGACGGGACGCACCGGAACATCGGGCCGTTTCGGGACGAGTCGGCAGCGCTGACGTTCCTGGTCGGGCGTCTGAACGCAGCCCTGCGGCCGGAGGCCATCTTCCTGATCGGCAGCCGCGCCGATGGCACGGCGGGCGCAGACAGCGACTTCGATTTTCTGGTCGTCTTGCCCGACGACGACGCGGTGACGCCCGACCCCTTCGCCGCCTATGCGCCGGTGGCGGGTTCGGGGCTCGGCGTGGACGTGGTGCCCTGCCGACTCGCCGATTTCGAGGCCGAACGGGAAAAGCCCGGCACCCTGGCCTTTGCCGCGGCGCATGGCGGCCGGCTGCTCCACGCGCGGCCGGGCGGCCGGTTCCGACGCCGCCCCAGGCACAAACACGGGGAGACCAGGGCCTGACGGACCGGCGCCTCGCCGCGCTGGTGACCGCCGCCCAGCGGGACTTGGCGGCGGCCCACAGGTTGCTGCCGGACTTGGCGGACCAAGCCATCTTCCACGCCCAACAAGCCGCCGAGAAGCTGACCCGGGCGGTGTGCGAACGCGAAGGCCTTGCCGTGGGGCGCACCCACAACATCGGCCAGGCGGCCGCCATGCTCCCCGACGGGCACGTGTTCAAGGGGGACCAGCTGGGGCTGGACACATTGTCGGCGGCGGCGACGGCCTGGCGCTACCCGACCCCCGGCGGCCGGCTCCCGCCAATGCCCGACCCGGCCCAGGTGGCGGCCGCCCTGGCCGACATCAAGGCCTTGCTGCCCGAGATTCGCGACTGGCTTGACGACGATTGATCGGGGTGGCATCGCCGGACGGCGGCTTGCCGTGGCCACCGGGGCAGGGCATAACCGGGCCATGAACCGAATCGGCATCGTCGGCGCCGGCGCCTGGGGGACGGCCCTGGCCAACGTGGCCCGCGGCGCGGGGCGCGACGTGGTCATGTGGTCCTACGACGCCGAGGCGGCGGAGGCCATCAACCGGAACCACGAGAACACGCTCTTTCTGCCCGGCGTCGCCGTCGACCCGGCCATCCGCGCCACCACCGACATGGCCGAGGCGGTGGATGCGGACGCCGTCCTGCTGGTCGTGCCGGCCCAGCACATGCGCACCATCTGCCGGGCCGCGGCGGCGGCCTGGCGCCCGGGGGTGGCGGCGGTCATCTGCGCCAAGGGCGTCGAACAGGACACCTGCGCCCTGATGAGCGAGGTGGTGGCCGAGGAGCTGCCCGACGCCGTCCCCGCGGTCCTCAGCGGCCCCAGCTTCGCCATCGAGGTGGCGCGCGGCCTGCCCACGGCGGTCACCCTGGCCTGCCGCGACCTGTCCCTGGCCCGCACGCTGGTGCACGCCCTGGGCGTGCCCCGCTTCCGCATCTACGAGGCCGAGGACGTGGTCGGGGCCCAGATCGGCGGCGCCGTCAAGAACGTCCTGGCCATCGCCTGCGGCATCGTCCAGGGGCGCGGGCTGGGGGACAACGCCCGGGCGGCGCTGATCACCCGCGGGCTGGTGGAGATCGCCCGCCTCGGCGCCGCCAAGGGGGGGCATCCGGAAACGGTCATGGGCCTCACCGGCCTGGGCGACCTGGTGCTGACCTGCAACGCCATGCAGTCGCGCAACTTCTCCTTCGGCGTGGCCCTGGGCGAAGGGCGGACCGTGGACGACATTCTGGCCGCCCGCACCGGGGTCACCGAAGGGGTGTCCAGCGCCTCGGCGGTGACCGACCTGGCGCGGAAACTGGACGTCGACATGCCCATATGTCTGGCCACGGACGGCGTGCTCAACCACCACGCAGACATCGACGCCACCATCCAGGGCCTGCTGGCCCGGCCGGTGGGCGTCGAGGACCCCATGGGACGGGGAGGATGAGGGCCCGGACATGATTGGCCGCTGGGGCATTGCAGTCCTGTGCCTGTGGATGGCGGCCGCCCCGGCCGCCGCCGGCCACGGGCGCAACCAGCTCGCCGACGAGGCCAGCCCCTACCTGCGGCTTCATGCCGACGACCTGGTCCATTGGCGCACCTGGAGTGCCGAAACCCTGGACGAGGCCAAGGCGGGGAACCGGCCCATTCTGCTGTCCATCGGTTATTCGGCCTGCCACTGGTGCCACGTCATGCGCCGCGAGAGCTTCACCGACCGCGAGACCGCCGACATCATCAACACGCTGTTCCTGCCGGTGCTCATCGACCGCGAAGAAAGGCCCGACCTGGACTCCCAGTACCAGGTGGCGGCCCTGGTCATGGGCCTGCCCACCGGCTGGCCTCTGACCCTGTTCCTGACGCCGTCGGGGCGGCCGTTCTGGGGCGGCGTCTACTTCCCCAAGGAGCCGGTGGCCGGCCTGCCGTCGTTCAAGCGGGTGCTGCGCACCGTGGCCGAGACCTACGAGACGGACCATGAGGCGATCCACGGCGACGCCGCCAAGGTGGCGACGGTGCTGCACATGCTGTCCATGCCCCGCCCCGGCAGCGTGAGCATGGCCGAGGTGGATGCCGTGGCGGCCCACCTGCTGGGCCAAGTGGACACCTTCATGGGCGGTTTCGGAGACGAGGCCAAGCACCCCAACACGCCGGCCCTGGAGCTTCTGTGGCGGGCCTTCCTGCGCACCGGCGATAAGGCCTTCGGCGAGGCAGTTACTGCCACCCTGGAGCAGATGGTGACGGGGGGCCTCTACGACCACGTGGGCGGGGGCTTCTTCCGCTACACCGTGGACCCCCGCTGGCGGGTCCCTCACTTCGAGAAGATGCTGGACGTCAACGCCGCCGTCCTGCGCCTGATGACCGAGGTGTGGCGCGAGACCCGGGATGCGGACCTGGAGCGGGCGGCGCGCGGGACGGTGGCGTTACTGCTGGATGAGATGCGGCTGCCCGGCGGCGCCTTCGCCGCCAGCCTGGACGCCGACAGCCGCGACACCGACGGCGAGGAGCGGGAGGGCGCGTTCTATACCTGGAGCGCCGCCGAGGTCCGCCGCCTGCTCGGCAATAGGGCCGAGGGGTTCCTCGATGCCTTCGGAATGGAGCCCACCGAAGGGGAATACCTGGACAGCCCCGATCATGCGGGAGCCCTGTACCGCAACGCCGAGTCCGAGACCGCCGCGATGTCAGCGGCGTTGGCCACCCTGCGCCGCGCGCGCGACGCCCGCAGCCGTCCGCGCCGCGACGGCAAGGTGCTGGCCGACTGGAACGCCATGACGGTGACCGCCCTGGCCGAGGCGGCATCCGCGTTCGGCGAGCCGGCCTGGCTACAGGCCGCCCGCAACGCTTTCGACGCCACCACCGACGTGCTCGACGACAAGAATGGCCGGCTGGCCCATTCGTGGCACGATGGGGTCCGTGGCGCTCCGGCCACGGTGGCCGACTACGCGATGCTCGCCGGGGCCGCCGTCACCCTGTACGAGGCCACCGGCGATCGGGCGTACCTGCGCCATGCGGGGCACTGGGCCGACGCCGCGATCGCCAGCCACTGGGACGACCGCCACGGCGGCTTCTACGCCTCGGCCAGCGACGCCGGGCCCCTGCTGGTACGGGCCAAGCCGGTCATCGACAGCCCCAATCCCTCGGGCAACGCGGCCATGGTCGACACCCTGGCCAGGCTCTACTACCTGAGCGGCGACGCCGCCCGCCGCGACGCCGCCGAGCGCACCGTCGCGACCTTCGGCGGCATGGCGTCGCCGCCGACCTTCGGCGTGGCCGGCCTAGTCAATGCCGCCGAAACTTTGCGCACCGCCTTGCAGGTGGTCGTGATCGGCCGGCGCGGCGAAGCCGACACCGATGCCCTCATCGCCGCCGTCACGGGGCGCAGCCTGCCGACGCGGGTGCTGCAGGTGGTGGCGCCGGGCACGGAGCTGCCCGAAGGCCATCCGGCGCGCGGCAAGGGCCAGGAGGACGACCGCGCCACGGCCTACGTGTGCCGCGGCACCTTCTGTTCGCTGCCGGCCACCGACGCCGACGCCGTGGACGTCATTCTGACCACCATGCGGCGCGGCGGCTGAGCCGCAATCCACCTCACCAGACACGGAGACGGACCCCCATGTACTTCTTCATATTCTGCAACGACAAGCCGGACCACCAGGCGGTGCGCAAGGACAACCGGGAGGCTCACCTGGCCTATCTGGACAAGTTCCGCGACCAGGTGGTGGTGGTGGGGCCGACGCTGACCGACGACCAGGGCGGCATGAACGGCAGCGTGCTGCTCATGGACTTCACCGACCGCGACGCCGTGGACGCCTTTCTGGCCGGCGATCCCTACGGCCAGGCCGGGCTGTTCGACAGCGTCACCGTGCGGCCGTGGCGAAAGGTCATCCCGGAGGACTGAGCATGGCGTACTGGCTGGTCAAGTCGGAGCCCGGCGCGTGGTCGTGGGACGACCACGTGAAGGCCGGTGTCGCCGAATGGGACGGGGTGCGCAACCACCAGGCGGCGGCCAACCTCAAGGCCATGGCGGTAGGCGACCGGGCGCTGTTCTACCACTCCGTGAACGACAAGCGGATCATGGGTGTGCTGGAGGTGGTGCGCGAGTACTACCCCGATCCGAGCGACGCGTCGGGACGGTTCGGCATGGTGGACTTCCGGGCCGTCGAGGCCCTGCCCCACCCGGTGACCCTGAAGGAGATCAAGGACGACGGGCGCCTCGGTCACATTGCCCTGGTCCGCCAGGGGCGGCTGTCGGTAATGCCCATCGACGACGAGGCATGGCGGATCCTCTGCGAGATGGGCGGGGCGTCACCGTGACCGGTGCCGTTCTGTGCGCCCTCGACGACGTTCCCGACGGCGGCTCCCAAGGCTTCGTGGCGGAGACCGCCGAGGGCCGGCGGGCCGTCCTGGCCGTGCGCAAAGGGCAGTCGGTGTTCGCCTACGTCAACAGCTGCCCCCATATCGGGGCGCCGCTGGACTTCAAGCCCGGTCAGTTCCTCAACCTCGAGAAGACCCTGATCCAATGCGCCAACCACGGCGCCCTGTTCCGTATCGAGGACGGCCACTGCATCTCCGGGCCCTGCGCCGGCAAGGACCTGCAGGTAGTTCCCGTGGAGGTGCGGGACGGCACGGTGTACGTAACCGGGTCCGATTGAGCGACGCCGCGCGTGCCGCTTCCCGCCCGGACCCGCGGAATGTGGCGGGCGCCCCCTTGTCACCCGCACGATTTCTGAGATAATCCCGTCCCCAAGCGAGGCAAATAACGAAGCATCAAGGCCTTGCAAGACAGCACCCGCGTGCCGCGACCAACCCTGGGGAGGGCCATCACCATCATGTCCGACGATCAGATCTATCCCGTGCCCGAGGCCATGGCCAATCAGGCCTGGGTCACCAACGACCAGTACCTGGAGATGTACAAGCGCTCCGTGGAGGACCCGGAGGGGTTCTGGAACGAGCAGGGCAAGCGCATCGACTGGATCAAGCCTTACACCCAGGTCAAGGACACCAGCTTCGCCTCATCCGACGTGCACATCCGGTGGTTCCACGACGGCACGCTCAACGCGTCGGCCAACTGCCTGGACCGGCACCTGGCCACCCGGGGCGACCAGACCGCCATCATCTGGGAAGGTGACGACCCCAACGAGAGCCAGACCATCACCTACCGCGAGCTGCACGAGAAGGTGAGCCGGCTGGGCAACGCGCTCAAGGCCCAGGGCATCAAGCGCGGCGACCGGGTCACCATCTACCTGCCGATGATCCCCGAGGCGGCGGTCGCCATGCTGGCCTGCGCCCGCATCGGCGCCATCCACTCGGTGGTGTTCGGCGGCTTCTCTCCCGATTCCCTCGCCAACCGCATCCAGGACTGCGATTCCAACTGCGTGATCACCGCCGACGAGGGCCTTCGCGGCGGGCGGCCGGTGCCGCTGAAGGCCAATGCCGACGCCGCCATCCAGGACTGCCCGTCGGTGGAGAAGGTGGTCGTGGTCCGGCGCACCGGCAACTCGGTGAACTGGGTGGACGGCCGCGACGTCTGGTACCACGAGATCACCGACGCCGCCTCGGCCGACTGCCCGCCCGAGGAAATGAACGCGGAAGACCCCCTGTTCATCCTCTATACGTCCGGCTCCACCGGCAAGCCCAAGGGGGTGCTGCACACCACCGGCGGCTACATGGTGTACACCTCGCTGACCCACCAGTACGTGTTCGACTATCACGACGGCGACATCTACTGGTGCACCGCCGACGTGGGGTGGGTAACCGGCCACAGCTACATTGTCTACGGGCCACTGGCCAACGGGGCCATCTCGCTGATGTTCGAAGGCGTGCCCAACTATCCGGATGCGTCGCGCTTCTGGCAGGTGTGCGACAAGCACCACGTCAACATCTTCTACACCGCGCCGACGGCCCTGCGCGCCCTGATGCGCGAAGGCGACGGGCCGGTCAAGACCACCAGCCGGCAGACCATCCGCATCCTCGGCACCGTGGGCGAGCCCATCAACCCGGAGGCCTGGCGGTGGTACTACGACACCGTCGGTGACGGCCGCTGCCCCATCGTCGACACCTGGTGGCAGACCGAGACCGGCGGCATCCTGATCACGCCGCTGCCCGGCGCGACGGCCCTCAAGCCGGGCTCAGCGACCCGGCCTTTCTTCGGCGTCCAGCCGCAGATTGTCGATGCCGACGGCAAGGTGCTCGACGGAGCCACCCAGGGCAACCTTTGCATCACCGACTCCTGGCCGGGCATGATGCGCACCGTGTTCCGCGACCACGACCGGTTCGTCCAGACCTACTTCTCCACCTACCAGGGCAAGTACTTCACCGGCGACGGCTGCCGCCGGGATGAGGACGGCTACTACTGGATCACCGGCCGGGTCGATGACGTCATCAACGTCTCCGGCCACCGCATGGGGACGGCCGAGGTGGAAAGCGCATTGGTGCTCCATCCCAAGGTGGCCGAGGCCGCCGTGGTCGGCTATCCCCACGAGATCAAGGGACAGGGCATCTACGCTTACGTGACCCTCAACGCCGGCGAGGATCCGTCCGACGACCTGCGCCAGGAGCTGGTGCAATGGGTGCGGAAGGAGATCGGGCCCATCGCCTCGCCCGACCTGCTGCAATGGGCGCCGGGCCTGCCCAAGACCCGGTCGGGCAAGATCATGCGCCGCATCCTGCGCAAGATCGCCGAGAACGACTACTCCAACCTGGGGGACACCTCGACCCTGGCCGATCCGGCGGTGGTCGAAGACCTGGTGGAGAACCGCCAGAACCGCTGATCACGGTGTCTCGGGTCGATCGGATGGCGGGGCCTTCGGGCCCCGCCGAAGCGTTGGGGACCCGTCAGCCCGGCGTCCGCCTGAGCAGCGCCAGCAGGCTGACGCCGCGCCGATAGGGGACCCCGCTGGCATCATCGTACAGGGCGGCAACCCGACCGCGTTCGCCGCCGAAGACGGCCGCCAGGACGCCGTTGAGGGGATTGGGCAGGCTGTGGAAGTCGCAGCCCGACCGTCCCCAGGTGCTGCCGGTCAACCGACCGAGCGTGCGTGCCGTCCGGATGAACGGGTAAAGGCGGCTGTTGTAGAAGGTGAGGACCCGCGGCTCCACGGGCAGGCCATGCCAGACCCCGGCCAGCTGATCCTTCTCGTAGCGACGGAAATGGCCGGCCGTCTCGTCGTGCCGGCTCCACATGGCCGCCAGCGCCGGCACAGTGATCAGAACGTGGGCGCCGGGGCGGGCCAAGGCGACGACGTCGGCCAGGAAGCTGCGATCGTCCTCGATGTGCTCCAGGACGTCCATGATCAGGTAGAGCGCCGTATCCGGAGCCACGTCACGCAGGTCGTCGGGAACGGAGCCGAGGCGGAACCGGGCCTCGGGATAGGCCGCCTCGGCCTTGGATATGGCGACCCGCGAGGAATCGATGCCGAGGCAGCGATAGCGGCCCGCCAGGGCGTGCACCATGCCGCCGGTGCCGCAGCCCAGATCGAGGATCCAGTCCCGTTCCCGGCCGGCCATGACGCGGTCGATCAGGGGATCGACCACCTGCCGGCGCCCCACGAACCACCAGTGGCGCTCCTCCAGTTCGTCGTGGAGGTCGAAGACTTCGTGCTTCACCGTCGCCTGCCCCGCCGAAAGCCGCCGGCCGCCGCGCCACGCGCCCGCAGGAGCCGCTCTTGCGGCCGATTCCTCCATCCATTAGAAGTGCGAGACGGAGCGGGGTGCGGCGCGGCTCGGATAGTGGTCCACATGAACGAATCGTTTCGCGGCAAGTCGGCAGTCATCCTCATGGCAACCTACAACGACTGGCGGTCCATCCCCGACCTGCTGGTCGCCATTGACAGGGCCCTGGCGCCCCTGGGCATTTCGGCGCGCGTGCTGGTCATCGACGACGGCTCGGTCGATACCACGGGCAAGGAGCTCCTGCCTACGCTTTCCTTGTCGGTCATCGACAGCGTCGAGGAGGTGGTCCTGGCCAGCAACCAGGGAAACCAGCGGGCGCTGGCCATCGGCATTGCCCATGTGGCCGCCCATATGACGTGCGACTACCTGGTGGTCATGGACTCGGACCATGAAGACCGGCCGGAGGCCATCCCGTTCCTCCTGCAGGCCTGCCGATCGCGGAACGACGGCGTCATCGTCTTCGCGGCGCGGACCAAGCGGCTGGAGGGGTTCTGGTTCCGGGCGCTCTATTCCCTGTACAAGTCCCTCTATCGCATTCTAACCGGATCGCCCATTTCGATCGGCAACTTCAGCGTCATCCCGGGGAGCTTCGTCAACCGCCTGGCCCATGTGGCCGAGCTGTGGAGCCATTTCCCGGCCAGCATCATGCGATCGCGGCTGCCCTATGACACCATCGCGTCGGAACGGGGCGCACGCCAGTTCGGCACCACCAGCATGAATCTGGTCCGTCTCGTCGTCCATGCGTTCAGCGGCTTCACCGTCTACGCCGATATCGCGGCCGCCCGGGTGATGCTGTTCGCCGTCCTGGTGACGGGGATGATTCTGACCGTGATTGTCGGCCTCGGCATCATCCGGTTCGCCACCGACATCGCCTTGCTCGGCTGGACCTCCTTGATCGTCGCCCAGTTCGTGGTCCTGATGTTCCAGGTCCTGACCGCGGCGGCCATCATGCTGATGCTGGTCATCTCCATGCGCATGCAGCCGCCGATGATTCCTGCCCATGATTACGAGCGGTTCGTGTTCCAGGTGCGCCAACTGTACCCCGCGGTGGCCGAAGCCGGCGTGACCGAACCACTGCGGCCCGAGGTGGGCGCTCACAGCCACCGGTGAGGCGGATCGTACTCGAACACCACGGTGTGCGATCCGGCTGCGACCGGCACTCCCCAAAAGGTCCCGTAGGCCGCAAGAATGGGGCGTGATTCCCCGTCGACCCGACACCGCCAGAAGGGGTTCACCGCGTTCGACACCACCAGGACGGCCGGCGCGTCCGCCGTCACCCGGAGCTCGATGCGGTCCGGCGCGTAGGTCACCGGCTCGGCCGTTCCCGCCGGGACCCGTTCGGGAATCCCGTCAAGGCTGTCCTCATGATCGCCGGTGAACAGCGCCGTCTGCCGCAACGCATCGGCCGATCGTTCCCTGAGCGCGTGATCGAGCCGCTCACGGTCGTCCAGGACGGAGGCCCCGGCGAGGAACCATCGCGGCACGACGGTCTCGTTGCGATAGACCATGACGTGGCGCCCGGTGAAGTTCTCGTGCAGCCGGCGCCGGAGCTTTTCCCCGCGACCCAGGGAATCCCAGATGCGGTCGGGCCGGGTCTCCGGGACCAGGGTCAGGTGGGGCGAGTCCAGCGGCACCGTCGTCACCACATACCGCACGTTGGCGAGAGACAGCAGGGACACGCGGAAGTAGTCCGTCACGTCCACCGTCAGCCCGTGCCCGTCGTCGGTGAACAGGCTGGGGCGGACACCGTACCCCCTGAAATACCGTTCGGCGTCCTCGTGGCGGTTCAGGAAGGGTTCGATGACCAGCCCCCAGAACCGATGGTAGGCGGCCGGATAGAGATTGATGTAGCCGTCGGCGCTCTCCAGGCCGTAGGCGCTGGCGTAGCCCGGCTGAAGGCCGTTTTCCTGAATGGTCGCCATGCGGAACGGTTCCGCCGAGGCGGCCATCTCCTCGCCCAGGGCCTCCATGTTGGGACTGCGGAAGTTGGCGGTGTAGCCGCCCCAGGTAACCCAGTCGTGGACGTTGCCGGCCACGTCGCCGATGGGGTGAACGGCCATGTAGCCGAGGGCGCCGACGAAGACCGCCCCGATGGCCGTACGCCGGCCCGTGCCCTTGCCTCCCCGACCGGCAAGCCGCAGGCGCAGGTCGTCCAATGCGGCGGCGGCACCGACCGACAGGAAGAACGGTATCTGCTCGCCGAAACGGTTCATGTGGAATCCGCGGAACGGCCCGAGGACGTCGCCCAGCCCGGCGCGCACGGGCCGGTCCACAATGGCGATCACCGAGAAGGCCACGATGGAGGCGGCGATGCCGAGGGGCATGCGGCCCCCGCGCCCGGCCAACGCGAGCCCGAAAAGGACGAGCACGATAAGCGGCAGGTACCGCACGGCCGCGTCGCCAAGCCAGGCGAGGTCCCCGGCGGTGAGGGCGGCGGAGCCCGGCAGATGACCCGTTCTCTGCGAGATCGGCGCGTTGGCCAACATGGCGATGACCATGTCCGCCTGGGCGACAAGGCAGCCGGCGAAGAACACGATCAGCAAGGCCAAGGTTCGCCCGTCGCGCAGGTGGCATACCAGGACCATCCAGGCCAAAAGCCCCACCACCGTGAACGCGATGGTCAGGTGAAGGTGGGCGCAGAACCCGTAGGCGAGACCCAGGAGCAGCACCCAGGCCCAGGAGGATGGGTGGCGGCGTGCATGCAGGCGCTCCAACGACCAGACGACCAACGGCAGCGCACCCAGTCCGAAGTAGTGCTCCATGAAATTGAGCTGGGCGAACATGTAGAACAGGCCACCGGCGAGGCTCGCTTCCGGGGTCAGCGCCAGCGAATCCCGGCACAGGCGATGGGTTGACCAGCCGGCGAGCATCAACTGGGCCAGGCGCAGGACCGGGATGACCAGCCAGTCGGGAAGAACGATGAAGGACAGGAAGTAGATGTCGGCGAATCGAAAGCCGTTGGACTGCATGTCGACGCCGGTCCCGGCGAAGGGATACCAGTAGAAGACGCCGTGAGTGCGGACCGCGTCGGCAATGGCGGCATAGCGCGCGAAATGGGCGTTGCCGAGATCGTGCCATTCAACGAAGGAAAAAGGACCGAGAATATAGTGGTCCGATGTCAGAACAAGAGCGACGATCAGATAGGTAACGGTCGGGCGTTCATTGACTCTTGAAAAAAATCTATCAAGCATAGCAAAAATTCAGTGACAGCGTTTTTTCATATTTATTTCTTATCTAATGCCAGCCCATTCTATGATTTTGTGTTTGCCTTGGCGCGGCGAAAGGCGTGAGATCCTGCACGACGTGGATGTGGCGCATGCCATTCCGCAGGTATCGATCCACCGTCGATCCGACGGCGGAGCGGTCGCCGCCGACGCGCGATCAATACAAGCGGCACCCCCGGTTGTCGAGTGTCCATGGGCCATGAGTGGGACGCCATCGGTCCGGATCCCGCTCCAATGCTTACCCGGCCGGTTAGTCACGGGGCGGTCGACCGAACGGTATCGCCGGCACACCACGAGGCACGCCGTCCACCCTCGTAGGGCCGACACCAGGTCCTCGCCGCGGCCCACCTTGGCGGCGGCGAAGCGGCTCCGGGACCGCGCGTCCGGTCAGAAGTCGATGCAGCGCCCCTGCTTCTCCCAGTCCCCGTAGCGGGTGGGATCGGGGCCGTCGCGGCCGCCGACTTCGGGCACGGGCTCGGCGGCGGCTTCGGAATCGGTCTCGGCTGCCGGCGGATCGTCCTCCGGCGCCGCCGTCGGGTCGGTGTCGGCCGGCCGGGGTGGTGTCGCGGGTGAGGTGGTCTCGGTGTCGGTCATGGGCGTGAATTCCTCGGGGGCGGCCCTTGAACGGCGCCCCACCGGTCACTATTCCAATAGCGTCGCAAGGATCGCAGCGTCATGCAAGGGAGGCCTTCGAGACCGTCATGAGCACCGCGCGCACCGCCCTGCTTCTGGCCGGCCTTACGGCCCTGTTCCTGGCCGTCGGCTACGTGATCGGCGGTGAGGGCGGCGTGATCATCGCCCTCGGCATCGCCCTGGCCACCAACCTGTTCGCCTACTGGAACTCCGACAAGATCGTGCTCCGCATGTACGGGGCCCGTCAGGTGGACGCCCGCGACGCCCCCGGCTACTACGGCATCGTCGAGCAACTGGCGCGCCGGGCCGAGCTGCCCATGCCCAAGGTCTACATCATCGACAACCCCCAGCCCAACGCCTTCGCCACCGGCCGCAACCCGGAGAACGCCGCGGTGGCCGCCACCACGGGGCTGCTCAAGATCCTCGATCACGACGAGGTCGCCGGGGTCATGGCCCACGAGCTGGCCCACGTGAAGAACCGCGACACCCTGATCATGACCATTACCGCCACCATTGCCGGGGCGCTGGGCATGCTGGCCAACTTCGCCCTCTTCTTCGGCGGCAGCGGCCGCAACAACCCGCTGGGGCCCATCGGCGCCATCCTGATCATGATCCTGGCGCCCCTGGCCGCCATGCTGGTGCAGATGGCCATCTCGCGCACCCGCGAGTACGCCGCCGACAGGGCCGGGGCCGAGATCTGCGGCCGGCCCATGTGGCTGGCCTCGGCCCTGGAGAAGCTGGAGCACGCGTCGCGCCGGATCGACAACCCGGTGGCCGAGGACAACCCGGCGACGGCGCACCTGTTCATCGTCAACCCGCTGCACGCGCGCGCCACCGACGGCCTGTTCTCCACCCATCCGTCCATGGCCAACCGGGTGCAGCGGCTGCGCGAAATGGCCGGCGCAGTTGGTCCTTGGGGCTAGACCGAGTCCCGTCCGACAGCGGCGCCGGCGAGGCCGCCCAGCAGCAGTAGCGCGCACAGCCACCAGGCTTGCCAGATCCCGTAGCTCAGCGACGCGATGGCGAGCCCGGTGGTGAAAAGGCCGAGCATGAGGGCCCTGTCGGCGCGGTCCTCGACGGTCCGGGCCAGGGACCACAGCACCGACAGCAGCACGCCCGCCAGCGCCAGTGCGCCCACGGCGCCGAATTCGAGCCATACCTGCAGCACGGCATTGTGGGGGTGCAGGGGAATGGGCTCGAAAAAGCCCATCCAGGGCTTGCCGACGATCTCGTCCGCATACCGGTAGAACACGCGGTCCTTCTCCGTGTAGAGGGCGCGGGAGGCGTCGAACCCGTGGCCGAGGACCGGTTTCTCGGCGATGTGCTCGGCGGTGGTGTGCCAGATGACGATGCGGTGGGCGGCGGACGGCGTCAGGTAGCGCACGATGGGGGTGGACTCCGACGGGTCGGGCAGGCGTTCGGGAATCCACGGCGCGCCGGCAACGCCGGCGACCATGGCCAGTGCGAGGAGTCCGGGCGCCTGTCTCGGCAGCGATGTGCCAAGGCCGAAGACCACACCGCCGACGATCAGCGCCACCGCTTGGGCGTCCGCCGATGCGGCAAACAGGATGGCCGCCGCGCCGATGACGCCGAGGACCGCAACGCGGTCGGAGAACCGTCGCCGCAGGGCCATGGCCCACGGCCACAGGTAGAGCGCCCCGATGGTCGCCACGTTGAGGGTGGACTTGTGGGCCTTGTCCAGGGACAGCAGGCCGTTGGCGACCAGATCGAACAAGGCCTTGCTGGACTCGGCGTGGGTGGCCGCGTCGAGGCCCATCAGGGCGAAGCCGAGGACGCCGCCCCAGGCCAGGCCGCCGCGGGCGATCCGCCGTTCCGCATCCTCCAGATGGCGCGCCACGCCGATCAGCAGGATGCCGGCCACGAAGGTGCCGACCAGTCCGGGCAGGGTGCGCAGGGATTCCTCCGGGGCCACCGACCACGAGGCGCTGGCCGCGGCCAGGGCCGCCACCGCCGTCAGCGCCCCGGTCAGGAGCCGCGGCAGGGGCGGCAGCGCCCGGCGGCGCCACAGCATCACCGCCGTGGCCGCCAATGCGGCGATGGCGAGGAGAGGGGCCAGCCCCTTGGGCGCGAACAGGGCCACGGGAAGGGTGAGACAGGCGGCCGTGCCGAGCACGTGGCCCGCATGCGGTTTTCCCACGGTGCTGAATTTCCTCTAAACTCGGGCGCGTCGGAGCCGATGGTCCGCGGCGGTGGCGCCCGAATCTAGTGCATCGATCACGCGAAACCAAGCGGTGGCACCAGCGCCGAATCGGATGTCCCACGACCCCCTCGCCGCACGGTCCGTCGCCCTCGACCTGCTGGCCGCGGTCCTGGGCCGGCACCGGCCGCTGGACCAGGCGGTCGACGACCACCGGGCCCTGGGCCGGCTGGACGAGCGGGACCGGGGCTTCGCGCGCCTGCTGGCGACCAAGACCCTGAGGCGTCTGGGCCAGGTGGACGCGCTGTTGGCCGCCCGCCTGGAGCGGTCGCTGCCGCGCGCTGCGCGCGGCGCCCGCGACATCCTGCGGCTGGGGGTCACGCAGCTGGTGTTCCTGGACACGCCGCCCCATGCGGCCGTGGACACCGCCGTCGCCCTCGCCCAGGCCCGGCGCCAGGGGGCCTACAAGAAGCTGGTCAATGCGATCCTGCGCCGCGTGGCGGACGAAGGCCCCGGGCTGGCCGCGGCCCAGGACGCGGCGCGCCTCAACACCCCGGACTGGCTGTGGGAGTCGTGGTGCCGGGCCTACGGCGAGGATATTGGCCGGCGCATCGCCGAGGCCCACCTGGAGGAGCCGCCCCTCGACCTGTCGGTGGCGGAGGACCCCGCCGCCTGGGCCGCGCGGCTCGACGCCACGGTGCTGCCCACCGGCAGCCTGCGCTGCCGGCCCCGGGGACCGGTGGCCAACCTGCCGGGATTCGCCGACGGCGCTTGGTGGGTCCAGGACGCGGCGGCGGCGCTGCCGGCGCGGTTGCTGGGCGATGTGAGCGGGCGCGCGGTAGTCGACCTGTGCGCCGCGCCGGGCGGCAAGACCGCGCAACTGGCGGCGGCCGGCGCCCAGGTCATCGCCGTCGAACGCTCGCGCCCGCGCCTGACCCGGCTGGCGGAGAACCTGGCACGGCTGGGCCTGCGGGCCGAGACCGTGACCGCCGACGGCACCACCTGGCGGCCGTCGCGGCCGGTGGACGCGGTGCTGGTGGACGCGCCGTGCAGCGCCACCGGCACCATCCGCCGCCACCCGGACGTGGCCCGGCTCAAGCGGCCCGACGACATCCCGCCCCTTGTCGATGCCCAGCGGCGCCTGCTGGCTGCGGCCGTGGACATGGTGCGGCCCGGGGGCACGGTGGTCTACGCGGCGTGCTCCCTGCAGGCGCAGGAGGGGCCGGGGGTGGTCGATTCGGTGCTCGCGGCGGGGACGCCTGCGGTGCGCGAGGCCATCGGCGCCGGCGAGGTGGGCGGCCTCGCAGAGCTGGTCACCGCCGACGGGGCGCTGCGCAGCCTGCCCTGCCATCTTGCCGGCGCCGGAGGCATGGACGGCTTCTACGCGGCCCGGTTGCGGCGCACCGCCGATTGACGCTGTCCCGGTTCGGCGCCAGCATGGCGTTTCCGATGCACCGACGGCAGGCCCCGACGGCACTCATGACCCGCGCACGGTTTCCCGCACGCCGGCGCCGCCGCTGGGAGGCGCTGTACGCCACCCGCCTCTACCAGTGGACCCTGATCGGCGCCGCGCCGTCGCGGACCCGGGGCCGGCCGCCCGATCCGTGGGCCGGCGATCCGGCCCGGGGGTCGGCGATCATCGCCGGCTCCCTGCCCGCCGGTGACGGGGCCCTGCCCGTGGGCGCCACCGGATGGCCGGCGGACCCGGCCGGCGAGGCGGCGGCCGCGGCGGTCCACGGCTTCGCCTGGCTGCGCGACCTGCGCGCCGTGTCCAGCGGCCGGGCGCGCCAGGTGGCGGGCGACCTGACGGCGCGCTGGATGGCGGCCCACGCGGGCTGGAGCCCGGTGGCTTGGCGCATCGACGTGCTCGGCGAGCGCCTGTTCAACTGGCTGGTCGGGCTGCCCTTCGTGTGCGGCGACGACGAGGCGCTGCAGGCGGCCCTGCTGGCGTCCCTGGCGCGCCAGGCACGGCACCTGGCCCGCGCCGTCCCGCGCGCCGAGGACAACTCGCAGCGATTCGCGGCCCACAAGGGACTGGTCGCCGCCTGCCTGTGCCTGCCCGGCCACGAGGGCGGGCTGGCCACCACCCTTGGCCGCCTGGAGCGGGACATCGGGCGCCAGATCCTGCCCGACGGCGGCCACGCCGAGCGCAGCCCGTCGGTGCAGCTGGCCGTGCTGACGGCGCTGATCGACATCCGTGGCACCCTGCTGGCGGCCAAGGCCGAGGTGCCGGACTTCGTGCAGGGCGCCATCGACCGCATGGTGCCGCTGCTGCGCAGCCTGCGGCACGGCGACGGTGGCCTGGCCCTGTTCAACGACAGCGTGGAGGAGGACCGCGGCCGGGTCGACGCCGTCATCGCCCACAGCGAGGTCAAGGGCAAGGCCCTGTCCAGCGCCCCCCATTCCGGCTTCCAGCGCCTTGCCGCCGGGCGCACCGTGGTGGTCCAGGACACCGGGGCCCCGGCCGCGGGCGGCACCGCACTCCACGCCCATGCCGGCACGCTCAGCTTCGAGATGAGCGCCGGCCGCGAGCGCCTGGTGGTCAACTGCGGCGCCTACCCCGACGGCGGACACCAGTGGCGCGAGGCGCTGCGGGCCACCGCCGCCCATTCGACGGTGACGGTGAACGACACCAATTCATACGAAATCGGGCCGGCCGACGGCCGCCGGCGCGCCGCCATGGACGTCACCTGCTCGCGCCGCGAGCGGGACGGCGCCGTTTGGGTCCATGCCCGGCACGACGGCTACGGCCGGTCCGCGGGCGTCATTCACGACCGGGTCCTTTATCTGTCGGCGGCGGGCGACGACCTGCGCGGCCGTGACGGGCTGACGGGGCGCGGCGACGCCGCCTTTGCCGTGCGCTTCCACCTGCACCCCCAGGTCCAGGTGTCCCTCAACGAGGCCCGCACCGCGGTCCTGCTCAATCCGCCCAGCGGCCGCGGCTGGCGCATGCAGGCGGACGGTGGCCGCCTCGACGTGGCCGAAAGCGTCTACTTCGGCGGCGGGGAGCGGCGGCGGACCAGCCAGATCGTGGTCTCGGGCCGCCTCGCCGGGGGCGCCGCCACGGTCCGCTGGCGCTTCGGCCGCGTGACCTGACGGCCCGATCCCAAGCCAAAACCGCGCGCCCTTGGGTTGAGGAACGCCAAAGCTTGAAAAACGGCGCGTCATGGCTAGACTGCCCTTCCCGCCCGAACGGGTGGGGTGGCGCCGGCGCGGGCTCAAAGAAGACCAAAAGG
>JANQFP010000206.1 GCA_028277795.1 Rhodospirillales bacterium
CCCTGTCGGCGGGACAACGCCGCGCAGACCATGGTGGATGTGAGAAATGCGGGCTAGCCTCAGGGCGCCGGAGTGTGGATTAAATATACATTACATCAGTGTATGAAAAAACGCTTTGACATCCGAGTAAGTGTGAATATAGTGAGTTTAACGAATGTTGATTGTGGTTGGGTCGCAGGGAGGCGACACCGCCGCATCACTGGGAGACGACGGATCGTGACGGCACAGGCTTCACCCGAAACGGCCCAAGGGGCCGAGGTCATCGACTTCATCGACGCGGTGGAGGTCGAGGCCGGTACGGTGCACCGTTGGCTGCGCGACGGGGACGCGTTGCTGATCGACGTCCGCGAGGCCAACGAGTTCGAGAACGAGCGGATTCCGGGCGCCCTGCTGATGCCCCTGTCGTTTCTCGACGTGGGGACGTTCCCCCGCATCCGCGGGCAGAAGGTGGTTCTGCTGTGCTCCGCCGGCAAGCGCTCGGCAGCGGCGGCCAAGCAGTTGTGGCAGGCGGGCCACCCGCGCCCGTTCAACCTTCAGGGCGGATTGGGCGCCTGGAAGGAGGCCGGTTTCGCGACCGAAGAATAACCCCCTTGACCATTCCCGGGACGTTTTCCCCCTTAATTTCCTTCCTCCATGCGTCCCGGGGATGGTTTTTTTTCTCTGATTCCTAACCGTTTTGCCGGGCCGCGATGAGGAACTCGGTGTTGCCGCTGGGTCCGGTGACGGGGCTTTCGGCGACGCCCAGCACCGTCCAGCCGGGCAGGCCGCCCAGCCAGGCACGGATGCGGTCACACACTTCCGCGTGAAGGGCCGGGTCGCGGACCACGCCGCCCTTGCCGACCCGTCCCGGCCCCACTTCGAACTGTGGCTTGACCAGGGCGACCAGGACCGCCTCGGGCGCGGCCAAGGCCAGGGGCGCCGGCAACACCGTCTCCAGGCCGATGAAGCTGGCATCGCAAACGACAACGTCGATCGGGTCCGGGACCTGCTCCCGGTCCAGGGTGCGGGCGTTGGTGCGTTCGAGGACGACGACCCGGGGGTCCTGGCGCAGGGGCCACGCCAGTTGCCCGTGGCCCACGTCCACCGCATAGACCCGGGCCGCGCCGCGGGTCAGCAGCACGTCGGTGAAGCCCCCGGTGGACGCGCCCACGTCCAGGCACACCCGCCCGGCCGGGTCGATGGCAAAATGATCGAGGGCGAAGGCCAGCTTGACGCCGCCGCGGGACACCCACGGGTGATCGCGGCCCTTGACCTCGAGGGGCGCATCGGCGGCGATGGCCGCCCCCGGCTTGTCCAGGCGTCGGGTCCCGCTGTACACCCGCCCGGCCATGACCAGGGCCTTGGCGCGGGCCCGGCTCTCGGCCAGGCCGCGGTCGACCAGAGCCTGGTCGAGGCGGACCTTCTGAGGTGTCAGGCTTTACGCCCGCGCCGCCCCGGCGGCTCCGTCCTCGCGGCCGAGGGCAGCCAGCACGGTGGCGACGATGTGGGCGGCGTCCAGTCCCGCGGCGATGTATTGCCGTTCCGGCTGGTCCTGGTCCTGGAAACGGTCGGGCAGGGTCATGGGACGGATCCGCAGACCCCGATCCAGCAGGCCCTCGCCGGCCAGGAAGTGCATGACGTGGGCACCGAACCCGCCGCGGGCCCCTTCCTCGATGGTCACCAGGACCTCGTGCTCGGTGGCCAGGCGGGTGATCAGGTCGGTGTCCAAAGGCTTGGCGAAGCGGGCGTCGGCGACGGTGGCGGGGAAGCCGCGGGCACCCAGCTCCTCGGCCGCCAGCAGCGCCTCGGCGAGGCGCGTGCCGAGGCTGAGCAGGGCCACCGCCGAGCCCTCGCGCAGGATGCGGCCTTTGCCGATCTCCAGGGGCACGCCGTGGTCCGGCATGTCGACCCCGACCCCTTCGCCGCGCGGGTAGCGGATGGCGCTGGGCCGGTCGTCGAGGGCGGCCGCAGTGGCCACCATGTGCACCAGCTCGGCCTCGTCGGCCGCCGCCATGGCCACGATGCCGGGCAGGCAGCACAGGTACGCCAGGTCGAAGGATCCCGCATGGGTGGCGCCGTCGGCACCGACCAGGCCGGCCCGGTCGAGGACCAGGCGCACCGGCAGCTTCTGCAGGACCACGTCGTGGACCACCTGGTCGTAGGCCCGCTGCAGGAAGGTGGAGTAGATGGCGGCAAAGGGCTTGTACCCCTCGCACGCCAGCCCGGCGGCGAAGGTCACCGCGTGCTGCTCCGCGATGCCGACGTCGAAGAAGCGGTCGGGGAAGCGCTCGCCGAACTTGTCGAGCCCGGTGCCGGCCGGCATGGCGGCGGTGATGGCGACGATGTGCGGGTCCTTCTCGGCCTCGCGGATGAGCGAATCGCCGAACACCTTGGTGTAGGAGGGCGCGTTGGCGCTGGCCTTCACCGGCTCGCCGGTGACCACGTCGAACTTGCCGACCCCGTGGTACTTGTCGGCCGCCTTCTCGGCCGGGGGATAGCCGTACCCCTTGCGGGTGACCACGTGCAGCAGCACCGGCCCCGGATCGCGGTCGTCGCGCAGGTTCTTGAGCACCGGCAGCAGGTGCTCCAGGTTGTGGCCGTCGATGGGGCCGACGTAATAGAACCCCATCTCCTCGAACAGGGTGCCGCCGGTGACCAGTCCGCGGGCGTATTCCTCGGCCTTGCGTGCCGCCTCGCCGAGGCTTTGCGGGAACTTGCGCGCCACGTCGGCGGCGAAGCTGCGGATCGAGCGGAAGGACTTCGAAGAGATCAGGCGCGACAGGTACGCGCTCATGGCTCCCACCGGCCGGGCGATGGACATGTCGTTGTCGTTGAGGATGACGATCAGCCGCGAGGCCATGGCGCCGGCGTTGTTCATGGCCTCGTAGGCCATGCCGGCGCTCATGGAGCCGTCGCCGATGACGCAGACGACGTGGTTGTCCCGGCCCTCCAGATCCCGCCCCACCGCCATGCCCAGGCCGGCGGCGATGGACGTGGAGCTGTGGCCGGCGCCGAAGGGGTCGTACGGGCTTTCCACCCGCTTGGTGAAGCCGGACAGGCCGCCGCCCTGGCGCAGGGTGCGGATGCGGTCGCGCCGCCCGGTGAGCATCTTGTGGGGGTAGGCCTGATGACCGACGTCCCAGATGATGCGGTCATCCGGCGTGTCGAATACGTGATGCAACGCCACGGTCAGCTCGACGACGCCGAGGCTGGCGCCCAGATGCCCGCCGGTGAAGGACACCACCCGCACCGTCTCCTTGCGTAGCTCGTCCGACAACTGCACCAGTTCGTCGAGCGTGAAATCGCGGATGTCCGCGGGGTCGGAGACCGTGTCGAGGAGTGGTGTTTCGGTCTTGCGCTTCAATTGTCCGGTCCTTCCAAGAAGTCAGTCGTCATTCGTCAATAGCGTGCCGGTCCCGCGGAAGTCGCGCCTTCAGGCGCGCCTGTTCACCACGAACCGGGCGAGGTCCCGCAGCGGCTCCGCCTTGTCTTCGAAGACCTCCAGGTGCTGCACGGCCTGATCCGCCAACATGTCCGCCTGGTTCCGCGCCCGATCAATCCCCAGCAGCGAGACGAAGGTGGCCTTGCCCGCCGCCTCGTCCTTGCCGGTCTGCTTGCCCACCTCGTCGGGACTGCCTTCCACGTCCAGCAGGTCGTCGACGATCTGGAACGCCAGCCCCAGGTCGTGGGCATAGGCCCTGAGCGCGTGGCGCACCGGTTCCGGCGCCTTGCCCAGGATGCCCCCCGCCTCGCAGGCGACGGCGATCAGCATGCCCGTCTTCATGCGCTGCAGGCGCGTGATCTCGGGCATGGTCAAGGCATGGTGCTCGGCCACCAGATCCAGCATCTGACCGCCCACCATGCCCTCGGCGCCGGCCGCCTTGGCCACCTCCACCACCAGGTCGCAGCGCACCCGGGGATCGGGATGGGTGGCGGGATGGCCCAGGACCTCGAAGGCGCGGGTCAGCAGGGCGTCGCCGGCCAGGATGGCTGTGGCGTCGTCGAAGCGCACGTGGCAGGTGGGCTGTCCGCGCCGCAGCTCGTCGTCGTCCATGGCCGGCAGGTCGTCGTGCACCAGCGAATAGCAGTGGATCATCTCCAGGGCCGCGGCCACCCGATGGGCGCAGGTCTGGTCCACGCTGAACAGCCGGGCGCTGGAGGTCACCAGGAAGGGCCGGATGCGCTTGCCGCCGTTGAGGGTCGAGTAGCGCATGGCCTCGACCAGCCGCGCCTCCGGGTCGTCGTGCATGGGCAGCATCCGGTCGAGCAGTTCGTTGACCGCCCGCCCGGTGTCGGCAAGAAGATGGTCGAAGTCCACCACGTGTCGAGTCACTCCGATTCGGCGGGTTCCGTGGCCACCGCGCCACCCGGTCCGAGCACGATCCGCTCGACCCGCATGCGCGCTTCCTGCAGCTTGGCCTCGCAGTGCCGTTTGAGGGCGGCCCCGCGCTCGTAGGCCTGGATGGCGTCGTCCAGCTTGCCACTGCCTTCCTCGAGTCCCCGGACGATGGTCTCCAACTGGGCGAGCGCGTCCTCGAAGCTCAGCGCAGCGATGTCGGGCGGAACAATGTCGTCGGCCATGGTTCCCCTGCCGTCGCGGCGGAGTGTAGGCGGCGCGCCGGGTAAGGGCAAGGGATACCGCCACAAATGGCCCTCGCACCCCGTCCCGTGCCCGTCGCTCGGACGGGCTCTCAACTCCCCATAAGGGCCCGCACGTGGGCGGCGACACTTTGGGACAGGGCGGTCAGGTCGTAGCCGCCCTCCAATGACGACACCACGCGGCCCTGGCAGCAGTCCTCGGCGATGGCCAGCATCTCGCGGGTGACCCAGGCGTAGTCGTCCTCGGTCAGGCGGAGCTGGGCCAGGGGATCGCGGGCGTGGGCGTCGAAGCCGGCGGAGATGATGAGCAGCTCGGGCGCGAAGGCGCGCAGGGCCGGCAGCACCCGCTTCTGGTAGCCCTCGCGGAACTCGGCCGACCCGGCGCCGGGGCTGAGGGGCAGGTTGCAGATGTTGTCGGCCACCCCGTGGTCGCTCTCCATGCCGGTGCCGGGATAGCAGGGCCACTGGTGGCTGGACGCGTAGAACAGGTTGGGGTCGTTGAAGAAGGCGTTCTGGGTGCCGTTGCCGTGGTGGACGTCGAAGTCGACCACCGCCACCCGCTCGATGCCGTGGGCGTGGCGGGCGTGGTGGGCGGCCACGGCCACGTTGTTGAACAGGCAGAACCCCATGGCCTGGCTGCGTTCGGCGTGATGTCCCGGCGGCCGCACCGGACAGAAGGCGTTGCGGGCCCGTCCCGCCACCACCTCGTCGACGGCAGCGCACAGGCCGCCCACGGCGCGCAGGGCGGCCTCGCCCGACTTGGGCGACATGCCGGTGTCCGGGTCCAGGTAGGTATGGCCCGACTTGGGCATGTTCTCGAAGATGGCCTCCACGTAGTAGGGCGCGTGCACCCGCTCGATCTGCTCGAACTGGCCGGCCGGCGCCTCGTGGCGCTCCAGGAGGGCGAAGGACTCGCCTTCCAGGATCTGCTGGATGGCCCGCAGGCGGTCGGGGCTCTCCGGGTGCATGAATCCGTTCTCGTGCTCGACGCACACCGGGTGGGTGAACAGGGCTGTAGGCATGGCGGCTCCGCCGGCGGGGTTGGCGCGAAAGGCAGCGCATTGTGGTCGAAACCTGGTCGCATTCCAACCGGGTTTTGGCAACCGCACACAATATGTTGTCGCCGTTGACAGCCGCCAACGCTTCCCGCGATGCTTCCTCGCATGGTGGAGGGGACCGGCATTTCGGCAACCGGCGATGATGCCGTCGCGCAGGTGGAGGCCCAGGTTGGCGAGTGGGCCGACAAGGGGCTCGCCAAATACCTGGAGAACGCCGCCCTGGCCGGTGAGTTGGTGGAGTGGGTCCACGAAGAGACCCAAATCCCCAAGGGCGTCCTGCGGCTGGCGGTCAAGCTGGCGGCGCCGCTGGTCGCGGCGGCGGCAAAGGCGGGCGGCGGCTGGCTGGGCAAGGTGGCGAAGCAACACCTCGTCGAACACCTGTCACGCATGCCGCTGTATCCAGACATCGCCGCCGCGCTGAACGACCGCATCGCCCGGCTCGACAAGGAGTTCGCGGCGAAGCAGGAAGTCCAGGACATCCTGGCCGGCCGCCGCCGGGCCGCCGATGCCGAGTTCACCGAAAGCCTGGCGCTGGACCTCCGGGCGCAGGTCAAGGCCTTGCAGGGCCTGGACGAGCTCGACCAGGCGGTCCGAGACGGGTTCGCGCACCTGGAGGCCCGGCTTCAAGACCTGCTCAACCGACAGCCGCCCTTGCACATCCACCTCCTTGACCAGACGGAGGAGACCCGGTTCGTCTTCCGGTCGCGCAGCGTGCCTTTCGTCGGCCGCGAGGATGCCTGGCAGGCGTTGGACTGGTTCCTCGATGGCGACGAGGGGTTTGCCTGGTGGCTGGTGTCCGGCGCCGCCGGCTCGGGTAAGAGCCGCCTGGCCCTGGAGTTCTGCCTGGCCAAACGCACCGTCTGGCACGCCGGCTTCCTGCCCGAGGACATGGGCAAGGGATCGGCCTTCGGGGACTGGCACACGTGGCAGCCCGACCAGCCGACCCTGATCGTCGCCGACTACGCCTCGGCGCCGGAACGGGCCGAAGCACTCCGCGACATCGCCCTCACTTTGGCGGGCCGCGCCAAGGAGGGGAGTCTCGACGGTCGGGTCCGCCTGCTGCTGCTGGAGCGCGAGGCGGCCGGGCGGTGGCTCGACGATTTCCTCGGCGCCGGGTCGGACCGCCACGTCATCGAGCAGTCCCGCCACGCCGAGCCGCTGGCCCTCGGCCCCCTCGACGACCGGGACCTGCTCGACGTGGCTCGGACGTTCGCGAGGAAAACCGGGGGAGCCAGTGCCGATGAGGCGCGAATATTGGAGGACCTGAAACGCATCGACACCGGAGGCCGCCCCCTGTTTGCGGCTTTCCTCGGCGACGCCGCGGAGAGCGGCGAAGGTCCGCGGGCCTGGGACCGCGAAGCCCTGGTGCGCGACGTCCTCGACCGCGAGCGAGTCAAACGGTGGGAGCCGGCCGGGGTGACGGAGCAGGAGGAGTATGTCCTCGCCTTGGCCACCATGACCGGTGGCCTGACCGAGGACCAGTTCCATACCCTGGCCGGTGTCGCGCCGTTCGAGGACTTGTCGGCCTTCTCCGCCGGGCGCTACGCCACCATGTCCGGACGGCCCGACCCCGAAGTCCTGTCCCCGTTGGAGCCCGACATTGTGGGCGAGCTTTTCGTGCTGCGGCGGCTCGAACCGGCACCGTTCGCCCCGCCCCCGCCCGTCGACGCCCTGCGGCAGGCGGCCTGGGACCTCTCTCCCGTCGGCATGGCGTTCTTCCTGGCCCGCACCGCCATGGACTTCCCCGGTCATGCGACACTGCGACACCTGGCGGCGCCGGCCGATGCGTCGCCCGAAACGCGTGTGCTCTGGTCCTTGACCACCTTCGATATGGTCACGCACCTCGGCAAAGCGGGAGAGGTCGCCGCCGCCCGCGACCTCTACGACACCCTCGCCGACCTCGCCCAACGCCATCCCGGCGAACCCGAGCTGCGCCTCAGGCAAGCCCGGGCCGTCTACAATTTGGTCACGCTCTGTGGCAAGGCCGGGGACATCCCCGCCGCCCGCCACCTCTACGACACCCTCGCCGACCTCGCCCAACGCCACACCGGCGAGCCCGAGCTGCGCCTCAGGCAAGCCCAGGCCGCCTTCAACCTGGTCAGCGACTACCGCACGGCCGGGGACATCCCCGCCGCCCGCCACCTCTACGATACCCTCGCCGACCTCGCCCAACGCCACCCCGGCGAGCCCGAGCTGCGCCCCAGGCAAGCCCGGGCCGCCGTCAACCTGGTCAGCGACTACGGCACGGCCGGGGACATCCCCGCCGCCCGCCACCTCTACGACACCCTCGCCGAC
>JANQFP010000045.1 GCA_028277795.1 Rhodospirillales bacterium
CTGTTCAAACGCGGTATCCGCCGACTCCAGGCCATCTTCCAATCCTTCGCCCCACTGCCTCCACTCTGGGGAGCGTGGAGAAACTGAGGGATGGTGAGCAAAACCGGCATGGACTCATACCGCTAAGTCGAGTATACAAGCGACCCTGGCTCCCCTATATATTGTGTTGCCGAGGGAGGCGTCTTTTGTCGCCACAGGTCAAGGATGCGGGGCTACAGTTCCATCCGCACCGCGGGACCTTGCTGATGTGCGACTTCCGGGGAAACATCCAACCCGAGATCGTCAAGAAGCGGCCCGTCATCGTCATCACCCCACGGCTGCCCCATCGCGACCGCTTGTGCATGGTGGTCCCCACCAGCACCACCGCGCCGGACCACCCCCAACCGTACCACGTCCGCCTATTGAAGAATTACCACCCGAACGAGCCGGATGACCTGCCCGTATGGGCCAAATGCGATTTGATCACGAACGTCAGCACGGCCCGTCTCGACCGCTTCAAGGTGGGCTACCGGAAATACGTCACCCCCAAGATCAGCGCGGCAGACCTCGCGGCCGTTCGGCAGGGAGTGCTTGCGGCCTTGGGATTTCCAACATTGACCATTCCCGTTTAAAGGGTTATATTCTTAAACGTCACCCGTTTATCGGGCTTGCAAGACCATCTCCGGATGGCAGGCCGCGCAGGGACGATTATCAAGTCCGGCGCGGCCTCATCTTTCTCGGCCCCTTCCTGACACCGTTGGCCTGCCCGCCGCCGGGCAGAACAGATGGCGTCCAGGAAGACCGGACAAGTCGCACAAGGAAGTCGCACCAACTCTGCGTTCCGTGCTTGTTCATGCCCTTAATGCATTGATTTCCAGGGATTGCCGACCAATCCCTCGCGCGAGCTCGATTAAAATCCTCTAAACGGCGCACCCGGCGACCGCTCGGGCCGCGCAGATCCACCAAGCGGCGGCCGGTGGTTGACCGGCGCGCTGGTTTCAGGAAGGATCGGGACTGGGCGCTGGAAACGCCCGTGAAAGTCACCTAGGCAGTCCAAGCCGCGGCGTTCGGTGCGGCACATCGTATCACCGCGGAGGACTGATGCCGGCGCGCCTCGCGCGCGCTGCCCGGCCAGCTTATGCCGGGGGTCGAGCGAATACAAGACTCCGTCATGGGGGAATAAGCTCGGCACGGTACCTAGGTGACGTGTTTCCAGCCCCCGGTGCCAGCGCCGCCCGCTGGCGACCCGGCGCCTGGAAAGCGCCCCAGACACCTAGGAAACCTCAATGACATCACACAAAGATCGTGATCGCGGTGGCGAAGGCACCGCAGACAGGACCATGGTTGACGACGATCAACACGAGAATGCAACCCCAGAGGAGAAAGCAACCATGGATGGATTTCCGATCACCGAACAGCCGATCGAAGACGACCTGCCCGAGCCGGTGGGAGTACGGCCCTTCGGCAAGCTCTACGACGACGCGCCCGAAACCTCCGATGATCCGGCGATCCACGCTCTACGAAACGCCGAGCTGGCGGAGTGCGTGTACTACGATCTCGACGCCACCGCCGAAAAGGAACGCCCCGACACGTTCGAGGCTGTCCAGCATAACCTGAACGAAGCCGAACGGGTGTTCGCCGCCACGCCGGTCCACTCGCTGGCCGGCGCCTTCGTCAAGCTTCGCTACATCATCAACGAGGTATTCGTCATCGGCGCGGGCGAAGACGACCATGGCGCCGCTGCCAGGACGGTCCTGGCCTACCTGCAACACCCGCCCCCAGTGTCGCCCGTGAGCGCGGACACGCGCTTTCTCGACAGCCGTCTCGGCACCATCAGCCTCGGTCTCTGGGACGGGCCAACCGACACCCTCGATCCGACGCTGGCAGCGTGGCGCGCCACCGAGGCCGCCGAACTGGCCTTCGAGGCAGCCCCAGGCGACACACCGGAGGACGACGAACGGCGGCAGCAGATGGGGATCGACGAACAGCTCGACAATACGGAGAAGGCGCTCGCCGCCGCGCCGGTGACGTCGGCCGTCGGCGCCATCGTCAAACTGCGCTATCTCGCTCGGCGAATATGGGCTGACGAAAACCCGCCGAAAAACATGACCGGCAACACCTATCGCGCGTTCGTCGAGGCGGACCCATCGCTCGCCACCCCCTTCATGACAGTCCTGGCCTATCTGGAAGCCGAGGCCGCCCGCTCAAGACCTTCAGACGGACTCTGAGGGGCCGCACAGGGGGCAAGGCGGATGACGCCTTGCCCCCCCCCACCCCTGCGCCCGAGATCGGGCCTCAGCGGACTCGACAGGCCCCCACAAACGAACGCCGCCGGCGGGGCATGACCGATTCCCGCCGGCGGCGTGGGCGCCCATTGCAGGCGCCTCAGGCGGCTGAGCCGGGGTCCGTCTGGGTTTCAAAGAGCGCCCGGGCGCGGCGCCGCCTGTTCTGTGATAACCGCTTACCTTCCGTCGCCATCCAGGCGGCGAGCATGTCGCCGTGCTGGCGGTACCGTTCGAACTCCTCCTCATCGACAGCTTCGGGGCCTTTCTCCACCTTCACCGCCACCGCCTGTCCGTCCACGGCAGCGGCGACCACGCGGAGATCGGCCATGACCCGGCCGCCCTCGCCATCGCCGGCGAGCACGTTGATCCGGGCTCCGACGCGGAGCGGAGGCCGGAGGCCGTTGGCACCGGAATAGAAACCAGGCGCCAGGACGGTCTCAAAGGGGCAATCGGTCACGTAGGACCAGACGTCCCAGGTCGAGAACCGGAGCCCGGCGACGCCGAGCCCGGGCGCGACGGGCGGTGCGTCGGTCATGGTCGCGTCCTTTCTCGATCCCGGGCGGCAGCGATCCAGCCATCAACGATAGCAACCGCGGCCGCCTGGAGCTCCGGGTTGCCATCGGCGTAGCGGAGGACACCGTCACGTAGGGCCGCCAGGTCGAGGGTGCCGAGCTGAACGGCCGACAAGTCGCCATCGGCGCCGACTGTGGCGCCCTGGAGGAGCGCACCCGCCAGGTGACCGAACGCGAAAATCTCGGTGACGTTGAAGCCGGCCAGGTCGGCGGCGTTGCGGGCGATGGGCTCGATTTCATCCAGCCGGGCGGCCAGGTCGCCGAGCTGGCGCAGCGCTTCGGCCAAGGTGACGTTGTCGGTCTTCATGACACCATGATGCCGGCCACCACGAGACGGCACTCCCCGGATTTCCCCGTAATCGATGACGCGGCCATCTCAGCGTGCCCCCTGCGCCTTCTCGAATATTCCCTTGTAGTAGTCCTCGGTCGTTATTTCGCGGTCGGCGGGCGGCCCGGCGTCGGGGCCGGGCGGCGGCGGGGCGTGCTCGCCGATGGCATCCTTGATGGCCTTGAGTAGCAGGACGCCCTCGGCCGATTGCGTCCACACCTGGGCCTCGCGCAGCATGGCCGCGGCGCGGGCCTGGTCCTCGGCTGGGGCCAGCGGATCGGCACGGAGGTGCCGCGCGACCAGGCCACCGAACCACCGACCGAGCTCATCTTTGATCTTGGCCGCGTTGTCGCCCAGGGCGGCGTCCAGGGCCTTGGCCTGGTCGGCGGACCACTGATCGTCGGCCGCCGCCTGGTCCACGTCGTGCTGGTAGGCCAGCGCCAGAATGTCGTTGATGGCATCCTGGCTGAACCCGTGCTTCCGACCGACCTCCTGGAGGGGACCCCAGCGGGGGTCCTCGGGGTCGGGCTGGATCCTGTCGGCCAGGGCCTCGGGGACGACCAGCTCATAGACCCCGGACGGGGCCGGCGCCGAACCGCCATCGGTGCCATCCGGCGCCGACCCCGCCTCGCCCTCGAACAGGCCCGCGTAGTAATCCTCCGGAGCCACCCCGCCGGCGCCGGCCGGGTCCGGCGCACGCTCGCCGGTGTCCTGTGCCGCCGCCGCGCCGTCGGGCGTCGGTGTCGTCGCTGCGTCCGTCATGGGGCTCGCCTCCGTCATCCGGCCGTGAACCTACGCCGCCCGGCCGGGCGCGTCCGGCGGCTCCTCCGGCACCCTTTGGTCGCCCATCCTGCGCCGCTCGCGCTCGATCAGCTCGGTCTTGCCGGTGAAGTCGAAATCGTCAACCTGGCTGAAATCCACCTTCGCCAATTCCGGAATGCGGAGGCCGCCGAGGGTGCCCCTCAGCAAGGGGATGAACGACCGCTGAATGAACTCGCCGACGGTGTTGCCATCGTCGGGATGCGGCCCGACATTCCCGCTCAAGCGCACGGCACCGGCAGCGCGGCGCTGTGCCCTGATATCGCCAGCGATGCCTTTCAGGCTTTCCAGGCCCTCCGCCAGCGCCACCACTGCGTCGGCCACCTTGCCGAGGACCGTCTCGCGGTCGCCCATCAGGCGGTCAATCTCCCCGTTGATGCCGCGGCGGCTGGCCAACACATCCGCCCACACGGCGGCCCTGAGTTTCTCGGTGGCCGTCTCCAGGGTAACCTCCAGGCCCAAGGCCACCCGCTCAGCTTGGGCCTTGGCGCCGTCGGCCTCCTCCAGGGCCTTGACCACGTCGCGGCCTTCGGCGACGGCCGCCCCGGCGACCTGGCGGCGCTCCGCTTCGGCCTGGGCAATCTCGCTGCGGGTCTCGGCGAGGCGGCGGGTCAGGTCGTCAACCTCGCGGCGCAGGGTGGCGGTGGCGGGTGAGTTTTTGGTCATGGGTCTTTCCTTTCGGGTGTCGGTGTCACTGGATGCCGGCGGCGCGGAGCTGAATGGCCAGCTCGACCTTGCGGCGCAGTTCGGGGTCTTCATTCAAGAGCCTGGCCCGGGCCGCGGCCAGGTAACCCCTATGCATGGCCCTCAGGGCCTCGATGCGGTCGAGGTCGCCGAGACGGCGGTAGGTTTCGGAACGGACCGTCAAGAGCATGGCATGGCGCTGGTTGAGCGCCGGCCCGCCGGGTTCCTGGCTGAGGCGAATGCCCTGGCCCTGGAGCTCGACCAGGCGCCAATACTGGTCGGGCGTCAGATCCACGCCTGAAACCTGGCGCCGGGGCATGGACAGCGGGTAGCCGAGGCGCACCAGCTCATCGTCCACCGGCGCGTGCTTGCCGCGCGAGACGTAGAAAGGATTGAGGAACTCCCACCATTCGCCGGTGTTGTAGGTGACCCGGTCGCCCCAGATGTTCCGGCGCATGGGCAGGCCGTCGGACCAGACCGGGATCCGGGCCTGCAGCGCGTTCAGGACGCGGTGGAACTCGCGCAGCGCGAAGGGGAGGTTGGGGTCCGGCGTGGCGTCCCGGGCCTCGGGGTCCAGGGTGGCCTCGACGTTCGCGACCAACGCGCTGTAGGGCATCATCGACCCGGCGAGGCGCTGGACGAAGCGGGGGGCGAACTGCCCCGGATCGGCATAGGCCGCCGCCGCCATGCTGAGGCCGTGCAAGAAGGTCTTGGAACCCAGGTTCTCGAGGACGGCGCCCAGGGCATGGGCGGCGACCAGGTCGCGGTCCTCGCCGTTGTCGGAGAACCGGTTGAAGTCCACGGCGTCGGCGACGGTGCCGAACAGAATGGCCAACGGCTCCAGGCGGCCGTACGCGATATACACCAAGCCGCCGCTTTGGCTCACCAGGCCGGCGGCGCGCAGCGGCGCCAGCACGTTGTCCGGGACCTGGCCCACGTCGAACACGATGCTGTAGGGCTGCCAGCCGGTCTCGCGAAGTTGCGCCCTGAGTTTCGGGTTCCCCGGCCCGCCGCCGGTGATCCGGCCGTCCATGGCCAGCGACCCGGCCCAGGCCATGATGGCCGACCCGAAGCCCACCTTGGCCAGGGCCAGGTCGCGACGCGCACCCCCGGCGGCGACCTCCGCCCAGAACCCCTTGGGCATGGCCAGCGCGAAGGGACTGCGCTTGCCAAATTCCTTGATGATGTTCCCCGGCGTCCTGACGAACGGCATGAGCACGCGGAACGGCGCCACCCCGGCGAGGGCCTGCACCTTCCGGCCCACACTATCGAGCTCTCGCGTGAAGGTGGCCACGTGCGCCGCGTCGGTGGCTGCGGCCCGGGCGCCTTCGTCGGCGCCGTCCAGCACGGCGGCATACACGCGCGCCGCGTCCGTCTCGGACGCCCCGCCCTGGTGGGCGACCATCGCCTTACGGCGGGCCAGGGCGCGAAGCTCCATCCTGTAGGCGACGGCCTTGAAGAACTCGTCCTCCGCCAGCAAGGCGCGGCCGGGAAGGCGGACCACGGTGCCCAGGAAGTCGATACCCTGTCCGACCCACCCGGACGCACGGAAGGTGTCGGCCGTGATCGCCCGCCGCCTCATGTGCTCAAGCTTGCCGATGGCGTCGGAGGGGGTATCGGTCTGGAAGGACCGCCAGGCGAGGCGGAGGCCGTCGCCGGTGCCTTCGACCAGGCCATGGAGCATGTCGGCCGCTTCGCGCAAGGCGACCCGCTCCCCGCCATGGAGGAGGCCCACGCCGGCCGCCAGCGCCCGCTCCGGCACCTGCCAAAGCGTGAACAGGGCGTTGGACGTGATGTTGACGACGTGCGTTTTCGGGCTGGAGAGGAGCCCGTTGATCCAAGTTTCGAAGAACACGTCCTTGGTGGTCGCCGCCCACGACTTGCGGACGAATTGATTGCGCGCCGCCGCGGTATCGAGCTCCAGGTACCGGCGCGCCAGGTCTTTGGTTTCGTCACGGCCGCCGAGCTCCCGGATCAGGGCGTCCACCTGCACGTCCTTGGGCGCGCCGGCGGTGATCCGAAAGGCCGACAGGGCACGCGCGATGTCGGTCTGCACGCCCTTGAGCGTGTTCTGCAAAGCGGCGTGGCGTGCCAAGTGCTCACGGAACGCCACCATGTCGTCGTCGGTGCCACGCTCCGCCACCTGGCGGGCGAGGGTGTCCATCCTTTCCCCCGACTGCACCAGCAGGCGGCGCATGACCAGCGCCCGGGCGTGCAGGCCCTCGGTGGCGCCACCAGCGAACTCGCCGACGATCCGGCCCACCGCGCCTTGGTCGGCGCCGAGGAGGTCGGCGAGCTGGGCGGTCACTTCGTGGGGCACCTTGCCGCGCGTCTTGTAAGCCTTCGCCGCGCTGGCGATTTCCGCCTTGACGGCGGCCGTGGTGTCCAGGCGCTCCAGGTTGAAGCCGGACCCGCCGGCATCTTCGGCGTCGCGGAGGCCCCGGTACAGGTCGAGGATCTCGTCCGCCGCGGTGGAGACCCCTTTGCCCGGTTCCGCCCGGGTGCCCTTGAGGGCGGCCTCCGCAGCGTCCAGGCCGGCGTCCAGGCCCTTGCCGGCATGGCGCACCGCGCCACCGAGGGCGAACACGGACAGGGGCACGGCGAGGTAGGTGCCGGCCTTCTCGCCGCCGCCCACGTCGTCACCGAACCGCTCCCTGGCAAGTATGTCGCGCACATCCTCCATGGCCAGGCCCACATCCACGCCGGGAACCAGGTCGAGGAGGCCGAAGTCGCCCAAGTCGGTCTTGACCAGCTTCCCGGCCCGGCGACCCAGGCGGTCGGCCACCAGGTCGCGGAGGCCCGGCGGGGGGCCAGCGCGGAGCTCGGGCTCATTGGGCGGCAGGCGC
Source organism: Rhodospirillales bacterium (assembly GCA_028277795.1). Classification (GTDB taxonomy): domain Bacteria; phylum Pseudomonadota; class Alphaproteobacteria; order Rhodospirillales; family JANQFP01; genus JANQFP01. The sequence goes on from JANQFP010000045.1 coordinate 7,514, forward strand.
TCGCCGGACGGGAGCGGCAGGCCGCCGGGCTCGGGGACCACGCCGGCGCCGGGGTCGAAGGTCGCCCCCGGCGTCCGGGCCGCGCCCTCCCGCAGCGGCGCGTTCATGGTCTCCACCGCCTGGCCGAGGCGGTTCATGATGGCGTCGTCAATGGCCGCCAGGGGCACGTCCGACAGCCGGGTCGCGCGGGCGCCGCCCTGATCGATGCCGTAGCGGACCACCACGCCCCGGTCGGGATCAGGGAATGTCCAGATTTCGTTGTAGGCGCGCTGCGATGCCAGGTCCCGCTCAAGGTCGGGATCGGCGGCGACGGCCGCCGAGCGCCGGCGGTTGACGAACAGGGGATCGAGGTTGTCAGTCATCATTCGCCCTCTTGAGCCCGGAGCACGCGCAACAGCTCGACCAGGTCGGCCGCCGCGCCCTCATCGCCTTTGGCCCGTGCCGCGGCCAGCTCCGCCTCCACGCGACGGATTTCCCGCCGCGTGCCGACGCGGAGTTTCTCCGCCTGTTGCGCCGCCAGGCGCTCGGCTTCCTTGAACAGATCGGCTTCGGGGTCCTTGCGGCGGAGGCGGAGGAGCGCCGCCTTGGCCTCTCCGGCCAGCCGCACCCGCGCATCGTTGGGATCCAGCACGCCCTCGCTGGGCAGGCCCAGGGTCGTGTCGATCAACTGGAATGCGGCCCGCTGTTCGCGGTCCTGGTAGGTCACGATCAGGGGCATGATGTGCTCGCGCCAGGTGCGATGGCCGACGCCGACCCCGGTGCGCTCGCGGGATAGCGCGATGGCGGCACGGGCCTGGCCGATGGTGCGCACCTTGCCGAGGCGGATCATTTCCTCCAGGTCGGCAACCAGCTCCGCGTCATCCTCGCCCTCGACGCCACCCGCCCGTAGGTGCTCCACCATGTCGCGGAGCTCGGACGCCGGGAACAACGGCGTGAGGGCGTCGTAGATGCGGCTCTGGTCCTTGACGGTGTCGGCGAACCAGAAGGCTTTCCGCAGCGCCTCACGGGTCTCCTCATCGGCGCGTTCCCCGCGGTCGAGCATGGCGTTTTCGAGACGCAGCCGCTGCGTCGTCAGCTTGATCATCTCGCCGGCGATCACATCTCTTTCGGCGGCGTCCATACCGGGATGGTCGGTGGAGAGGAACCGGTCGATGAAACGGTGGGCGCCGATCAGGCCGCCCTCCGCCACGAGCCTGTCGTACTCACGGAAGACGACACCACGCTTCGCCCCGGCGGCGGCCAGTTCGGCCATGGAGACGGCCTTTCCGGCATCGATATGTCCCGCGCCGAGAAGCACCTCCCGGAGGCCAGCGGCGACAGCGCCTTGGTCGCGGGCGGCCTCGTCCTGGCCCTCGCGCAACAACTCATGCACCCGGCGGACGGCGTGGTTGTGGGCCACGAGCAGGTCCGCCTTGTTGCTTTCGCGCGTCCGAGCCAGGAAGGTCGCGGTGACCTTTTGGGAGAGATCGAAGACCTTGCGATCGAACGAGAGGGCGGCGACTTCCTGTTCGTCGGGCGGGATCGAGCGAAGCCATTCATCGCGAGTGAGCTTGGCGGCCCGCTCGAAGCCCTCCGGGTCGGCGGCGTGCAGGCCGGCGGTCCGGGAAAGCGTGATGTCGAGGTCGAGCGCCATCCGCGCCAGATGGGCGGCCTTGGCGGAGGCTTCGTCGGCGTCCTGTTGCCGCTTCGCGCCCCGGGCCAGGCCGAGGCCGAGATCGGCCAGGAAACCGGCGACGGCCGCCTCAGGGCCGTAGCGCGCGCCCAGGGCGACATATGCCGACGGGCGCGCGACGGTACCTTCCGGGAGCGGCGGCAGGCGAAAGAGGCTCTCGGGCCGATCGTCGCCGAGGGGGTCTTTTGTCGGCGGCATGGTCAGACGGCCTCCGGGCGGGCAGGGGTTTGGCGGGTTTTTCGCGCGCCCCAGGGATCGCTCAAAAACTCTGAAAATGCAGAGAGGCACCCCCCACTGGAAGCGCTTCGCCGTTTGGGGGGGGTACCCCCCCTCAGCCGGCAATTCGACCCCCAGGGGGGTCCGAGAACCGGCCGCACCTGGAGCGCCGCGCCGGTCACCGGTCGGTCTCCCGCGCCGTCTCGCGCTCCGCCTTCCAGGCATCCAAGGCCGTGCGCCGGTAGTAGCATTTCCGGCCGACCCGGATGTACGGCGGGCCGAAGCGGCAGGTGGCCCAGGTCGCCAGGGTCCGCGGCGAGATGCCGAGGTACCGCGCCGCGTTGACGCGATCCATCGTGCCATCCTCCAGGATGACAACCTCAATCGGGCGCAGCGTGATGGAGCGTGCGTCGTTGTCCATGCGGCGAGCCTACGGCCAGCCGCACTCGCCGCTCAAAGCCACTTGGTCAGAAACGGTCAGCAACCTTTCCAACCAGAAATCATTCCCGATCAAGGGAACACCACCGGGCGGAGTCGTCGGAACATAACCTATTGAAATTATTAGAATTGTCGGTTGCGCCGCGAGCGTGTATCACCGAAACTGTTACCGACAAAATCAGCAACACACCTCATCTTATTGAATTTACAGTATTTTAAGTTTCTATCGAAGCGGAGTTGCCGCCGTGACCAGATTGTATTCACACGAAGTTTTGAAAGTCGGTAGAGGACCACGCCCCCACCAAAGCCCGTCCGGCCGACCCTCTCGACCGCGGAACTGCCACCCACCTTGCCGCCGCCGCCGCCCCGGGCCTACACTGTCGCGCGACCTTGATACCCGTCTCGCTACGGGCGTAAGCCGACCGGGGCGTTCGCGCAGCAGGGGCCGGCGGGGGTGGTCGCCGGGCCGGGACCCTCACGAACCCTCGCGGGTCCCGGCTTTCGTTCCCGCCGCCGACCCCCCAGCTCTCAGCTCGCCGGCCCGGCCCCCAACTGGCCCACTCTCTCTCAATATCAACCCAATTTAAAATAGGTAACGCCCAGTTACACTTTATAAATATGAAGGTGTAACCTTAATTCGTTAATGTATTCAAGGTGGTAACACCAGTTACCCCGGTCACACCTGTTTGTCATAACTTCGTGGAAACGTGACGCCTTCTCGAATTCCTCATCCCCCCTCTCAAACCTCCGCCTCCGACCCCGGCGCCGCACCGCCGGCGAGAAGCCGGTCCTCGCGAACCACGTAGAAGCGCTTCGTGGTCCCGTCGATCTTGACCGGCACCGTCGCCTTCCCCGCGCCGTCGCGCCGCAGGATGCCCTGGTCGCAGAGCGCGGCGTTGATGGCCCGCAGGTCGAGGCCGTCGATCACCTCCCGCTTCCAGGCGGTCGGGGAGAACAGCCATTCGCGGTGGCCATCGACCAGCCGCTTGTAGCCCAGTCTATCGGCGATGGGCCGTCCGTTTTCCTGCGCGTCGTCGGTCCCCAGGGCGACCAGGTCGCGGAGCTCCTGGAAACGGTAGGCACCGAAGCGCGACACCAGGTCCTCTATTCGCCTCTTGGCGGTCATGATCTCGCGCGGCCCGGTCCCGCCGCGCTGGTCGAGCCAGTCGCCGAAACACATCACCGCCGCCCGCTCCGCCTCCATCTCGGGCCAGGGCAGGATGCCAAGGCGGGCGGCCAGCGCCCCGGCCGCGGCGATCAGCCCGAACCGCCGGGCCACCCTCAACACCTGCCCGTCCGACCCGTCCAGCCCGCGCGCCTCGACCCAACGCCGACGCGTGTCCTCCACCTCGCGCGCCACCGCCGCCAGGTCGCCGGTGGCGAACAGCGCCTCGACAAAGGCCCTGCCGGCCGTGCCCCTCTGCCGCTCCGCGGCCGTCCGCAGGTGCTCCGCCAATGCGCCCGGGTGCTTGAACCCGTCCGGGAGCCGGTCGAAAAGCCCGTAGCCTTCCCTCGCATCCGCCGGCAGGTCGAGAATGCGCACGTCCTGGCCCGCCTGGGCTTCCCCGCCGGCCTTGGCCATCATGTCGCCGAGCGCGGTCTCCCCGGTGGAGAGGAACAGCAGTCGCCACGTCGCCACCGGCCGGGCCGACCCGTCCTGCGCCGCCCGGCTTTTCCCTTCGCCGTTGGCCAGCATGTAGGCCACATCACCCACCTCTTTCGGGCTCGCCTGGCTGATCTCGTCCAGGCTGGCGAGGCCATCGTTCCGGGTCACCGCCACGCCTTCGATGCCGTTGACTGTCGCTCGCCAGGACAACAAGTCCCCACCCCAAACTGTATCCGCCACCCGTAGTGCCGTGGTCTTGCCAAGGGAGGACCCGCCGCGTAAATGGACGCCCCCGCTTTCGTCGCCGGTCAACCGCAACAGCGACCCCGCGAAGGCGACCAACAGGACCAGGGCCAAGCGGGAGTTCCCCACCGCCAGCGCCGCGATGTCTCTTTGCCACTCGTCGAGGGTGCCTCGGACGGGAGACGGCCCGCCGGCGCTGACCCCGGTCTCCAAAAGGACCCGCTGGCCGCCCTCCGCGCCGATCACCTGATCGGGCAGGACGAACACCCGCCGGCCGGTGGGATCCTCGAACCATCCGGTGCGGCGCACCACCAGGGAGACGGCCTCGGGCCGGACGCGGGCCAGATAGAGCTTCAATTGGTTGACGGCCGCGCGCTCGGGATTGCCCTCCAAGCCGCCGCTCATAAACAGTTGCAGCCAACGGTCATCGCGTCGCGCCAGCTCCCCGCGCCGGATCACCACTTCCCGCTTGATGCCGTCGTAATCGATCCAGGACAGGTGAAGGCCGTGCTCCCCGGTCTCCGGGTAGGTGGTCCGGGCCTCGACCTTCAACGGCCCGCACAGCCACAGGTGCGCCCCCTTCTTCGGTTTATACCAGAGGCCGCTCGGCTCCAGGCGGTAGTCATCGCCGATACCCCCATCGTCGCCACCGTCGGCGGGTTCCGCCGCCTTGGCCGGGGACGGTGCCGGCACGGCGTTTTCGATGCAGTCGGCGATGGCCTCCCGCACCCGCGCGCCGTCGTCTTCGGCCGCGGGCTCGGATGGCGGGTCCTCGAAGGCGTCCGAGATCAGCTCCACCGTCACCACGCCCGTGGGCTTATCGTCGGCAGCGCGGCCGGGATCGGATGGCGGCCCATCGCCCGGCGGTGTCTTCTTCGCCATGCTGGCGGCCGATCAGGCCGGGGCCGAGTCCACGGATCGGAGGAGGGCGATCAACTCGTCCTCGCTTCCTCGGCCTCGGCTTCGGCGCGCAGCAACTCCATGTACGCTTCGGCGTCCTTGGCCGTAATGATCGTCCGCTTCCCGACGTGGGCGGCTTTCAACCTTCCGGAGCCGATCTCTTCATAGATCTTCGTTCGGCCGATGCCGCTCGACGTGGAGAATTCCGGGATCGTGTACGCGAGCTTGGGCAGTTTTGTGGCGTCCATGCGCCCGTCCTCCGAACAGTGGTGTGTTCATCTGGACGGGGACGGTAACGCGCACCATCAGGGGCGTCATATGGGCGTGGTCAGAAACGGTCAGGAACTGCTAACGGTCATCTTTCATTCGCGAGATCGTGTCAAACGTCGGCTCCCGACGCTCACGAGCCATCCTCGCAGATACCAATAACGCGTCTGTATTAATCTTTGATATATTCATCCCTTGTATTTGGTGTATTTCTAGTGCCTTTGCCACAAGCGCGGATGCCGCAAGGTCTTCATAGATTGCGCACCCGGCCAAATACACAATAGTCGTTTCTATTTTCTTGAAGTCTCCATCATATTCATTCGTCTCTACAATCCGTTCACAGAACTCTTGAGCGTGTGGAAATAATGTTCCATAGCTTGGTTTTGTTTGATCGTGAATTTCGAGCTCGCGTATCGTAGAATTCGTTAATTTTTTGGGAGTCGTTATCCCAAATTTTCTTGATGTTACCGAAAGCGCCACTTTCCACTCTTCAATTATTTCCGTCGGATACCCTTTTGCCCCGCCTTTGTTTTTCTTTACGTTTTTATTATTAGAAGCGGTATCGTCACTTATGTATTCATCAACCACAATCCGGTCCATCAACGCGGGATATTTCAGATTTGCATTCCAATAGTTCACTTCATCCCTAGGGTGATCAAAGTCATTATCATTAAGAACTCTTTCGTCTTTCTTTAAGTCTGGATGCTCTACACCCTCGTTGACTTGTATTGCATCTAAGTGAAAGACAATTCTGGTGCTACCCCGCCATTCCTTCGGGACCTCTTTTTCCGGGCCTGCCCCATCCGAAAACCAAACAGGAACCCCACCGTCGCGGTATGCGTCTCGCACCCACTCCACGGCCGTCTCCACCGTCATTCCCCTCTTGAAGTGGAGGTATTCGACCATCTCCGATGGCGTCAGCCGGCGAGCAACTCGGTCACCATGATCCCCTCTACCGGCCAAGGCCCATCCCCAGCCCCAGTCCTCGCGCGGCGCTTCCTCGACCGAGACCGACTTTATGCCATCGAACTGCGCCAAGGGGTGGGGGTGCGGCGGCAACGGCTTCCAGCCATAGCGGATCGCCGGGTGATCCGGCGGCAAGTCTACAGCCAGGAGCTCAAGACGCGGCGGGACGCGGCCACGGCGGGGTTTTCTGGTGTCGTCGGGCATGGTGCACTCCCTTCCAAGGCGCGCTTCCTGGGGAGGAAGCTGCGGCAACCTGGCAGGAAGGAGCCCAGGCTTTCGGCGGCCGACCTAGCCGCAGCAGCCCCAGGATATAGTTGTTCGCTACAGCCGACAATCAAGATTTAGAGGCCCGGCGACGCAGCCGTGTGACCGTGCCCTTGCCGCCGATCCCGAGTTTCGGCGCGCCGGCGCGGATGGCGTCCTGCACGTAGGAGGGCGCCAGGTGGGCATAGTGCTTTTCCGTCATCCGCGTATCGGCGTGGCCCAGGTTCTGCGCGACCACGGGCAGCGGGACCCCATTCATGACCAAGTGGCTCGCATAGGTGTGCCGCAGCACATGGAACGATGCCGTCGGCGAAATCTTGGCCCGCTCGCACGCCTCCATGAGGGGCCGTTGTTGATGGGTCCGGCCCCAAGTCTTCCCGTCGGCACGGGGAAACAGGATGGCGTCACCGACAAGGCCGGCGGTCGCCGTCTCGAAGAACGCCTTGCCGTCGTCATCCAGGTAGACGTGCCGCGCCTTGCCGGCCTTCGATCGGCGAACGTGAACCGTCCCGCCATCCGGGTTGAAGTCTTCGGCACGCAGGGCGGCCAGTTCCGAATACCGGCAACCGGTGAGCAGGGCTGCCCGCACCAGGGGCCTCAAGTCGTCCCCGCAGGCGTTCACCAGCCGCCGACAGTCGTCCTTGGACAGATACCGGACCCGCGCCGCGTCCACTCCCTTGAACGGCGCGACCCGCCGCCAGGCGGCGTCACTGGCGACCAGGCCTTCTTTCCATGCATGGTTCAACGCCGCCTTCAACGTGGTCAGCACCCGGTTCGCCGTCGCCTGCCGCCGCCGCGCGTCCTCGGGACCCTCGCCGAGCTCGCGGTACCGCTGTTGCTTGCCCGGCCGGGTGCGCAACCGCGCCGGCGTCTTGGCGAGCCCGGCGTGCCAGTCCCGCAGCCGTCGCGCCGTCAGGGACGCCACCGGCTTGTCGCCGAGCTCCGGCAGGATCAGGGCGTCGGCCCGGGTCCGCGCGTCCCCCACGGCCTTGCCGCCTCGGCGCTCGTAGTCCTCAAGGTAGTCCTCGATGGCGTCGCGGACCCGGTACGGCCCGCGCCGGGGTGCGCGATCATCGGCGCGCTGCGCGTCCTCGAACTGCTCCCGCGCACCGTTCTTAAACCAGGCGAGGGCCTTTTCCTGGGCCTGCTCGAACGACAGGACTCGTTCCCCGTCCGCGTCCTCGATATCGTCGGCCCGCCCGAGCTGTGTCTTGGCGTACCCTCTCCCTTTCGTGGCTTCGAGATCGCCCGCCGGCCGCCACCGGGCAACCCAGGTTCCACCTCGGGTTCCCTTGTAATAACCGAGGTGAGCTCCCAGGCCGACCAACCGCCAATAGGGCTCATGCTGCACTGCCAGCCGAGACCTTGCTGTCCGCGTATCGATCTTCACTTCCTGAACCGTCCGCGCCATCGTCCACACCCTCTAGCCAGGACATGAAATAGGAAACAAAACCTATAACTCATTATTACCGAAGTTGGATTTCTCGGAAATAAGATAAGGTGAACCAGGGCGGACAGTCAAGAACGGTCTATCTATAACATGTTGATAAAAAGCGAATTCGCAGATGTCCGCCATCGTCCGCGTGCTTGCCGAAATACCCGTGTTGGTTTTCTCTCACGGCGGCAACAGGGGTTCGAATCCCCTAGGGGACGCCACCCTTCGCTCTTCGAGCTTCGGGTGGCAGGCCACCCGGAGGTCGTTAGACGAAGGAGTGTCGTCCGACCTTCAGTCGGCCGAAGCCGACTTTCGGTCGGCCAAGGCCGAAGCCTTGGCGTAGGAGGACTGGTTCGACAGACCTCCGGCCGGTTGCCCCATCCCGATCAATTCAACACGCAGACGGGGTCAGTTCTTGAATGTTGCAAGCCATTTCAACATTCCACACCTGACCCCTTGCCCCCATGACCCCGGTCGGCGCGCTTCTTGCGCCAGATGGCGCCACAAGCTTACGCGCTCCTGGACGCGGTCATCGCCGATAGGGATGAATTGGCGTAACGGGGCCACCCGGCCAGCGGACCCCTGCGCCACCGGCCGGGGACCAACCACTGCGGCGAGACCTGATGTCAAACAACCAAAAGGATCAACTCCGTGAGTAAAGGTTCACGTATCCCGTGCCCTTTCGTCTATGCCAACGGCCGCCAATGCAACGGTCACGTGGAGCGGGTGGAAGCGTACAAAGCCGACGTGGTTTGGTTCCAGCAACCCGATGGCACATGGGCCGTCCAAATCGGCTTCCCACGCTCCCACTACCACGTCTTCTGCTCGGAAAAGGGCAATCACGCTGGATGGAAGCGGCCGGACAGCGACCAGATGAAGTTCTATCTGGACACACTGCCTGATGAACTGCGAAAGGCGATGTCCGACGCCGAGAAGTAGATCGCGCCCAGCAGACCACAGCCACACGCGCGTTGAGATGGCAGACAGGGGGCGAGGCGGCAGACGCCTTGCCCCCAACCCGGCCCGCGGGATCGCGCCTCAGCGGCCTTCCTGAACCCCCTTTATGCGCAAGCCCCCACGCCCGCCAAGGGCCGTCCGTCCCTTACCCGGACAGGCTCCCAGGGGACGCCAATCCCCTCGAAAAGCCGGCCAGAACAACGATGCGCCCGGCCTTGAAGGCACGCCCACCCGTGTGCTCCATCGCTGCCGGCCGTTGGCTCAGCTTTTTGGGCAAACCGTCCCGCCGGCTCCCCCTTCGATCGCCGTTTGGTCCTCTGCTCAAGGGCCGACAGGTTTGATGGCGACTTGAGGCACGAAGGCTTCGATCGCCGACCGTGGCGGCAGGCGGGGACCGATCTCGCCCACGGCGGCCGATGAAAAGGCGGTCGCGACACGGGCGAGGTCGGCCGTGGCCAAGCCCTGGAGCGATCCGTGAACGATGCCTGCGACCATGGCGTCGCCGGCCCCCACGGTGCTTTTGACGGCGACCGCGGGCGGCGCGGCCAGGACCGCCTCGCGGCCGGTGACGAAGATCGCGCCCTGCGCACCCATCGACACGGCGAGGAGATCGATCGTGTTGCCCATCAATGCGCGGGCGGCCTCGACGATCTCGCCTTCGGTTGTCGGCATCCTGCCGGTCAGGTCCCTGAATTCGTCGATGTTCGGCTTGACGATATTCGGCCCGGCCGCGATCGCCGCGGCCAGGGGATTGCCGCTGGTATCGAGGACGACGTGCCTGCCGCGGGCCCGCAGGCCCTCGACCAGGCGGCGGTAGATATCGAGGGGGACCCCGCCAGGCAGGCTGCCGGAGAGCACGAACCACTCGACGCCCTCGGCGGCGAGGGTGTCGACCACCGAGCAGACCGATTCGACCTGCTGCCGGTCGGCGCTCAGTCCGGGGAAGTTGATGTCGGTAAAGGCGTTCCGCTCCTCGGCGACGACCTTGACGTTGACGCGGGTCCGTCCGGGAATCCGCACGAAGCGGTCCGCAATGCCCGTCTCGGCGAACAGCCGATCGAACGGGCCGGCGTTGTCCAGGCCGAGCAGACCGGTGACGGCCACTTGGTGTCCGAAGTGGGCGAGGAATGAGGCGACGTTGACGCCTTTGCCGCCGGCGTCCGACTGCTCGCGCTCGACCCGGTTCACCTCGCCGGCCGTGAATCCCGGCACCAGGGCCGTCTGGTCGATGGCCGCGTTCAGGGAGACGGTCGCGATCCGGGGTTCTGCACTCATGGTCTGCGTGCCTCGTCTCGGAAGGCCCACGTTACCGTTGGGGAGAGGCTACACGAAACGGCTCTTGAAGCGGGCCCGGCGCATCGGCGGCGGCTCGCCGTCACCGAGCCAGCTCGGTTTCGAACAACCGGTAGCGGCTGGCGCGGGCGGCCGCGGCGGCCCTGGCGATGAGGTGGCCGGCCGGGCTGTCCGCCGCATGGGTGGCCAACAACGGGCCGTAGACCTGTTGGTCGTAGTAGTCGTCGGGGTGCACCTTGAGCCACAAGCGCACCCGCCCGGCGTCGCCCCATGGAATCTCGAGAATCGCCGTGTCGCCGGGCATCAGGCGGGTGTCGGCGGACTCCATCCAGCCGCCGTCGGTGTAGGCCACGATACTCTGGATGGAGTGGGCGACGTCAGGAGGTTGCGGCGCGCCATGGCCGCGGTGGCCGTGCCCGCCGCCGGGTCAGTCGTCGCGGCGGGAAAACGGCGGCAGGCGGATGATCTCGATCCCTTCCTCGTCCAGGGCACCGGCCTCGTCCTCGGTGGCCTCGCCGTAGATGTCCCGCCGCTTGGTCTCGCCGTAGTGGATGCGGCGCGCCTCTTCGGGGAACTGGTCGCCCACGTAGTCGCAATTGTCCTCCACCTGCTGGCGGAGGCGGCCGACGGCCTTGAGGATATGCTCGGCGAGGGCCTGGGCCCGGGCCTCCGGATCGCGGGCTTCGCCGGACCGGGTGGCCAGGTGCGGCGCCGTCGGCACCTTGCCGATCTCGCCATCGCCGCAGTAGGGACAGTCGATGTCGCCGTCGGCCAACTGGCGGTCGAAGGTGGCGCCGTCGCGGAACCAGGCATCGAACCGGTGGTTGTTGCCGCATTTGAGCCGATAGAGGATCATGGCGCTTGCCGCTCCTGCTGGCGACGCGAGCCCGTAGCATAGGCTCGCGACCATTCGTAACCAAGGGTATTCGGGCCGCGTTAACAAATGGTGGAAACAACGTCCCCGGATCTGGCGTCGGACGCCACGCCGCCCCGCCACGTGCGCATCACCGAGCCGTCGCCATGGGTGGTGCGGTTCGCGCCGCTGGTGCCGGCCGGCGGCCGCGTCCTCGATCTGGCCTGCGGGGCCGGCCGCCACGCGCGCCTGTTCCTGGAGCGCGGATGCCCGGTCGTCGCCATCGACCGGGACGTGCGGTGGGTGGCCGACTTGGCGGACCGCGCCGACGCAGAGGTCATCGAGGCGGATCTGGAGGGCGGTCCGGACCCCTACGGCCGAGGGGGCGCGCTGACCGGCCGGCGCTTCGCCTGCGTGCTGGTCTCCAACTACCTGCACCGGCCATTGCTGCCGCACCTGGTCGAAGCGGTCGAGCCGGGCGGGGTGTTCCTTTACGAGACCTTCGCCCGGGGCAACGAGCAGTTCACCCGCCCCCGCAACCCCGACCATCTCCTGGAAAGCGGCGAGCTGCTGGCGCTGGTGCGGGACCGCTTCCAGGTGATCGCCTACGAGCACGGCATCATCGAGAAGTACCCTTGCTCGGGTGTCATCCAGCGCCTGTGCGCGGTGCGCGACGACGCCATCCGCAACCTGTTCCCGTGAGCGCGGGCCCCGCCCCCGCCACTTGCGAGCGGAGCCATTCGACAGCATCAGGGTAGTTGTCGATCTTGTATCGAGCCAAATGAGGTGCCGCGACCAAAGCCAAGTCGCGTCCTTGCAGCGTGATCCGTGTCCCATAGCAGGAATACCCGCCATGGCCAGACTGGATGGTCTTGGTCGGGGCGTCCGGTGCGAACCTGCGGATGAAATCGAAGGCCCCCTTCCCGATTGTGACTATGGCCTTCGGCCGAACGAATCCCAGGATGGCCTCATGCATCGGCCAACACGCCGCGGCCATAGCATCGTCGTCGCCAAGATCACCTGCGGTCCTGCTTCGCGCAAAAATGAGGTTGGACGCACAAACGGCTCGCGGCTCGAATCCCAGATGCCGCAACATGAAGCGGACACGCTTTTGCATCGGCGCCTCACCTGGACGGTACGGCCTGCCGTGCACAAACCATTCGGCGTCAACGTATTCGTTCCAATCCGGCGGCGTGTCGAGCAGATGCCGTTCGACGGTCTGCGTTTCCCTATTGGGATCGCCGCCGGGATTGAACCCGAGCAGGTACAGTTCACCAGGTTCGACCGTTTTGACTCCGCTGTAGAGAAGTTTTCCGGCGGCGTTGCCAAGACCCGTGCGCGCCAGAATAGCAAGTAGGTCCGCACGAACCGATGAATACCTGTCGCCGTCTTGCCTCATGGATCGCCCGCCGCCGCCAAAACCGCCAGGAAGTCGTCGCCGTAGCGTTCCAGCTTGGCTTGGCCGACGCCGGGCAGGCGGGCCAGCTCGTGGCGGTGGCGCGGCCGCTCCTTGGCCATGGCGACCAGGGTGCTGTCGTGGAAGATGACGTAGGGGGGCACGCCCTGGGCGCGGGCCAGCTCCAGGCGCCGCGCCCGCAGGACCTGGAAGAGGGCCTCGTCCTCGGGGTCGTCGAGGGTGGCCCGCGCCCCGGCCTTTGCTTTGCGGGCCGCCTTCGGCGCCACCGGGTCGCGGCGCAGGGACACCGGGCGCTCGCCGCGCAGCACGTCCCGGCAGTCGGGGCCCAGGCGCAGGCCCCCATGGCCCGCCATGTCGACCACCAGCAGGCCCATGGCCACCAGCTGGCGGAACACGGACCGCCATTCCTCGCGGCTCAGCTCGGTGCCGATGCCGTAGGTGCTGAGGCGGTCGTGACGGAAGCGGCGCACGCGCTCGGTATCGCCGCCCAGCAGCACGTCGATGAGGTGGGCGGCGCCGAACATCTGGCCGGTGCGGTAGACGCAGGACAGGGCCTTCTGCGCCACCTCGGTGCCGTCGAAGCTCTGCGGCGGCTCCAGGCAGGTGTCGCAGTTGCCGCACGGCTGGGCCAGGGTCTCGCCGAAGTATTCGAGCAATACCTGGCGGCGGCAACGGGTGGTCTCGCAGTAGCCGAGCAGGGCCTCCAGCTTCTGGCGTTCGACCCGCTTCTGCAGGTCCGGCGCCTCCGAGGCCTCGATATGGGCGTGCCGCTTGGCCACGTCGGCGATGCCGTAGGTCATCCAGGCGTCGGCGGCCAGGCCGTCGCGGCCGGCCCGTCCGGTCTCCTGGTAGTAGGCCTCCAGGCTGGCCGGCAGGTCCAGGTGGGCGACGAACCGCACGTCAGGCTTGTCGATGCCCATGCCGAAGGCGATGGTCGCCACCATGACCACCCCGTCGTCGCGGATGAAGCGGTCCTGGTTGCGCGCCCGCTCGGTCGCCGCCATGCCGGCGTGGTAAGGGAGCGCCGCCACGCCGCGGGCCGCCAGGCGGTCGGCCATGTCCGTCGCCTTGGCCCGGGTGGCGCAGTAGACGATGCCCGCCTGGCCGACGTGCTCGGCCTCGATGAAGCCGGCCAGGTCGGCGCCCCGCCCGCCCTTGTGCAGCACCCGGTAGCGGATGTTGGGCCGGTCGAACCCGGCGACGAAGACGCGGCCGTCGCCAAGCTCCAGATGCTCGACAATATCGCGCCGCGTCGGGCCGTCGGCGGTGGCGGTGAGTGCGATGCGCGGTACCCTGGGGAAGCGCTCGTGGAGCGCCGTCAGGCGGCGGTACTCGGGCCGGAAGTCGTGGCCCCACTGGGAGACGCAGTGGGCCTCGTCGATGGCGAACAGGGCCAGGTCGCAGTGCTTCAGGTGACCGAGGAAGGCGTCGGTCAGCAGGCGCTCCGGGGCCACGTAGACCAGGTCCAGGTCGCCGCTCCGCATTTGCCGCTCGACGGCGCCCGCCTCGCCCCAGGGCAGGCCCGAGTGGAGGGCCGCGGCGCGCACTCCGTACTGGCGCAGCGCTGCCACCTGGTCCTCCATCAGGGCGATCAGCGGCGAGACCACCACCGCCGTGCCCGGCCGGCACAGGGCCGGCACCTGGTAGCACAGCGACTTGCCGCCGCCGGTGGGCATGAGCACCAGGGCGTCGCCGCCGCCCACCACGTGCTCGACCACGTCGCCCTGCAGGGGGCGGAAGGACTCGAAGCCGAAGACCGCGCGCAATACGTCGAGGGGTGTGGATGCCATGCCCGTTTATACCGTCATGCCGGCCGCTGGCAACGGCCGCTCCCGGTAACCGGGTGCCGGTGCGAAAAATCGGTGCGGTGCCGCGATGAAACCGTTGTGAACCGGGCCTTGCATCGGTATCGTGTCGCGCAACGAACAAGCCCGGAGGGGAGGCACCCTTGGCCCGGTCGGCGACGGCGGCCGGCCGTTTCTATGCGCATTTTCGATCCTGTCGCGCGCCATGACGCGGAGTTTTCGTATGGAAGTCATCAAGACAGACGTGGCCATTGTCGGTGCCGGAGGCGCGGGGCTCCGCGCCGCCATCGCCGTGGCCGAGGCCGATCCGAGCATCGAGATCGCCCTCATCTCCAAGGTCTATCCCATGCGCAGCCACACCTGCGCGGCGGAGGGGGGCGCCGCCGGCGTCATCGAGTCCGACGACAGCCTGGAGTACCACTTCAACGACACCGTCCAGGGCGGCGACTGGCTCACCGACCAGGACGCGGTGGAGCTGTTCGTCAACACCATCCCCAAGGAACTGACCCAGATGGAGCATTGGGGATGCCCATGGAGCCGGAAGGAAAACGGCGACGTGGCAGTGCGGCCGTTCGGCGGCATGAAGATCATGCGCACGTGGTTCGCCGCCGACAAGACCGGCTTCCACATGCTGCACACCCTGTTCCAGACATCGCTGCAGTTCCCGTCCATCAAGCGCTACGACGAGTTCTTCTCCACCGACCTGATGGTGGACAACGGGCGCTGCACCGGCGTCACCGCCATCGAGATGCGGTCGGGCCAGATGCGGCTGTTCCAGGCCAAGGCGGTGATCCTGTGCACCGGCGGGGCCGGGCGCATCTACCCGTTCACCACCAACGGCGCCATCAAGACCGGCGACGGCTGGGGCATGGCCTATCGGGCCGGCGTGCCGCTCAAGGACATGGAGTTCGTCCAGTACCACCCGACCGGCCTGCCGGGCAGCGGCATCCTGCTCACCGAGGGCTGCCGCGGCGAGGGCGGCATCCTGGTCAACAAGGACGGCTACCGCTACCTGCAGGACTACGGCATGGGGCCGCCCGACCCGTGGCCGCGCCTCAAGGCCATGGAGCTGGGTCCCCGCGACCGCCTGAGCCAGGCCTTCTGGCACGAGCAGAAGAAGGGCAACACCATCCCCACCCAGTGGGGCGACGTGGTGCACCTGGACATGCGCCATCTGGGTGAGGCGAAGATCGACGAGCGCCTGCCGCTGGTGCGCGACCTGGCCAGCTCCTATGTGGGGACCGACCCGGTCACCAGCCTGGTGCCGGTGCGCCCGGTGGTCCACTACATGATGGGCGGCATCCACACCGACATCGACGCGGCGACGCCGCTCCCCGGGCTCTACGCCGCCGGCGAATGCGCCTGCGTCAGCATCAACGGCGCCAACCGGCTGGGCTCCAATTCCCTGGGCGAGCTGCTGGTGTTCGGCGCCCGTGCCGGCCGCCATGCCGTCGAGTACGTGCGCTCGGCGCCCGAGCCCAACGCGGCGGCGCTGGAGAAGCAGGGGGCCGAGGCGCAGAAGCGCATCACCGACCTGTTCACGCGCACCGACGGCACCGAGCGCGTGGCCGTCCTGCGCCGCGAGATGAACGACGCCATGGAGGAGGGCTGCGGCATCTACCGCGACGCCAACACCACCAAGATGTCGTGCGACAAGACCACCGAGCTGCGTCAGCGCTTCAAGAGGATCAACCTGGAAGACAAGAGCAACGTCTACAACACCGACCTGTTCCAGTGTCTGGAACTGGGCAACATGCTGGACTGCGCCGAGACCATCGCCCAGTCGGCCTTCCAGCGCCAGGAATCGCGCGGCTCCCACCAGCGCCTGGACTTCGAGGCGCGCGACGACAGCAAGTACCTCAAGCACTCCATGGCGGCCTACAACGGCGACGATCCGCCCAAGATCGACTACCTCGACGTTGTCATCACCAAATCCCAGCCCGCCGAGCGGGTGTACGGGGGAGAGCAGAAATGAGCACGCGAGAGATCACGCTGAAGGTCCTGCGCTACCGCCCGGAGGTCGACAGCAAGCCCTTCTTCCAGACCTACGAGAAGGTGCCCTGCGAAGAGGAGTGGGTGGTCCTCGATGCGCTCAACTACATCAAGGACGAGATCGACCGGACACTGAGCTTCCGCTGGTCCTGCCACATGTTCGTGTGCGGGAGCTGCGGCATGGTCATCAACGGCGAGCCCAAGCTGTCTTGCAAGGCGTTCCTGCGCGACTACGGGAAGAAGATCACCGTCGAGCCTTTGGCAAACTTCCCCATCGAGCGCGACCTGGTGGTGGTCATCGACGACTTCGTGGAGAAGCTGCTGAGCGTCAAGCCCTGGGTCATCCCCAAGGTCAAGAAGTCGTTGGACGACGGCGCCTACAATCAGACGCCGGCCCAACTCAAGAGCTTCAAGCAGTACTCCATGTGCATCAACTGCCTGCTGTGCTACTCGGCGTGCCCCCAGTATGGCCTCGACAACTCTTTCGTCGGGCCGGCGTCCTTGGCTCTGGCGCACCGCTACAACATGGATTCCCGCGACGTGGGCCGCAAAGCCCGGGAGGACGTGGTGGCCAGCGCCGAGGGCATCTGGGAATGCAGCTTCGTCGGCGCCTGCTCCCAGGTGTGCCCCAAGGACGTGGATCCCGCCGGCGCCATCCAGCAGATCAAGATCACGAGCGCCATCGACTACGTCATGTCCATGGTGCCGGGAGGCAAGTGATGAGCCGCAATCCCTATGTCCGCAAGATGTCGAAGACGACCTGGTTTCTCACCCACGGCCGCTACCGGAGCTACATCCTGCACGAGCTCAGCTCTTTCTTCGTGGCCATCTACACCGGCATCCTGATCATGGGTCTGTTGCGACTGGGCAGCGGCCCCGAGGAATGGGCCGGCTGGCTGGAGGGGGTGACCAGCCCGGCCGGCATCGTCTTCCACCTGCTGGCGTTCGCCTTCGCCATCATCCACACCGTCTCGTGGTTCAAGGTGGTGCCCCAGGCCATGCGCATCCAAAGGGGCGAGGACTTCGTCCCCGGGCAGCTGCTGGTCCGCGCCCATTACGGGGTGCTGGCGGGGGTGTCGGTAGTCGTCCTCATTCTGGCAGGGATCGCGTGAATCATGGCCAAGTCCCCCAAAGCCATCTTCTGGCTCCTGTTCGCCGCCGGCGGCACGGTGACTGCGTTCGTGCTGCCGGTGATGATCCTGGTCACCGGCCTGGCCCCGGCCGCGGGCCTGTTCTCCGACGCGCTGTCGTACGAGACCATGAACGCGTTCGTGGGCAACTGGCTGGTCAAGATCATCCTGTTCGGGATTCTGTCCCTGGCCGCCTGGCACGCGGCGCACAGACTGCGGGTGGTCGCCCACGACTTCGGTATCCGGGCCGACACCTTCGTCGCCCAGCTGGCCTACTTCATGGCCGGCATCGCCACCGTGTTGGCCCTGATCGCGTTGCTGGCCGTCTGATGCCGCCGCGCCAATGACATGACCCGCCGGGCCATGTCATGGGAAAGCGGTGGCGCTCGATCGCCACGCGGGCTTTCCGGCGCGCGGTGACGGCGCTTCGCGAGCCGGGTCATGGGCGCGCCGGTATTAAGTCTCAAGGCGACGCCGGCCATCGGCGGGCGGCGTGGAGGACGCGGAGTACCTCCACACGATCCGTGACGACGCGGTAGACGACAATATATGGGAGTCCCGGGACCACCAACTCGCGGGTCTTCGCGACCCGACCGGGCCGGCCGCGGCGCGGGAAGTTGTCGAGCGCCGCGACCGCATCCAGAAGTCGGGAGACCACATCCCGTGCCGCACCGGGGTTGCGACCCTCGATGTAATCGCGCGCGGCCTCCACATCGCCGACGGCCGCCGCCGTCCAAACGACGGTCATTCGGGATCAGGTTTGGGCGTTTCGGTGTCCGTACCCCAGGAGTGGACCCACGCGGAGACCCGGTCATGGGACACCACTTGACCCGCGTCCGCCTGGGCCACACCTTCCTCGACGGCGGCCAGAAACTCGGCCTCGTCAGCCACGTAACGCTCTATGGCCTCGGCGGCCAGGAACGACTTGCTTCGCCGCGTCGCCCGCGCAAGCTTGTCCAGCCTCTGCTTGACGTTGGCCGCCAATCGGACCGTGACCACCGCACTCTCGGCCATATTCGACAGTTCCTCAGAATTCATCGGATGTACACTTTGTATACACTCGCATCGACCGCATCGGTGGTCAACGGATAACGGGGTCGAAACGAGGCCATGCAGCCCAAGCTCAAGGCCGCCATCTGGGTGCAGGCGCAGGTTCGCCTATGCGATGGAGCCTGTCTCCCGGTCGCCGTGGTGCGCCGTGGCGACCCGGATGCGGGGGCGATCATGCTCAAGCTCAACCGGTTGGCCGACGGCTGCGAGGTGTTGACCCAGACCCGCACCAAGGACGGCCGCCCCGCGTGGATGCGGGGCACCGGCGACGGGCCGGTGCCCGAGGACGAGGCCGACGCCTACATCGCCCGGGCTCTGGATCGCGACCCGGACGTCTGGGTGCTCGAAATCGAGGATCCCGAGGATCGCTACGCGGTCGACGGCGAGGTGATCTGAAGCGCGGGTGCCGTCGGCCTCAGGCGGTGCGCAGGATCAGATGGTAGCCGAACGCCGTCTCGACCACGTCGCTGAGACCGCCCACGTCGAGGGCGAATGCGGCGTCCTCGAACTCGGGCACCATCTGGCCGCGGCCGAATGAGCCGAGCTCTCCGCCCTGCTTGCCGGACGGGCAGTCCGAGTGCTGCTGAGCCAGGCCGGCGAAATCGGCCCCGCCGTCCAGCTCGGCCTTGAGGCCCTGGATCTGCTCCGCCGCCTCGTCCTTGGAGCGGGTGGCGCTGGAGCGTTCCGAACCGGCGTACATGAGCAGGATGTGGGACGCGCTGACGCGATCGGTCATGATCGTTCTCCCGATGGCAAGGGACTGCGACGCGGCCCCCTGCCACCCCGCTTCCCCTCTACTTAGCTCCGCGCCGGCGGCGGCACAACCCGCTCAGCCCGAATCGCCGGCGGCCAGGCTCTCGCGCAGAAGCTCGATCTCCAGCCACTGATCCTCGCACGCCGCGCGCTCCTGCCGGGCCTGCTCGAGGCGGGCCGCCGCCCGGCGGAAGGCGTCCGCGTCGCGACCATACAGTTCGGGATCGGCCAGGATCGATTCGAGGCTCACGATCTCCTCCTCCAACGCCGCGATGCGGCCGGGCAGCTCGTCCAGGGCCCGCTGATGCCGGTAGCTCAGCTTGGTCACCGCCTTCGGCCGGCGGGGTTTCGCCGCCGCCTTGGCGGGGGCCGTCGGCGTGTCCGGGGCCTCCCGCTCGCCCCGTTGGCGGACGAAATCGCTGTAGCCGCCGGCGTACTCGACCGCCCGGCCGTCGCCCTCCAGCGCAATGGTGGACGTCACCAGCCGGTCGAGGAAGTCCCGGTCGTGGCTGACCAGCAGCACCGTGCCGTCGTAGTCGCCGAGGACTTCCTGCAGCAGGTCCAGGGTGTCCATGTCCAGGTCATTGGTGGGCTCGTCGAGGATCAGCAGGTTGGATGGCCGGGCCAGCCCCCGGGCCAGGAGCAGCCGGTTCCGCTCGCCCCCGGACAGACTGGCCACCGGGGTGGCCGGCTGGTGGCCCTCGAACAGGAAGTCGCGCAAATAGGCGACCACATGCCGGGGACGCCCCCGCACCATCACCTGGTCGCCGCCCTGTGGGCACAGGACGTCCCGCACGGTGGCGCCCGGCGCCAGCACCGACCGGTCCTGATCCACGTGCACGGGCGTCAGGTTGGTGCCCAGGCGCACGGTCCCCGCATCGGGCTCCAGCTCGCCCACCAGCAGGCGCAGCAGGGTCGTCTTGCCGGCGCCGTTGGGGCCGACGATCCCCATCCGGTCGCCGCGCAGGATGCGGGTGGAGAACCCTTCGATCACCGGACGGCCGTCGTAGGACTTGGACACCGCGTCGGCCTCGATGACCAGGCGGCCCGACAGGGCGTCGCGGTCGGCCCGCAACCGCACCTGCCCGGCCGGGCCGATCCATCCGGCCCGCTCGGCGCGGGCCGCGGCGAGCCGCCGCAGCCGTCCCTGGTTGCGCCGCCGCCGGGCGGTGATGCCCGTGCGCAGCCACCTGACGTCGGCCGCGATGCGCTTGTCCAGCCGGGCCCGCTCTTCGGCCTTCTCGGTTAGCACCTGGGCCGACCAAGCCTCGAACTCGGCGAACCCCCGGTCGAGCCGGCGCAGGACGCCGCGGTCCAGCCACACCACGCCACGGGTGACGCGGTCGAGCAAGGCGCGGTCGTGGCTGACCACCACCACCGCCCCGCGCCGCCGTGCCAGCTCCCGTTCCAGCCATTCGATGGTGGGCAGGTCGAGGTGGTTGGTCGGCTCGTCGAGCAGCAGCACGTCGGCCGGTGCCACCAGCACCCGGGCCAGGGCAGCACGCCGCCCTTCGCCGCCGGACAAGGTGGCCAAGGGCCGGTCACCATCCAGCCGCACCGCCTCCAGGATGGCCGCGACCCGGTGCGCGGCCTCCCCGTCCTCAGCCGGCAGGCCGGCGGCCACGTGGGCGGCCACCGTGACTCCGGGCTCGGCGGCCGGGTCCTGGGGCAGGTAGGCGACCCGGCATCCCGGCTGGACGAACCGCCGCCCGCGGTCGGGCTCGACCAGGCCGGCGGCGATCTTCAGCAGGGTCGACTTGCCGGCCCCGTTGCGCCCCACCAGGCACAGGCGCTCGCCGCGGCCGATGGCGAGGTCGGCGCCCTCCAGCAGGGCAGCGCTGCCGAACCCGATGGTGACGTCCTGCAGGGCGAGGATGGGAGGAGCCACGGGACGGTCCTGGAGCCGGCGGCGCGGAAGCCGCGCCTCAGATGTCCTCGTAGCCGGTGATCATGGCCTTGAGGAAGGCGGTGACGGGAGTCCCGGTGAAGGCCAGGTACACGTGGATGATGAAGAACAGCAGCATGGCGAAGGCGGCGGCCGTATGAACCAGGGCGACCCCCGACAGGGTGAGGACGTCCAGCCCCACCTTCGGCCAGTCGTTGTAGAACATGTAGAGCAGCCCGGTAGCCCACAGGGTCGGCGTGATGAGCGCGTGGAACAGCATGTAGGCCAGGCGCTGCAAGGGGTTGTGGCGGGCCTGGGCGGTGCGCCGGTAGGGGTGGGGCACGTCGGCGTGGAAGATGCCGTAGGTGTAGTACCGCACCATGGCCATGAGCTTGCGGGTGGTCGGGAGGTACTGTTTCCAGTCGCCGGTGATCAGGCTCCAGATGATGGCCAACGCCCACAGGCCCATCAGCGACCAGGCGAGGACGTCGTGCCACTCCGCGGCGCGCTCGTAGCCCAGCAGGCTGAAGGCCCCGTTGATCTCGAACCCCGTGACCATCAGCGCGATCACCAACAGGGCCTGGGTCCAGTGGGCGAAGCGGGCGAAGCGGGTGAAGACCAGGATGCGGGCCATGGACCGTCAGCTCCTCTGGCGCGCCGCGCCGATGCGGGCGGCGATGTGGGCCACGGAGACCACCAGGGTGAGGATGACCAGGGTCCAGCCGGTCCACTGCAGCCCTTCGAAGGAATCCCGTCCCGGCATGTAGAAGCCGGGCACCCCGGCCAGGCGGCCGTTGCGGGAATGACAGTCGTTGCAGGCGAGGGCGTCCTCCTTCGGTGCCACCATGTGGGTGGAGGGCCAGAAATACGCGGTCTCGACGAACCCGATCTCGCCGCTAAAGGGCAGTCCGGCGTGGGCCATCGCCACTTCGATGGCGCTGGTCCAGTCCATGTTGCGGAAGTAGGAGGCGTAGTCGTCGCCGACAGTGTGCGGCAGCAGCAGGGTCTTGTGAACCTTGTCGTAGGGCTGGCGCCCGCGCATGACCTTGAACGGCCAGATGCGCGACCGGGGTTCGTCGTAGCCGCCGCCGAAGGTGTTGATGGGGACGATTTTGCTCTCGTCGATGGCCTCGCCGATGAGGGTGTAACGGATGCGGCCGTCGAACCAGTGGTACTCGGGGACCAGGTTGCCCTGCCACCGGAACTCGCCGCGGTGGCTGTCGTAGATCACGTAGCCGTCGTCGTCGGTGCGGGTGAACGGCTGGCCGTCGGTGTCGCGCTGGCCGGCGGCCGACCAGTCCCACCAAGTCAATGTCTTGCGGCTGCCGCGGGCGATCTCGGGGATGTGGCACGTCTGGCAGGCCACCTTGTCCGTGTGGTCGTCGAGCTTGTGTCGGGTCGCGTGGGGCGTCGGGCCGTGGCAGGACTCGCAGGACGTGCGGGTGCGGTCGGTATGACCGGGCACGTCGATTCCCACCGTGTCCACGGCCTTGGTCATGTAACGGCTGCCCGTCACCGCGTGGCCCTGGGTGGTATGGCAGGTCGAGCAGACGAAGTTGAGGCCGGCCGCGTCCATGTGAACGTCGAGGGAGCGGTCGGGCTTGATCAGGGACGAGTCCAGGTCCCCGTGCTTGGCGCCGTCGGCCTCGCCGCCGTTGAAATGGCAGGCCCCGCAATTGCGTCGGGTCGGCATGCCGATGTAGCGGGCGACGTCGATCAGGTCGGGCGCCTGGATGATGTTGCCCGATCCCGGCGGGAACTCGGTGTCGCGGTAGGGCGGGTGGCCGGCCCCCAGGGGGTCCTTGACGTAGGTGCCGGTGTTGTCGTGGCATACCAGGCAGTCGACGCTGTCCTCGGATCTGTGGTCGAAGGAATTGTCGGACCAACCGAAGCCGATGTGGCAGCTCGTGCAGCGCGGCCAGTTGGTCTCGATGGAAACGCAAAAGTTATTGATAATGTTGCGTTTTCCGAGGGTCTGTCCGGTGATCGGGTTGTCGAAAGACCACGTCCAGTGGGTGGTCGCCTGAAGCTGCTTGGCCGCTTCCGTGTGGCAGCGGAGACAGGCCCGGGTCACCTCCGGTCCCGACGAGAACGGGCCTTCGAGGACGCGGAACTTGGTGTGGTCGGCGGTGGGGGTCCACTCGGGTCCCCGCCGGACCGGATCCCCGGTGGTGGCCGCCGCGTAGCCGGCCCACAGGACCGCCACCAGCGTGACCGCCCACAAACTGCCGCGGCGGATGAGATTCAGCCGGAGGCGCATCAACCCCCGGTCGAATTTCGCTGCGCTGCCGCGCTGCCGGCTCATTCGCTCCGCTCCTGTCGTGGCACGGGCTTCGGGGTAGGCGGGTGGCCTCCCATGGGCCACGGGCCGCCACGCCGTTGGATCGAGCGCATGCGCCCCGGGCACGGGTGCCTCGTCTCCCGCACCCGCGATACTTAGAAAGGATGACCGACGTTGTCCAGCTTGCCAAGGGTCCGGGGCGTCGGGCGTGGCATGGTTGCTCGCCCCGCTCCCTTTGGTACAAAGGACCGGTGGACGACCATGGGAGGGAAAGGGATCGGCATGAAGACGGACCACCCGATCCGCGCCGTCGCCCGGACGCTCGCGGCGGCGGTGCTGGCCTTGGCGGTGACCGGGTGTGCGTCCCTTGAGGCGCTTTTCGCGCCGGATGCGCGACCGTGGGGGCGCTGGAACATCCACGACCCCGAATCGCGCGGTGAGGTGGATCACCGCGTCTGGAACCGGTTCCTGCGCACCTACGTGGCGCCCGACGACGACGGGGTCAACCGGGTCGCCTACCGGCGGATCACGCCCGAGCACCGGCGTGCCCTGAAGGACTACCTGGCCAGTCTCACCAGGACCCGGGTCAGCCGACTCAGCCGTGCTGAGCAGTTCCCGTACTGGATCAACCTCTACAACGCCCTGACCGTCAATCTGGTGGTGACGTTCCGGCCGGCCGACAGCATCCGCGATATCGACCTGTCGCCATGGTACCGCTTCTACGAGGTCGGGCCGTGGGACCGCAAGCTGGTCACCGTCGAAGGGATTCCGGTCAGCCTCAACGACATCGAGCACCGCATTCTGCGTCCCCTGTGGCGGGACCCGCGCCTGCACTATGCCCTCAACTGCGCCGCGGTGGGATGCCCCAACCTCCAGTCAACGGCCTTCACCGCCACCAACACCGAAGCCATGCTGGAGGCCGCCGCCCGGGTCTACGTCAACAGCCCCCGCGGCGTGCGCATCGATGACGGCGACCTGATCGTGTCCAGCATCTACAACTGGTTCGCCGACGACTTCGGCGGCACCGACCGGGCGGTCATCGGTCATCTCCGGAAGTTCGCCGAACCGCGGCTGAAGACCACCCTGGGCCGGTTCCGGGCCATCGACGGCTACGCGTACGACTGGCGGCTCAACGGGGCCCGGTGACCGATCCGGCCCGGGCCCGGCGGCGCTCTGAATCGTACAGGCGGGCCAGGCGCTCGGGCCGCACACCCAGGTGGAACAAGGCGTGGATCTTGAGCCATCCCCAGACGATGGCGGCGGGGCGCCGGCCGTGGAACCGGCGCGACGACGTGACCAGCGGCGGGTCCTCGATGCAGCACGTGGCCCCCAGCCGTTCCATGCGGCGCACGAAGTCGTAGTCCTCCATCAGCGCCATGGGACGCACGCCGCCCAGCGTCCGATAGGCCGCCCGGCGGACGAAGACGCCGGAATCGCCGTAGTAGACGCCGTGACGGCGGATGCGGGCGTAGAAGCCGTCGAGCCAGCGGCTGAACGGATCGTCGCCGTCGAACAGCAGACGGAAGTTGCCGCCCACCGCGGCCGGCGACGCGGCTAGGGCTTCGGCGATGCCGGGCAAGCCGCCGGCCGGGAAACGGGAGTCGGCGTGCAGGAACAGCAGGATGTCGCCGTGGGCCGCGTCCGCGCCGGCGCACAGTTGGGCGCCGCGGCCACCCGGCGACAGCACCACCCGCGCTCCCAGGCGCCGCGCCTCGGCGACCGTCCCGTCGCCGCTGCCGCCGTCGGCGACGATTACCTCGCAGGTCGGGTCGTCGCGGCGCAAAGCCGCCAGCAGTCCGGGCAGCCGCCCTTGCTCGTTGAGGGTCGGGATGACCACCGAGATCATGGTCCCGAGCTTTCGCTCGCGGTCAGGCCGATACGTGCCAGCGCCGCCGAGTGGCAGGTCCAGCGCCGATCCAGCCACGGGTCCACCAGCCGCCTGGGCACCCGCGCCGGCGGGCGCCCCCGGGCCAAGGTGGCGCGGGCGCAGGCGCGCCACAGCCCCTCCACCCAGGCGGCGATGTCCCGGCGGTGCTCCATCGGTACTGCGGCCAGTTGGCGGCGCAGGACCGTTTCGCCGAAGGCCACATGCCGCGCCTCGTCGGCGGCGATCAAACGATGGAGGTGCCGGAGCAGCGGGCAGGGAAACCACTGCCCCAGGTCGTCGAACAGGCGCAGGGCCTCGCCTTCCACGACCACGTGGACGGCGACCATGGGCCCGTGGTGGGAGCCCGGCCACGCCAGGATCGCCTCGAAGGCCGCTGCCAGGGCGGGGTCCATGGGCGCCAGGTCACCCACGCGGGCCAGGTAGGCCCGGTAGAGTGCGGCGTGTCGGGCCTCGTCCCGGGCCTGGGCGCGCAGGCCGTCCCGGAGCGCCGGGTCGTCCACCGCATCCATGAGGCGGCGGCAGATCCGGGCGGTGGCCCGTTCGCCGTGATAGAGCTGGCTCACCGCCGCCCCGTAAGCGGCCGCCGACAGCCACCGGGGCCGCCGGACCGGCGTCGCCCAGTCGATATCCGCGGCCGCGGGCAGGGTTTCCGATGCAGAAGAAGTCATCCTTCCTCATCTGCCGTGCCCGGCGGCGGCTGTAAACCAACAAGTTCGTGACCGCTGCCACGGCGACCATCGCGGCCGCTGCCTTGACGCTCCGGGGCACCTGTCATACCCTTCCCCGGCACCCGGGGATTAATTCAAGTCCGCCGCGCTACCGAGCAACGCCGTGGTTGAGAATGGCGAGGCAATGGCGTATTGCGCGATAAGCCCCGGAGGGGAACAGCAGAGGGGCGGCAAGCCATGAGCGACCAACCGTTGAAATTCGTCGAGGGCTTTACGGCACCGACCTACGATGAATGGGTCGGCGAAGTAGAGAAGGCGTTGAAGGGCGCGCCGTTCGACAAGAAGATGCTCAACCGGAGCTACGAGGGCATCACCGTTCGCCCCATTTACACCCGCCAGGACTGGCCCGCCGACGGCGATCCCTCGGGCTTTCCCGGCGCCGCGCCGTTCACCCGCGGCGGCAGCGCCGCGGGCAGCCGGGACGGCGACTGGGACGTGCGCCAGAGCCACGCCCACCCGGACGTGGCGACCACCAACGCGGCCGTGCGTCGGGACCTGGAGCGCGGCGTCCGGTCGCTGATCCTGCGGCTCGACCGTGCCGCGCGGAGCGGCCTCGACGGTGACGCGGCGGGCGATGCCGCCGGCGACGACGGCGTCATGATCTACTCGGCCGACGACCTGGATGCGGCCCTCGAAGGGGTCGACCTGGAGACCGTGCCCGTGGCCCTGGAAGCCGGCGCCCAGTTCCTGCCGGCGGCCGGACTGCTGGCCGACGTGTGGGAGCGCCGCGGCATCGATGCCGCCAACGCCCACGGCGCCTTCAACGCCGACCCCATCGGTACCCTGGCGGCCGAAGGCTCCTTGCCGGTGCCGGTGGAGACAGCGCTCGCCCACATGGCGGCGCTGGCCCACTACACCGCCGACACCTACGCCGGCGTGACCGCCGTCAACGTGGACACCTCGGCCTACCACAACGCCGGCTGCTCGGAGACCCAGGACCTGGCCGCCTCCATGGCCACGGCGCTGGCCTACCTGCGGGCCATGACCGACGCCGGCATGGACGTGGACTCGGCCTGTCGGCAGATCCTGTTCACCTACTCGGTGGACTGCGACCAGTTCCTCGCCATCTGCAAGCTGCGCGCGGCGCGCAAGCTGTGGTCGCGGGTGGCCGAGGTCTGCGGAGCCGGCGAGGCGGCGCGCGCCATGCGGCTGCATGCCCGCACCGCCGAGCGCATGATGACCCGGCGGGACCCCTGGGTGAACATGCTGCGCACGACGGTGTCCTGCTTCGCGTCCGCCGTCGGCGGCGCCGACAGCGTCACGGTGCAACCCTACAATGCGGCCCTCGGCCTGCCCGACAACCTGGCCCGGCGGGTGGCCCGCAACACCCACGCCATCCTCGCCGAGGAGTCCAACATCGCCAAGGTCATCGATCCGGGCGGCGGCTCCTGGTACATCGAGACCCGCACCGACGAGCTGGCGCGGGCCGCCTGGACCGAGTTCCAGGGCATCGAGAAGGCCGGCGGCATGGTCGCGGTGCTGGGCGACGGCAGCTTCGCCGCCGCCATCGCCGAGTCCTACGCGTCGCGGGAGAAGAACCTGGCCAACCGCCGCGACCCGCTGACCGGCGTCAGCGAGTTCCCCAACATCTTCGAGCCGTTCGCCGAGGTCGCGGCCCCGGACATGGACGCCGCGCGCGCCGCTGCGAAGGAGCGCCTGGCGGCGAGCCGGTCCCAGGCCGGGCCCAGTGCCGACGAGCTGGTCGAGGCCATCAGCGAGGCCAAGTCGGGCGAGCTGGCGGCGGCGGTGCTGGCGGCTGCGGCCGGCGGTGCCACCATCGGCGCCCTGGCGGCCAAGTTGGGCGGCGAGGCGACGACGGTGACGGCCCTGCCGCGCCACCGCCTGGCCGAGCGTTTCGAGGCCCTGCGCGACGCCGCCGATGCCCACCGCGACAAGACCGGCCAGCGGCCCAGCATCTTCCTTGCCAACCTGGGCCCCATCGCCAAGCACACGGCGCGGGCCACCTTCGCCAAGAACTTCTTCGAGGTGGGCGGCATCGAGGCGCTGTCCAACGAAGGCTTTGCCGACGCCGAGGCCTGCGTCGCCGCCTTCAAGGACAGCGGCGCCCGCATCGCCATCCTGTGCTCGGCCGATCCGGTCTACGAGGAGATGGTGCCGAGCGTCGCCCCGGCGCTGAAGGCGGCCGGGTGCGAGTACCTTTTCCTGGCCGGCCATCCGGGCGACAAGAAGGACGCCTACACCGGCGCCGGCGTCGACGACTTTATCTTCCTCGGCGGGAACGTGCTGGAGACCACCCGTTCCGCCCTCGAGCGTCTGGGAGTGATCGACAAATGAGCCTGATCCCCGATTTCAGCGACATCCATCTGGAACCCGGCAACGCGCCCGGCAACGGCCGCGGCTACGAGCAGTGGGCGGCCCGCTTCAAGGAGGAGACCGGCAAGAGCCCCGAGGACTTCATGTGGGAGACGCCGGAAATGGTCATGGTCAAGCCGCTCTACGCGGCGGCCGACCTGGAGGGCCTCGACCACCTGGACACCATGGCCGGCATCCCACCCTTCCTGCGGGGGCCGTATTCCACCATGTACGTGACCCGGCCATGGACCGTCCGCCAGTACGCCGGATTCTCCACCGCCAAGGACAGTAACGCCTTCTACCGTCGCAACTTGGCGGCCGGCCAGAAGGGCCTGTCGGTGGCCTTCGACCTGGCCACCCACCGCGGCTACGATTCCGACCATCCGCGGGTCAAGGGCGACGTGGGCATGGCCGGGGTGGCCATCGACTCCATCATCGACATGCGCACCCTGTTCGACGGCATCCCGCTCGATCAGATGACCGTGTCCATGACCATGAACGGCGCCGTGCTGCCGGTGATGGCACTCTACATCAACGCCGCCGAGGAGCAGGGGGTGAAGCCGGCACAGCTTGCCGGCACCATCCAGAACGACATCCTCAAGGAGTTCATGGTCCGCAACACCTACATCTACCCACCCACGCCGTCGATGCGGATCATCTCCGACATCTTCGCCTACGCCTCGCAGAACATGCCCAAGTTCAACTCCATCTCCATCTCCGGCTACCACATGCAGGAGGCGGGGGCGACGGCGGACCTGGAGATGGCCTACACCCTGGCCGACGGCGTCGAGTACGCGCGGGCCGGCATCAACGCCGGTCTGGGTATCGACCAGTTCGCGCCGCGGCTGTCGTTCTTCTGGGCCATCGGCATGAACTTCTACATGGAGGTGGCCAAGATGCGGGCCGCCCGCATGCTGTGGGCGCGCCTGATCAACAGCGAATTTGCGCCCCAGAACACCAAGTCCCTGGCCCTGCGCACCCACTCCCAGACCTCGGGCTGGAGCCTCACCGCCCAGGACGTCTACAACAACGTGGTTCGCACCTGCATCGAGGCCATGGCGTCGACCCAGGGCCACACCCAGTCCCTGCACACCAACTCCTTCGACGAGGCGCTGGCCCTGCCCACCGACTTCTCGGCCCGCATCGCCCGCAACACCCAGCTGTTCCTGCAACAGGAAAGCCGCACCACCCAGGTCATCGACCCGTGGGGCGGCAGCTACTACGTGGAGCGGCTGACCCGCGACCTGGCCGAGCGGGCCTGGGAGCACATCCAGGAGGTTGAGGAATTGGGTGGCATGGCCAAGGCCATCGAGGCCGGCATCCCCAAGATGCGCATCGAGGAGGCGGCGGCCCGCACCCAGGCGCGCATCGACTCCGGCCGCCAGACCGTGGTCGGGGTCAACAAGCACCTGCTCGACCAGGAGGAGAAGGTGGAGGTGCTCAAGGTGGAGAACGCCGAGGTGCGCCGCCAGCAGATCTCCCAAATCGAGCAGCTCCGCTCCGAGCGCACCGAAGCCGACGTGGAGCATGCCCTGCATGCGTTGACCAAGGCCGCCGACAGCGGCGAAGGCAACCTGCTGGAGCTGGCCGTCGAGGCCGCGCGGGCCAAGTGCACCGTGGGCGAGATCTCGGAGGCCCTGGAGAAGGTCTGGGGCCGCCACAAGGCGGAGGTCAAGGCCATCTCCGGCGTCTACAGCGGCGAGGTGGGCGAGTCCTCCGAGGCCGTGGCCAAGATCCACAAGATGGTGGAATCCTTCGAGGGCAACGACGGCCGGCGGCCGCGCATCCTGGTCGCCAAGATGGGCCAGGACGGCCACGACCGCGGCCAGAAGGTGATCGCCAGCGCCTTCGCCGACCTAGGCTTCGACGTCGACATCGGGCCGCTGTTCCAGACGCCCGATGAGACGGCGCGCCAGGCGGTGGAGAACGACGTCCACATCATCGGCGCCAGCTCGCTCGCGGCCGGCCATCTGACCTTGGTGCCCGAGCTCAAGGGGGCGCTCAAGGAGCTGGGGCGCGAGGACATCCTGGTGGTGGTTGGCGGCGTCATCCCGCCCGACGACTACGACGAGCTGTATGCGGCCGGTGCCGAAGCAATCTTCCCGCCGGGGACGGTGATCAGCGAGGCGGCCGGCAAGCTGATCGCCAAGCTCAACCAGATCCTCGGCTACTCGGCGGAAGCGGCCTAGGCAATGGAAGTGGCGCAAGCGGCCGCCGGACCGCAAAAGGTCTGGCGGCCGCCGTTCGATGTTGAGGACTACGTTGCCGGCGTGCGCTCCGGCAACCGGGCTATGCTCGGACGCGCCATCACCCTGATCGAAAGCCGCAGCCCCAAGCACCAGAAGCTGGCCGAGCAGGTGCTTTTGCACCTGCTGCCCTATACCGGCCGAGCCCTCCGGGTTGGGATCACCGGCGTGCCCGGGGCCGGCAAGAGCACCTTCATCGAGGCCCTGGGCAAGCAGCTCACGGGCGCCGGCCACAAGGTGGCGGTGCTTGCCGTCGATCCCTCCAGCGGCATTTCCGGCGGCAGCATCCTGGGCGACAAGACCCGCATGAACGAGCTGGCCATCGACCCCAACGCCTTCATCCGGCCGTCGCCGTCGTCGGGCACCCTGGGCGGAGTGACCCGCACCACCCGCGAGACCATGCTGGTGTGCGAGGCGGCCGGTTTCGACGTCGTCCTCATCGAGACGGTGGGGGCGGGTCAGTCGGAGGTCATGGTCGCCGGCATGGTCGATTTCTTCCTGGTGGTGATGCTGCCCAACGCCGGCGACGAGCTGCAGGGCATCAAGAAGGGCATCCTGGAGATCGCCGACATGCTCGCCGTCAACAAGGCCGACGGGGACAACCTGCGCAAGGCCGGCCAGGCCGTTGGCCAGTACCGCAACGCGCTCAAGATCATGAAGCACACCAGCCCCAACTGGGCGCCGCCGGTGGTCATGTGCAGCTCCCTCGAGGAGACCGGCCTGGACGAGCTGTGGGGCAAGATCCTCGAATACCGCAAGATCATGACCGACACCGGGGAGCTCGTCGCCAAGCGGCGCAAGCAGCAGCTCGACTGGATGTGGTCGATGATCGACGACCGGCTGGGCCACGCCCTGCGCACCCACCCGCGGGTCCGCGAGCGCCTGCCCAACATCGAGCGCGAGGTCAGGGACGGCCGCATGACGCCGACCCTGGCCGTGGTCAAGGTGCTCGACGCCTTCGGCCTGGGCGACCACGTCCACGAGATCGAGACCAAGAGCCAGACCTGACGGCACCGAAATCGGCAGCGCCACCTGGGTTTAGTGGCTGGTGCCGGCGGAGTAGGTGATCTTGTTGTAGACGTTGTACTTGCCCGACGGCTTCTTCATCGGGATGCGCTTGACCTCGGCCAGGGTGGCGGCGTCGTAGACCACCAGGGCGCCGTCCATGTCCCAGACGCTGACCAGGGCGTAGCGGCCGTCGCGGGTGAACTCCACGTGGGCCGCCGTCTTGCCGGGCGCCGGGCGCAGGGTCTTCACGATCTCCAGGGTGCGCTTGTCGATGACGTGCAGGGCGTCCTTGTGGGGGCCGAAGAACACGTCGACCCAGGCATAGGGCGTGTTCTCGTGGCTGCGCATGAAGAAGCCGGGGCCCAGGGTCTCGATGCGCTTGACCGTGGTCCACGAGGTCATGTCGATGACGCTGACCACCCCGTCCTTGAGGTGGGGCGTGGCCATCACCGGCCGGCCCTGGTAATCCCAGACGATGCCCGAGCCCAGGTGGGGCATGCCGTCCAGGTCCAGGTCGGCGACCTTGCGGCGGACGTCCAGGTTGTAGACGGCGCCGCCGTGGCCGTCCCGTGACGCCCCCATGACCTCGCTGTAGTCCGGGTCGAAGTAGAAGTCGTCCAGGTAGTCCTCCAGGCCGATGCGGCGGCGGGCGAAGGGCTGGGGCTCGGCGACGATCCCTTCCTCCTGCCCCTTGCGGTAGTTGTGGACGAAGCCGGCGTAGACGGGCGGCGCGTCGGGGTCGTAGGAGAGCTCCCAGACCTCCTTGAAGTCCTTGAGCGCGGCGATGAAGCTCTGCCGCGGCGGGGCGTTGTAGACGGCACTGACGCGGGAGGTGCGGCCCTTGCCATCGTCGGCGGCGATGATCTTGGCCGGCGTCAGGTCGGCGGCGTCCAACACCACCAGGGAGTGGGGCAGGAAGTTGCCCACCATCACCCACTTGCCGTCCGACGACACAGCGATGTTGCGGATGTTGATGCCGGCCCGGATCTCGGCCACCGGGATCAGGCCCCACAGGTCGTACTTGCTCACCCATCCGTCCCGCGAGGCCAGATAGACGAACCGGCCGTCGGGCGAGTATTTGGCGCCGCCGTGCAGGGCGAACCGCGACGGGAAGCGCCACAGGGGCTCGAAGGCGTCGCCGTCGAGGATGGTCACGTGGTGGTCGCCGGTCTCCACCACCGTGAACAGGTTGAGGGGATCGGCATCGTGCACGGGCTTTGCGGGGAGGTCCTCGGCCGGCGTGTGGACCACGTGGGTGGCCACCATCTCCTCCAGGTTCCACGCGGGCACGGCCGGCAGCGGCGTGTAAATGAGGTCGACCAGGGCGGCGATCTGGGCGTCCGACAGGGTCTTGCCCAGACCCTCCATCTGGGTTGCCGGCCGCCCCTCGGCGATCACCCGGGCCGCCGCCGGCCTGCGCAGCCGGCGCAGGTTCTCGGGCAGCAGCGCCGGACCGATGGCGCCCAGGCGGTCGGCGCCATGACAGGCGGCGCAGTGCTCGGTGTACAGACGCCCGGCATCGATGCCGCCGCCCCCGGCGGCCGCCCCCTGGGCCGCCGCCAGAACCGAGACCATGATCGCGATCGCCGTCCGCATCCCGATTCACTCCCGTGCCACGGTCCCAGGGTAGTTCAACGGCCGCCGCCTCCCCTTGTCGCCGATCAAGGGGCCGCCGCGCCGCCGCCATCGTCTTGCCCTGGTGCCGTGGCGGCGGTATAAACGCGGCGCGCGAGGTTCGGAGTGTAGCTCAGCCTGGTAGAGCACCGTCTTCGGGAGGCGGGGGCCGGTGGTTCAAATCCACTCACTCCGACCATTTCCATCCCGTCACGGGTTTTCCCTCGCTGCCATCCATCGTGCGCCGCAATCGGCAGACCACTGACTGAGCATGCGCGACGCAATCATCGGCATCATCGTCGGCGTGGTGGTTGGCGTGGTGGTCGGCGCCACGGTCATCGCGCCACGGCTGCAGCCGCGCGGCGAAGGACCGACTTTGGCCGCGGGCCCGAAGTCGTCGGGCGCGTCGGCGAGCGCGGGTTCGCTGTCCGGGCGGCAGGTGCGTTGGACCATGGGCAGCGCCTACGCCCCCTCGCTGCCCCTGGCCGGTGCCCTAGCCAAGCGGGTGGAGAGCGGCATCTGGCGGGTCTCCGCCGGCGGCTTGGAGCTCAGGTACCACGAGCCCGGCGCCCCGGTTCCCCCTGCCGATCTGTTCAACGCCGTGGCCCGCGGGTCCATCGACGCCGCCTTCGCCACGCCGGGCCTGTGGACCGACAAGATCCCGGCGCTGCAGCTTTTCGCGGCGGTTCCATTCGGCCCGCCCTCCGAGGAATACCTGGCGTGGATGGATTTCGGCGGCGGCAAGCGGCTGTTCGAACGCCTCTACCACAGGCACGGCCTGCACAGCGTCGTCTGCGGCATCATGGCGCCCGTGGCCTCGGCGTGGCTGCGCCGCGAGGTGAACACCCTCGACGAGCTCAAGGGCCTGAGGATGCGCATCGACGGGCTCGGCGCCAAGGTCGTCAGCCGCCTCGGGGTGGAGGCCGTGGCCCTGCCCGACGACCAGGTGTTGATGGCATTGGAAAGCGGCGACATCGATGCCGCCCAGTACGCCACGCCGGCCATCGACCGGACGGTGGGCCTCCAGCAGTTCGCCAAGCACTACTATTTCCCGGGATGGCACCAGCCGGCAACGGTCTTCGACCTGATCATCAACCGCGACCGCTGGAACGCCCTTTCGGCGACCCGCAAGGCGCAGATCGAGGCGGTGTGCGGCGACAACGTGCGCCGCGGCCTAGCCGAGAGCGAGGGCCTCCAGTTCGCTGCCCTCAAGGCCCTCACCGCCGAGGGCGTACAGGTCCACCGCTGGCCGGCCGAGATCCTGGATGCCCTGGCCGACGCCTGGCAGCAGGTGGCACGCGAGCAGGCCGCCGCCGACAGCGCTTTTCGCGAGGTGTGGGACTCGCTGAGCGCCTTTCGCCGCGATTACGCCGTATGGTCTGACCTGGCCCGACCCTGACGGCGGGACACGTCGATGCCTCACTGATGCCGCATTTGGCGGTCATTCATGGATCGGTAACGGTTGCAAGGCTTGGCCCCGTCGTCAATAATGCGCGCCGTTTTGTTGCAAGTGCACACAGCCTGTAGGAGAGACGTCTCGATGAAAAAGGCAACGGTTCTCGCCGTCGGACTGGCCGTGGCGACGTCGCTGGCAAGCGGCTCGGCACTGGCTGCCGGCGATGCCGGGAAGGGCGAGAAGGTCTTCAAGAAGTGCGTCGCCTGTCACACCATCAAGAAGGGCGACAAGAACAAGGTCGGCCCCAACCTGTTTGCCGTCGTCGGCCGCACCGCGGGCACGGTCGATGGCTTCAAGTACTCCAAGGGCTTCCTGATGGCGGCCGAGAAGATCGGGAGCTGGGAGGAGGGCGAGATCTTCGAGTATCTGGCGGACCCCACCAAGTTCCTGCAGAAGGTCGCCGGGAGCAAGAAGGCACGCAGCAAGATGACGTTCAAGCTGAAGAAGGAAGATCAGCGCAACGACGTCATCGCCTTCCTCAAGGCCAATCAGTAGGCTGACCTGCCGGACCGCCGCCGACGCGGCGGTGAGGCGCAGGCCGGGATCGCGCCCCCTCGTTCGAGGGGGCGCCGCGGTTCGGCCTGTTTCTATCCCCGGACGACGAGCACCGAGCACTCGGCGTGGCGGACCACCCGGGCCGCGTTGGGGCCGAGCAGGTAGTCCTTGAGCTCGGGCCGGCCGGCCGACACGACGATCAGGTCGGCCCCCACCTTGCCGGCGACGCTCAGGATCACTTCATAGACCGTTCCCTCGCCGACCACGTGGCGGACGCGCACCCCCTCAGGCACCTTCTGG
This sequence comes from Rhodospirillales bacterium, assembly GCA_028277795.1. Taxonomy (GTDB): domain Bacteria; phylum Pseudomonadota; class Alphaproteobacteria; order Rhodospirillales; family JANQFP01; genus JANQFP01. The sequence continues at coordinate 42,985 of JANQFP010000045.1, forward strand.
TCGACGAAATCGCGCAGCTTGTGCATGACCTCATCGGCCACCTTCTTCTCATAGCCCCTGGGGAAGTACTGGCCAACGATGCTCATGCCGAAGTCGGGGACGACGGTGAGCACGTGCAGCCGGGCGTCGAAGGCGCGGCAGTACTCGATGGCCAGGGGCAGGGTGCGGTTCCACGAGGTCTCGTCGTTGAGGTCTACGGCGAGCAGGATGTCGTTATACATGTTGTTGGCCCCCCTCAGGCCGCTGTCGCCGATTCGGTGCGCAGCCGCCTTCCCCGCTGCAGCAGGATGATCAGGCCGAGGACGACCACTGCGGGGATGTACATGAGCTGCTTGGGCGGCCGGTCGGTCTTCACCTGGACGCTGGCCACTTCCCAGTCGAAGTCGATCTTCTGTTTCTCGGCGACACTGCCGAAGACCACGTTGTCGACGATCATGCGGCCGTTCTCGCTCCTGAGCTCGAGGCCGGCCTCGGCGAGCCGCGCCTGACCGTCGGCCTTGGCCCCCATGGGCAGCATCACCACCTTGTCGACCGCGTTGCCTTCCAGGTCCTCGCCGACCACCTGGATCCGGATCTGGGCGTTGTCGGGCAGGTTGCCGGCGATCTCGTGAATGCCCGTGGCGGGCACGCTCTCCAGCGGCGGGATGATCATGTCCATCCAGTAGCCGGGGCGGAACAGGGTGAAGGCGACCAGCAGCAGGGCCAGGGTCTCCCAAATTCGGCTCTTGACCAGGAAGAACCCCTGGGTGGCGGCGGCGAACACCAGCATGGCCGTCACTGCCGACGCAACGGTGAGCACGAACTCCCACCAATGGTCGATGCCGATCATCAGGAGCTGGGTATTGAAGATGAACAGGAAGGGCAGGATGGCGGTGCGGATGTCGTAGGCGAATCCCTGCAGGCCGGTGCGGATGGGGTCGCCGCCGGAGATGGCCGCGGCGGCGAAGGCTGCGAGGCCCACCGGCGGCGTGTCGTCGGCCAGGATGCCGAAGTAGAAGACGAACATGTGCACCGCGATCAGCGGCACGATCAGGCCGGCCTCGGCCCCGAGGGTCACCACCACCGGCGCCATCAGCGACGAGACGACGATGTAGTTGGCGGTGGTCGGCAGGCCCATGCCCAGGATCAGGCTGATGAGCGCGGTGAACAGCAGCAGCAGCAGCAGATTGCCGCCCGAGATCAGCTCGACGAACTCGGTCATCACCTGGCCGATGCCGGTCAGGGTCACGGTGCCGACGATGATGCCGGCGGCGGCCGTGGCGACGCCGATGCCGATCATGTTGCGCGACCCGGCCACCAGGCCCTCGAACAGGTCGGTGACCCCGTGGCGCACCGAATCGCCCCAATGGCCGGTGGCCCGGAAAATGGCCTGGATGGGCCGCTGGGTGAGCACGATGAAGATCATGAACACCGACGCCCAGAAGGCCGACAGACCGGGCGACAGACGCTCGACGGTCAGGCACCACACCAGCACGACGACGGGCAGCAGGTAGTAGAGGCCCACCTTGACGGTGGGGCCCGGCTCCGGCAGCTCGACGATCTCGTGGCTGGTGTCGAGCTCCGGGAAGCGGGCCGCGTACTTGAGCAGGCCCACGTAGGCGACGAGCAGCAGCAGCGATGCGATCCACGGCGTGGCGTCTCCCGCCACGACCTTGATCCAGCCCAGCCCATAATAGACGGCCGCCGACAGCACGATCAGGCCGACGATGACGGTGGCGAAGGTGAACAGGCTCTGCAGGAAGGTCCGTTTGAAGCGGCGCGGCAGACCCTGCATGTTGGCCTTCATGGCCTCCAGGTGGACGATGTAGACCAGGGCCACGTAGGAGATGATAGCGGGCAGGAAGGCGTGCTTGATCACCTCCACGTAGCTGATGCCCACGTACTCCACCATCAGGAACGCCGCCGCGCCCATGATCGGCGGCGTGAGCTGGCCGTTGGTGGACGACGCCACCTCGACGGCGCCCGCTTTTTCGGCGGGAAAGCCGACCCGCTTCATCAGCGGAATGGTGAAGGTGCCCGTGGTCACCACGTTGGCGATGGACGACCCCGAGACCAGGCCGGTCATGCCGGACGACACCACCGCTGCCTTGGCCGGGCCGCCGCGCATGTGGCCGAGCAGGGCGAAGGCGACGCGGATGAAGTAGTTGCCGGCGCCGGCCCGCTCCAGCAGCGACCCGAACAGCACGAACAGGAACACCATGTCGGTGGACACCCCGAGGGCGACGCCGAACACGCCTTCCGTCTGCAGCCAGTAATGGGACATGCCCTTGGCCAGGCTCGCCCCCTTGTGGGCGATGACGTCGGGCATCCAGGGACCGCCGAAGGTATAGATGAGGAAGACGATGGCCACCACCATCAGGGGCGGCCCCAACGCCCGCCGGGTGGCCTCGAGGAGCATGACCAGCCCCACCACGCCGACGACGATGTCCATGGTGGTGGGATCGCCGGGCCGGTCCGCGAGGGCTTCGTAGAACAGATAGAGGTAGCCGGCGGCGAAGGCGCCCACCAAGGCGAACACCCAGTCCTGGATCGGGATGTACCGGCGGGGTGACCGCTTGAGGGCCGGGAAGGCGAGGTAGGCGAGGAAGACGGCGAAGGCCAAATGGATGGAGCGCGCCTCGCTGCCGTTGAAGACGCCGAAGCGCAGCATGAACGGCAGCGGCGACGCGTACCAGAGCTGGAAGAGGGCCCAGGCGAGCGGTACGTACCACAGGATCTTGGCCGGGATCCCGGACGGCGCCCGCGCACCGGTGTCCGCCTCCGCGATCATGTCCTGGAGGTTCTGATCGTTCGCGGCCGGCTCGACGGGTTTCTCTTCGCTCATCTCGTCTGTCTCCCTGCGCCCCCCGGCCGCCTCGGACGGGGAGCGTCGCCCTCGCGGGCTTCGGCTCAGCGGAGCCCCGCCTCCCGGAAGTACCGTTCCGCCCCCTCGTGCAAGGGCGCGGACAGGCCGTCGGTGGCCATGCGCCTGGGGTCTACGCCGGCGATGGCCGGGTGCATCTTGCGGAAGCGGGTCAGGTTCTGGAACACGGCTTTGACGACGGCGTAGGCGGTCTCGGCGTCCACTTCGGCCGCCGTCACCAACGTGGCCTTGACGCCGAACGTCTCCACCGTGTCGGGATTGCCCGCGTACATGCCGCCGGGGATGGTGGCATAGGTGTAATAGGGGTTCTCGGTCACCAGCTTGTCGATGGCGTCGCCGACCACCTCGACGACGATCGCGTCGCACAGGCCCGCGGCCTTGCTCACCGACGCGTTGGGGTGGCCGACGGTGTAGACCATGGCCTGGATTCGGTCATGGCACAGGGCCAGGGACTGCTCACTGGCGGGCAGTTCCTCGGCGAGGGCGAAGTCCCGCCGGGTCCAGCCCTTGGCCCGCATCACCACTTCCATGGTCGCCCGTTGCCCCGATCCCGGATTGCCGATGTTGACCCGCTTGCCCATCAGGTCGTCGAGGGTGCGCACCCCCGAATCCCGCCGGGCGACCAGGGTGAAGGGCTCGGCATGGACGGAGAACAGAGCGCGCAGGTTCCGGTAGGAGGAGTCCATGAACTGGAACGGCCCGGTCCCGTTGACCGCATGGTACTGCCAGTCGGACTGCACCAGGCCCAGGTCGTAGGCGCCGTTGCGCACGTTCTCCAGGTTGGACAGCGATCCCGGGGTCTCCAGCACCCGGCAGGTCACGCCCTCCACCTGACGGTTGATCAGGTGACAGATGGCCCGGCCCACCTGGTAGTAGACGCCCTCCTTACTGCCCGTGCCGATGATGATTTCGAATGCGCTGGCGGCGGAGGGTGCCCAGAACGACGCCAACGCCACCGCCAGCGCCGCGCCCCATGCCGAGGTCTTCCTCATGGGCCTCGTCCCGATTCGGTGATTACGGCCGCGCCTCCTGCGGCCCCGGCCCGCGCCAGGGAGAGGGGGGAACGGCACCGCCGCCGTTCCCCCACGCCCATTACATCAGGCCTGCTTCCTTGTAGTACTTGGCCGCGCCATCGTGCAGCGGGGCCGATAGGCCGTCCTTGATCATCTCGTTCTTTTTCAAGACCCTGAAGGCGGGATGGAGCTTCTTGAAGTCGTCGAAGTTCTCGAACACCGCCTTGACCACGTGATACACGGTGTCGGCCGACGCCCGGGTCGAGGACACGAACGTGGCGCCGACGCCGAAGGTCATCACGTCGTTGGGATTACCCCTGTACATGCCGCCCGGAATGGTGGCCGTGCGGTAGTAGGCGTTGTCATTGACCAGCTTGCTGATGACCGGGCCGCTGACTTCGACGATCACGCTGTCGCACGAGGTCGTGGCTTCCTTGATCGAGCCGCTGGGGTGACCGACGGTGAACACCATGGCGTCGATCTTGTTGTCGCACAGGGCCTTGGACTGCTCGGCCGACTTCAGCTCGGAGGCCAGCTTGAACGTGGACTTGGTCCAGCCCAATGCCGCCATCACCACTTCCATGGTGCCGCGCTGGCCGGAGCCGGGGTTGCCGATGTTGACCCGCTTGCCCTTGAGGTCGTTGAAGTGCTTGATGCCGGAATCGGCACGGGCGACCACGGTGAAGGGCTCCGGATGCACCGAGAACACGGCCCGCAGCTCCGTGAACGGCCCCTTGTCCTTGAACTTCGAGGTGCCGTTGTAGGCGTGGTACTGCCAGTCGGACTGGGCGACGCCCATGTCCAGCTCGCCGGCGCGGATGGTGTTGATGTTGTAAACCGAGCCGCCGGTGCTCTCCACCGAGCACCGCACGCCGTGCATCTTGCGGCCCTTGTTGACCAGGCGGCAGATGGCGCCGCCGGTCGGGTAGTACACTCCGGTGACGCCTCCGGTGCCGATGGTGATGAAGTTCTGCTGGGCCTGCGCCGTACCGGTACCGGTGGCGTAGAAGACCCCCGCGGCCATCACCAGGGCGATTGCCGTTACGCTGAGTTTTTTCATGACGCTTCGTTCTCCCTTGACTGGGTTGCCAGACAGCAGGACTGGTCCGGTGCCGTTATGACACCGCACCGCTTCGCCAGCGGCGCGGACGATCGCCCGCAAGCCAATGGCGGATGAACGGTGTCGGTCGTGGCCGAAACCGTGCGGACGTTTGTCCACATGGTCTGAGTGTCGGTGTCCCGTATCCCGACACGTCCCCCGGTGCCTCCCTGTTTTCTCGCCGCCGCAGAGGCGACGAGTCCTTTAGTTTAAGGACGCTGGCCGTGACCACAACCGAAAAAACGTCGTTTTTTCCGTCGTCTGGCAACAGCGGTCTGTCCATTGGCCGCGACCGCACCGTTGTACGGCGGTCCGCCCATGCAACAAATGATACTCACTTGCGGCCGATTGATGCAAATGAATCCCGGGAAGCGGTTACCTCGGAACGGCGGAGACGGCGGCATCGACGGCCTCATCCAGGATCTCGACGATCTCGGCGACCTGGGCCTCGTCGATGATGTAGGGCGGCGCCAGCAGCACGTGGTCGCCGCGCACGCCGTCCGCGGTGCCGCCGGCGGGATAGCACAGGAGCCCGCGGTCCATGGCCTCGGCCTTGATGCGGGCGAACAGCCGCAGCTCGGGGTCGAACGGCGCCTTGGTCTCCCGGTCGGCGACCAGTTCGACGCCCCAGAACAGGCCGCGCCCGCGCACGTCGCCGACGAACGGATGGTCGTCGAACCGCGCGTGCAAGGCATGGCCCAGCGCCGCGCCCTGGCGGCGGACGTTGGCCAGCAGATCGCGCCGCTGGATGGCCCGCTGGGTGGCCAGCGCCGCGGCGCACGCCGTCGGGTGGCCCATGTAGGTGTGGCCGTGCTGGAAGCTGCCGGAGCCGGCGTGCATGGCCTCGTACACGGGCTCGGCGGCCAGCACCGCGCCGATGGGCTGATAGCCGGCGCCCAGGCCCTTGGCCACGGTGACCAGGTCGGGGACCACGCCTTCCTGCTCGCAGGCGAACAGGGTGCCGGTGCGGCCCATGCCGCACATGACCTCGTCCAGGATCAGCAGCACGCCGTAGCGGTCGCAGATCTCGCGGATGCGGGCGAAGTAGCCGGGCACCGGCGGCACCACGCCCGCCGTGGCCCCGACCACCGTCTCGGCGACGAACGCAGCTACCGTCTGCGGCCCGAGGGCCAGGATGGCGGCCTCCAGCTCGTCAGCCACCCGGCGGCCGTACGCCTCCTCGCTCTCGCCCGGCGCCATGCCGCGGTAGGCGTAGCACGGTGCGATATGGGTGGCGGACGGCAGCATGGGCTCGAACAGGGCGCGGCGGCCGGCATTGTGGCCCACCGAAAGGGCGCCCAGGGTATTGCCGTGATAGCTCTGACGCCGGGCGATGAAGCGGTGGCGTTCCGGCCGGCCCCGTTCCACGTGCACCTGGCGGGCCATCTTCAGCGCCGTCTCCACCGCTTCCGAGCCGCCGGAGACGAAATAGACCCGGGACAGGCCGTCCGGCGCCTGCCCGATCAACAGGTCGGCAAGCTCCTCTGCCGCCTGCGAGGTGAAGAAACCGGTGTGCGCATAGGGCAGAGTCTCGACCTGTTCGATGATGGCCCGGCGCACGTCCGGATCGCTGTGGCCCAGGCACGACACGGCGGCGCCGCCGCAGGCGTCCAGGTACCGCCGGCCCTCGGTGTCGAAGATGTAGACGCCGTCGCCGCCGGCCACCATCGGGACCGGTTGGCGAAGCTGCCGATGGAAGACGCGGCTGGTCTCCCGCGGACGCAGCGTCTGCGGCGTGAAGGCGATGACTTCGGCGCCGTCGTCGGTCTCCCAGCAGGCGGGCGCGTCGGACAGGGTCGGGTCGGAGGCGAGGGGATTGGGGCTGAGGTGGGTCATGACGAAGGGCTTTCTCGACGGTGTTTTGGGCTTTGCGGAGTTCAGGATTTCTTCCCGTCCGGTTGCCAGTAGGCACGGAAATCGTCCAGGTGACGCTCGCTCTCTTCGATGGTGGCCAGGGCGTTGTCACCGCCGGCAGCGACCATGAGAACGATCAGGGCCTCCACCGCGGCCATGGCCGCGGCGATGGAATCGAAAAACGACGGGCTGTGGTTGCTGACCACCAGCACGTGGTCGGCGTTGGCCGCGACCGGCGACACCACGCTGTCGGTGACCGCCACCGCGGTGCCGCCGCGCTTGTGGCAGTACTCCATGGAGCGGACCGTCTTGTCGCTGTACGGCTCGACGCTGATGACCATCATCACGTCGTCGCGGCTGAATCCACGCAACTCGTCGGCAAAGGTGCCGCCGCGCCCGTCCAGCAGGATGCCGTTGTCGCGGAACATGCCGTAGGCGTAGTGGAAGAAGAAGGCCACCGGATAGCAGCTCCGGACGCCCAGGATGAAAACCCGCCGCCCCCGCGACAGCACCGCGGCACAGGCCTCGAAGCGGGCCACGTCGTTGTTGGCGAAGGTATCGCGCAGGTTGGCGATGTCGGTGGAGAGCACCTCCTGCAGCAGGCCCGTCGCCCGCCCCTCGGCGCCGCGCGCCTGGAGGTCGCGGGCCCGGGCCAGCAGGCCGTTGGGCCGGCGCCGCAGCCGGGTCTCGAAAGGCTCCCGGAACGCCGTGTAGCTGGTGAAGCCCAGGGAACGGGCCAGACGCACCATGGTCGAGGGCTGCACCCCGGCCTGGGTCGCCACCGTGCGCATGGACATCAGCGCCACGTCTTCGGGGCGGTCGAGGGTGTAGCGGGCCGCCTGGCGGAGCTGCGGGCTCAGCCGGGTGAACTCGTCGGCCATGCGGCGGGTGAGGGTATCGAAGTCCACGGCCGGGCGGTCCTTGGCAACAATCGCTCTAAGCGCGCTGTGTGTTGCAACAATTGATCAATCCAGGTATAGGCCGCCGCGCCGCAGAATGCAACAAACGAATCATCAAAGTTGATGATTGTAACAAACGGTTAATGGAGTGTGAAAAAACGGCGGGATGCCGGGGGTTTGGGAGGTCCCTGCAATCGATTGCCCGGGTCCGGGCGAGCCATTACCATACGCCGCGACCGGTATCCCCCGTCGACGGCGAGGCGCTCATGGACCTGAAAGACCACATCCGCTCGGTTCCCGATTTCCCCAAGCCCGGCATCCTGTTCTACGACATCTCGACCCTGCTCTCCCATCCGGACGCCTGGGGGGTGGCCATGGGGCGCATGGCCAAGGCGATCAGCCGCCATCAGCCCGACATCCTGGCCGGCATCGAATCCCGCGGCTTCCTGGTGGCGGCGCCGCTGGCGCTCAAGCTCGGCTGCGGCTTCATCATGGTGCGCAAGCGCGGCAAGCTGCCGGGGGCGACCATTCCCTACGAATACGCGCTGGAGTACGGCACCGACGTCATCGAGATCCAGAACGATGCCGTCGAGCCGGGTCAGCGGGTGGTCATCCTGGACGACCTGCTGGCCACCGGCGGCACCATGGCCGCGTCGGTCGAACTGTTCCGCAAGGTGGGCGCCGAGGTGGTGGGCACCGCGTGCATGATCGAACTCACCTTCCTCGACGGCCGCGGCAAGCTGGACGCGCTCGACGTCCCGTTCTCCTGCCTGATGGCGTACGACGATTAGGTCCGGCGCGCCTTCGAAGCGAGGAGCGAAGCGCCGTCCTGGCGCGCCGGAAAGCCCGCGCGGCGCTGAGCGCTCCCGCCTTCGCATGACATGGCCCGGAGGGTCATTTCATGGGCGGGGCGGTATGACTCCCCGGCGGGGCGGTCACGCCGCCGTGTCGCCGTCCTCCCAGGTGGCGCGCTTGCGGTAGATGGTTGACGCGCTGATGCCCAGGTGCGCGGCGGCCTGGGGGACGTTGCCGTCGCACAACGCGATGGCGCGCTCGATGGTTTCCCGCTCCACCTCGGCCAGGGGCCGGATGACGCCGTCCTCACCGGGTGACGGCGGTGCCGGCGCGCCGGCGACATCGGCGGTGCGGCGGACCCGGGCCGTCGTGCCCGGCGCGGCGCCGGCGGCAATGGACGGCGGCAGCATCTCCGGCGTCACCGTCGGGCCGTCGTTGAGCACCACCGCGTGGCGCACCACGTTCTGCACCTCGCGAACGTTGCCGGGCCACCCATAGCCCAGCATCAGGTCCGTCACTTCGGGCTCGAAGTCGGTGAACGTCTTGCCCTCTTCGGCGGCATACTCGGCGAGGAACGTCCGGGCGATGGCCAGCACGTCGTCGTCGCGTTCGCGCAGCGGCGGCAGGTGGATGGGAATCACGTGCAGCCGGTAGTACAGGTCTTCGCGGAAGCGCCCTGCCTCGACCTCGGCCAGGGGATCGCGGTTGGTGGCGCAGACGAACCGGACGTCGACGCTTTGGGTGCGGCTGTCGCCCACCCTCTGGAAGGTGCCGGTCTGGACGAAGCGCAGGAACTTGGCCTGCAGCGCCAGGTCCATGTCGCAGATTTCGTCGAGGAACAGGGTGCCGCCATGGGCGGCCAGGGCGGCGCCCTCGCGATCGCGCACGGCGCCGGTGAACGCCCCTTTGACGTGGCCGAAGATCTCGCTTTCGGTGAGGTCCTTGGGGATGGCGCCGCAGTTGATGGCGATGAACGGGCCGCCGGCACGGGGGCTTTGCTTGTGGATGGCGACGGCCCCTACCTCCTTGCCGGTGCCGCTCTCGCCGGTGATGAACACGGTGGCTTTGCTGCGGGCCGCGTTCTCGATGATGCTGTAGACCGCCTGCATGGGCAGGGACGAGCCGACGAAGCCACCGAAGGCATCGCGATCGAAATCGTTCCGGTAGGTCTCCACCAGGCGGGACAGGCGCTGGTGCTCCAAGGCGTTGCCCAGGGTGACGATGAGCCGCTTGCCGTCGAAGGGCTTGGCCACGAAGTCGAAGGCCCCGTGCCGCATGGCGGCGACCGCGTTGTCGACGGACCCGTCGGCGGTGATGACCACCACCGCGGTCGGCATGCCGGCGCCCGAGATGTGACGCAGGACGTCGAGGCCGTCCATGTCGGGCAGATTGAGGTCCAGGAGCACGGCGTCGGGGACCCGGCGCTCCAGTTCGGCCAGCGCCGCCTGCCCGGTGTCCACATGGTTGAGGTGGTAGGGGCCGTCGCCGAGAAAGGCGGTGTACAGCTTGGCCTGCCGCCCGTCGTCTTCGACCAGCAGCACCCGCGCGGGCGCCGTCTCGGCGGTCATGACTCCTCCGAAACGCCGACGATCCCCTGCTCCACCAGGAACTGCCTGTACGCCATGTCGTCGTGGACCAGGTGGTTGAGAAGCACCGTCTTGACCTCCTTGCAGGCGGCCAGCCAGACCTCTTCCTCGTCCGCGTCGTCGCAGCGGATCAGCGCCGCGTCGACGGTGCGCAGGATCTCCTGATGGCGCGCCCGGTGCTCCTCGGCGCCCGGGTAGCCGTGGGCCGCCAGGAGTCTTTCCTCGGCGGAGAAGTGCGCCGCCGTATCGATGGCGAGGGCGACGGCGATGGCCTGCACCGTCGATCTCTCCTCGCCGGCGACGAGCGCCGTTTCCATGGCGTCGACCAGATCGAAGAACCGCTTGTGGCCGGCATCGATCTCGTCGTGGCCGATAATCCAGTTATCGCTCCACGTGAGCATGGCTTCGGCCGTTCTCCCCCATTCGCCCGACCGGCGCCGCGTTCAGGTCGCGCCGACACGGGGCCGGCACGGCGTTCGGCGGACAGCATTCCCCGAAACCATGGCGGCGGTCAACCGCCGGTCCACCGTCGGCCCGGTCATCGGGAATGATCCAGGGCCAAACGCACCACCTTTTTCATGACCGTCGGCAGGGCTTCGGCCGACAGGGCGTCGATGGGGCACCACTTGGTGCCGGCCGGGGCACCGCCGCGGGCGCGGCCGGCCACCACCTCCAGTTCCAGGTGGAAGTGGGTGAAGGTGTGTCGAGCGGCGCCGGGGAGTGGCCGCCACGTGGCCGCCAGCGGAGCGGCGGCGGCGGCCTCAGTCAGGGTCCACGGGCGTTCCCGCCAGTCGGTGGACGGCACCTCCATCATTCCGCCGAGCAGCCCCCTCTCGGGGCGCCGGCGCAGCAGCACCGTGGCACCGTCGCCCATGGTCCAGAAAGCGACGCCGCGCCGGGTCGGTCGCGCCTTGCGTGGCGCCCGCACTGGATAGGCCTCGGGACGCCCTTCGCCGCGGGCGGCGCAGTCGGCGGCCCATGGGCAGGCGTCGCACCTGGGGCGGCGGGCGGTGCAGACGGTGGCGCCCAGGTCCATCATCGCCTGGGCGAAATCGCCCGGCCGGGCCGACGGTGTCAGGCGCCGCGCCAGGGCCTCGATGGCGGCGTGGCCGCCCGGGAGGGGATCGGCCACCGCGAACAGCCGGGCCACCACCCGGGTCACGTTGCCGTCCACCGGCGTCGCCGGGCGGGCGTAGGCGATGGCGGCGACCGCCGCCGCCGTATAGGCACCGACCCCGGGCAGCCGGCGCAGGGCGTCCTCGGCGTCGGGAAAGCGGCCGTCGTGGTCGCCCGCCACCACCTTCGCACAGGCATGGAGGTTGCGCGCCCGCGCGTAGTAGCCGAGGCCCTGCCAGGCATGGAGCACCGCATCCAGGTCGGCCGCCGCCAGGTCGTGCACCGTCGGCCAGCGGTCGAGGAAGGCCCGGTAGTACGGCGCGACCGCGGCCACCGTCGTCTGCTGCAGCATGATCTCGCTCAGCCAGACGCCGTAGGGATCGGGCTGCTGATCGGGTGCCGCCCGCCACGGCAGGTCGCGCCGGTGGCGGTCGTACCAGGCGAGCAGGCGGCGGCGGAGGGCGGCGGGCGACGACACGATGGCGGCTGCGGCCGGTTGTTGTGCGCGGGAGGGCCGGATCCTACCATGTCCGCCGTCATGGCCAACCCGGACCAACCACCGGCGCGGCGCGGGGCCGGCCCGCGGGCCCTCGCCGCCGTGATCGACCGCATCACGCGTCCGCTGTTCGGACGCCGCGGTTTCGCCGACGGCGCCGTGATCGCCGACTGGCCGGCCATCGTCGGCCCCCGGCTCGCCGCCGACAGCGCGCCCGAACGTATCGACTTCCCCCGCGGACAACGCACCGACGGGACCCTCAGGCTGCGCGTCGCCGGGGGCAGCCTGGCCACCGAGCTGCAACACCTGGAGCCGGTACTGGTGGAACGGGTCAACGGATACTTCGGCTACCGTGCCGTGGCCCGGGTGCGGCTGGTTCAAGGACCCGTGACGGAGCGGGCCGAGGCGCCTCCGCGCCGGCCGGAGCCGGAGACCGACCACCCCGACCCCGATCTCGCCGCGCGTCTGGCCGAGGTCGGCGATCCCGAGCTGCGCGCCGCCCTGGAGGCCCTCGGTCGGTCCCTCGCGGCCCGCCGCGACGGCCGGGGCACCCCCTGACGGGGACACCGAATCGAGCGAGTCGACTCGGTCCCGGCCGGCGTCTTAACCCGCATTTCTCACATCCGCCACAGACCATGGTGGATGTGAGAAATGCGGGCTAATGTGCCTTGTGGAGTCGCGAGGGCGATTCTATAGTCCATCAATATCTTGCCATGGGAGGCTTGATTGACCCGACATCTAGTGGGCGTCATGGCCCTCGTCGTGTTTCTGGCGGGGCTGCCGGCGAGTGCGGCCGACGGCGCCGCCGCCGGGGCAATGGGCGAGCGGTTCCTGGGCCGCGCCGATGCCCCGGTCACCATTGAGGAGTTCTCGTCCCTCACCTGTCCCCATTGCGCCACCTTCCATGCCGAGACCCTGCCCAAGATCAAGAAGGACTACATCGACACGGGCAAGGTACGGCTGGTGTTCACCGACTTCCCGCTGGACCCCCTGGCGCTGGCGGCGGCCCTGGTCGCCCGGTGCATGCCCGAGAAACGGTACTTCGGATTCCTGGAGGCCCTGTTCAGCACCCAGGGCGGCTGGTCGCGCAGCCCGCGGCCCCTGGAGGACCTGCGCCGCCTGGCCCGCATGGGCGGGATGAACGACCAGCAGGTGGACGCCTGTCTGGCCGATCAGTCGCTGCTTCAGGCCATCCAGACCAAACGCACGGAGGCGCATCGGATCCACGACATCCGCTCGACGCCCACCTTCGTCATTGCCGGCGAGAAGGTGTCGGGGGCCATGTCCTACGAGCACTTCCGGGCGGTCATCGACAAGGCGCTGGAGGCCGCGCGCTAACGGCGGGCGCGGGTCGAGGGGGGCCATCGGTTGCTCAGCTTCACCAGATTGCGGCTGTCGGGCTTCAAGTCGTTCGTCGACCCCACCGAGCTGGCCATTGACGTCGGGCTGACCGGCATCGTCGGTCCCAACGGCTGCGGCAAGTCCAATCTGGTGGAGGCCCTGCGCTGGGTCATGGGCGAGACCTCGGCCCGCCAGATGCGCGGCGGCGAGATGGACGACGTCATCTTCGGCGGCACCACCGACCGCCCGTCGCGCAGCGTCGCCGAGGTCATCCTCAGGCTCGACAACAGCACCCGTGTCGCCCCGGCGCTGTTCAACGACCACGACGAGCTGGAGGTGAGCCGCCGCATCGAGCGGGAGAAGGGCTCCACCTACCGGGTCAACGGCAAGGAGGTGCGTGCCCGCGACGTGCAGCTCCTGTTCGCCGACGCCGCCACCGGCGCCCGGTCGCCGGCCCTGGTCAGCCAGGGCCGGGTGGGGGCGGTGATCGCCGCCAAGCCGGCGGAGCGGCGGCTGCTGTTGGAGGAGGCGGCGGGAATCATCGGTCTCCACTCGCGGCGCCATGAGGCGGAGCTCCGTCTGCGCGCCGCCGAGGCCAATCTGGAACGCCTCGACGACATCCTGGTCACCCTCGACGCCCAGCTTCAGGGCCTGCGCAAGCAGGCGCGCCAGGCGTCGCGGTACCGCAACCTGTCGGGCGACATCCGCCGCACCGAGGCGGCGTTCCTGACCGTGCGCTGGCGCGCCGCCGAGACTGCGCTGGAGGCCGGGCGCGAGGCGCTGCACCGGGCCGAGGACGACGTGGCCGCCCTCACCGGACGCGCCGCGGCGGCGGCGCGCAGCCAAGCCGAGCGCGCCGCCGAGCTGCCGGCCCGCCGCGCCCGCGAGGCGGAAGCGGCGGCCGAGCTGCAACGCCTGCGCCTGGCCCGCGACGGCCTCGACGCCGAGGAGCAGCGGGTGGCCGACGCCCAGCAGGACTGCCGCACCCGCCTCGACCATGCCGCCGCCGACCTGGAACGGGAGCGGGCCCTGGCCGAGGAGGCCGCCGCCGCCGTTGCCCGGCTGGCCGACGAACGGGCCGCCATCGAGGCCTTGCGTCGGGACGAGGAGGGGGCCCGCAAACAGGCCGCCGAAGCCCTGGCCGAGGCCACCCGCCTTGTCGACGAGGCGGACGCCGCGCTGACCGCCGTCACCGAGCAGGTGGCCGCCGACGAAGCGCGGCGCGGTGCCCTGACCCGCACCCTGACCGAGTTGGAGGAGCGCCGCCGCCGACTCGGTGAACGGGCCGACGACGTGGCGGCGCAGCGGGCCGCCGCCGTCGAGGAGACCCCGGACGGCGCCGCCCTCACCGCTGCCGAGGCCGCCGTCGAGGCCGCCCAGGCCGTGGCTGCCGACGCCGCGACCCACGCCGAGGCGGCGGAGTCGGAGGCGGCCACGGCCGCCGCAGGGGCGACCGCCGCGGTGGCCCGCCGGCACGCCACGGACGCGGCGGCGACCCGTCTGCAGGCGGAGGAGAAGGCATTGAGCGAGGTCCTCGAGCCGGCGGACACGGACCTGTGGCCGCCGGTCATCGATGCCCTCACCGTGCAGCCGGGCCTGGAGGCGGCCCTCGGCGCCGCCCTCGGCGACGACCTGACGGCGCCTGCGGACGAGGCCGCCGGCGTCCATTGGCGGACCGTGCCGCCCGTGGACGGACCGCCGCCCCTGCCTGCCGGCGTGCCGCCCCTGAGCGACTTCGTCGGCGGAGCCGACGTTCTGGCCAGCCGCCTGGCCCAGGTCGGCGTGGTCGACGACGAGGCCGCCGGCACCGCCCTGCGCGACCAGTTGGCCCAGGGTCAACGCCTGGTCAGCCGCGACGGGGCCCTGTGGCGCTGGGACGGCTACACGGTTGGTGCCGGCGCCGCCACGGCGGCCACGGCGAGATTGCAGCAGAGGAGCCGCCTGGCCGAGGTGCGGCGGCTTATCGAGGACGCCGGCGCCGACGCCGCCGCGGCCCGGGCCGAAGCCGACCAGGCGCAGGCCGCCGCCGATGCCGCCGCGGCCGACGACAAGGCGGCGCGGGCCGCCGTGCGCGAGGCCGATGCCGCCCTCGCCGCCGCCCGCCACGCCCTTGCCGAGGTCCGCCAGCGGACGGCCGCGCAGGCGTCCCGCCTTGCCGCCCTGGACGAGACCGCCGCCGCCATCGACGCCGACCTGGCGGATGCCCGCAGCCGCGGCGCCGATGCCGAGGCGGCACTGGCGGCGCTGCCCGATCCCACCGCCGCCCGCGCCGAGGCGGCCCGGTTGCGCGCCGAGCTGGCCGAGCGGCGGGCCGCCCAGGCCGAGCGCCGCAACGCCCACGACACGCTGGTCCGCGAGGCCGAGGCACGGCAGCGGCGGCACGCCGAGATCGACCGCGAGACCGAGTCCTGGCAGCGTCGCGGCGGCGGCGCGGGGACCCGCATCGAGCAACTGGAGGACCGGCACCGGGCGGTGACCGCCGAGTTGGCCCGCCTGTCCGAGCGCCCGGCCGAGATCGCCGCGCAGCGCCGCAGCCTGCTCGACGCCGTGGACGACGCCGAGGCCAACCGCAAGGCGGCGGCCGACAGCCTGGCCGAAGCGGAAGGCCGCGTCGCCGCCGCCGAGCGCGAGCTCAAGGCGGCCGAGGCCGACCTGGCCCGCGCCCGTGAGGACCGGGTGCGCGCCGAGGGGGTCGTCGACCAGGGCGAGCGCACCTGCGCCGACCTCACCGAACGCATGGCCGAACGCCTCGGAGTCGGTCCGGAGCAAGCGGCGGCCGATGCCGGGCTAGCCGGCGAGGGTGCCGTGCTGCCCGAACTGGAGGCGGTGGAGCGGCGCCTGGAGCGGCTGCTCCGGGAACGGGAGACCATGGGCCCGGTCAACCTGCGGGCCGAGCAGGAGGCGGCGGAGCTCACCGAACGCATCGACGTGCTGCAGACCGAACGGGCCGACCTGGTCAAGGCCATCGACAAGCTGCGCCAGGGCATCGCCGAGCTGAACCGCGAGGGACGCCGGCGCCTCGTGGCCTCGTTCGAGGACGTGGACCGCCATTTCCGCGCCCTGTTCGAGCGGCTGTTCGGTGGCGGCCGCGCCCACCTGACCCTGACCGAGTCCGACGACCCCCTGGAGGCCGGCTTGGAGATCATGGCCAGCCCGCCGGGCAAGCGCCTGCAGGTGCTGTCACTGCTGTCGGGCGGCGAGCAGGCCCTGACCGCATTGGCCCTGCTGTTCGCCGTCTTCCTCACCAATCCCGCGCCCATCTGCGTCCTCGACGAGGTGGACGCCCCGCTGGACGACGCCAACGTCGACCGTTTCTGCACCCTCTTGGAGGAGATGGCGCGGGGCGGCGGCACCCGCTTCCTGGTGATCACCCACCACCGCATGACCATGGCCCGCATGGACCGCCTGTTCGGGGTGACCATGATGGAGCGGGGCGTCTCGGAGCTGGTGTCGGTGGACCTGCAACGGGCCGAGGAACTGCGGGCCACCGCATGAGCCCCCGCCGAGCCCCCTGAGTCGACCCCCGAATCGCCTGTTTTCCTATGCTTTTCAAGGAGTTGAACCCCGGGTTTTCCCCTTGACAGGGTTTGGGGGGACCCGTATGTTGCAACGCACATATGGCGCGAGTCCGGCTGGAGGGGGGGACGTCTGCGCGCTTTGTTCATGGGCGACGACAAAACCCCACCATCGCTTGACGATCTCGAGGCCCGATTGCAGCGGGCCAAGGGCGAACACGACGGGTCGGAGCCGCCGTCGGTGCCGATGGTTTCCGGGCCCATGTCGGGTGTCGGCATGGCCTTGCGCATCGGCACCGAGTTGGTGGCCGCTTTGATCGTGGGCGTGGGCCTTGGCCTTCTGCTCGATTACTGGCTGGGTACCGCGCCGTGGTTGCTGGTGGTGTTCTTCTTCCTCGGCGCCGCCGCCGGGGTATTGAACGTTTACCGGACGGCCAGCGGCATCGGCCTCGGTCCGGGCGGCGTCGGCCCGCGCCGGGGGGCGCAGGAGCCCGACGACGCGCAAGACGGAGGCGGGCCGGCGTGACCGGTGGACGCGGGATCAGGCGGGGGACGGCGTGGCCAATCCACTGAAGCAGTTCGAGATCAACACCATCGTTCCCATCCATCTGGGTGGTGTCGACGCGTCGTTCACCAATGCCGCCCTGTTCATGGTGCTGACCGTCGCCGTGGTCACCCTTTTCCTCACCTTGAGCATGCGCGGCCGGGCCCTGATCCCCGGGCGCTGGCAGTCCATGGCGGAACTGGCCTACGACTTCATTGCCAACATGGTGCGCGACAACGTGGGCAACGAGGGACGGCGGTACTTCCCGTTCATCTTCTCGCTGTTCATGTTCATCCTGTTCGCCAACCTGATCGGCCTGATCCCCTACGCCTTCACCTTCACCAGCCACATCATCGTCACCTTCGCCATGGCCATCTTCGTGTTCGTCGGGGTCACGGTGATCGGCTTCGTCCGCCACGGGCTGCACTTCTTCACCTTCTTCGCGCCGTCGGGGGTGCCGGTGGTCATGGCGCCGCTGCTGATCCCGATCGAGATCCTGTCGTACCTGTCGCGGCCGGTGAGCCTGTCCATCCGGCTGTTCGCCAACATGATGGCCGGGCACACCATGCTCAAGGTGTTCGCCGGGTTCGTGGTGCCGCTCGGTCTGCTCGGCGGCTGGGCGCCGCTGGCGGTGAACGTGGCGCTGACCGGCTTCGAGTTCCTGGTGGCGTTCCTGCAGGCTTACGTGTTCACCGTTCTCACCTGTCTTTATCTCAACGACGCGATTCATCTCCACTAGCACGAGGGTTCGGCCGGACGCCGGAAGGACAGAGTCAACCCGACAACTGAGGAAACAGGACCATGGAACTTGATGCCGCGAAGATGGTTGGTGCGGGCCTCGCCGTGATCGGTCTGGGAGGTGTCGGCGCCGGTATCGGCAACATCTTTTCGTCCCTGATCGGCTCCATCGCCCGCAACCCGGCGGCCCGCGCCCAGGTGTTCGGCTTGGCCATGCTCGGGTTCGCCCTGGTCGAGGCGGTGGCCCTCTATGCGCTGCTGATCTCGTTCCTGATCCTGTTCACCTGAGGCCGCGGACGGTTCCGGCCGGTGCGGACGACCAAGATCCCGGCCCTCCTGGGCCTCGTGGCGGCGACCGTGGCCGCCGGCGACGCCGTGGCCGCCGGCCTGCCGCAGCTCGACCACACTACGTTTTCGCCGCAGGTCATCTGGCTGGCCATCTCGTTTGCGGTGCTCTACGTGCTGATGACCCGGGTCGCCCTGCCCCGCGTCGGCGAGGTCCTGGACGAGCGGGCCCACAGGATCAGCGAGAGCCTGCGCACCGCCGAGACCTTGAAGGGCGAGGCCGAGGCGGCGGCGGCGGCCTACGAGAAGGCCCTGGCCGAGGCCCGCGCCCAGGCCCACGAAGTGATCCAGGAGGTACGCGAGCGCATGGCCGAGGAGACGGGGCGCCGCCAGAAGGAGCTGGACGAGCGCCTGAGCGCGGAAGTGGCCGAGGCGGAGGCACGGATCGCCGAGGCCCACAAGCAGGCCATGGCCGAGGTGCGCACCATGGCGGTGGAGGTGACCCAGGCCGCCTCCGAGCGGCTGATCGGCGAGGCCCTCGACGCCAAGGCGGTCGGGGCGGCGGTCGATGACGCCTTGAAGGAGGCCCGCTGATGGAGGCCCTGGCGGCCGAGGCCGCGGCCGGTCACGGCGAATCCTTTTTCGCGTCGGCCGAGTTCTGGGTGCTGGTTGCCTTCGTCCTTTTCGTCGGCGGCGTCGCCAAGCCGGTCTATCGCACCATCGTCACCGCCCTCGACGACCGCGCCGAGAAGATCAAGCGGCAGATCGAGGATGCCACCCGCCTGCGCGAGGAGGCCCAGGAGTTGCTGGCCTCCTACGAGCGCAAGCAGCGCGACGCGGTGAAGGAGGCCGAGCAGATCGTCGAGCACGCGCGGCGCGACGCCGAGCGCCTGGGCCGCAAGGCCGCCGACGACCTGGAGCGCGCCCTGAGGCGGCGCGAGCAGTTGGCCATGGACCGCATCGCCCAGGCCGAGGCGGCGGCCATCGACGAGGTCCGCAGCACCGCCGTCGATGTGGCCGTGGAGGCCACCCGGCGCCTGCTCGCCGACACGGTGACGGGCAAGAGGGCCGACGCCCTCATCGACCGCGCGGTCAAGGACCTGCCCGACAAGCTGCACTGACCGGCCGCCGCGCCGCCGTCAGCCGATCAATTCCAGCCACTCCTGTTCGCTGAGGGTCTTGACGCCCAGGTCGGCAGCCTTGCGGGCCTTGGAGCCGGCGTCGGCGCCGACGACCACGTAGTCGGTCTTGCTGGACACCGACCCCGCCACCTTGGCGCCCAGCGCCTCGGCCCGCGCCTTGGCCTCGTTGCGGGTCAGGGTCTCCAGCGTGCCGGTGAACACCACCGTTTTGCCAGTCACCGGGGAGTCGGCGGCGGTCGGTGCCGCATAGTCGGCGACGGTGAGCTGGCCGTCCAGGTCGTCGAGGACGCCGAGGTTGTGATCCTCGGCGAAGAAGGCGATGAGGTCGGCAGCCACCGACGGGCCGACGCCGTCGATGTTGACCAAGTCCCGATACGCGTCCGAGTCCGGGTCGGCGGCCTCGGTCATGGCCCTCCGCCAGGCGGGGAGGGAGCCGTACTGGCGGGCCAGGAGGCGCGCCGTGGCCTGGCCCACTTGGCGGATGCCGAGGGCGTAGATGAACCGATCCAGCCCGATGGACCGTTTCGCCTCGACGGCGGCCAGCAGGTTGTCCACCGACTTGTCGCCCCAGCCCTCGCGCTCGCGGATGCCCTGGGCGTGGTCGGCCAGGCGGAAGATGTCGGCCGGGGTCCCGATCAGGCCGTCGCGGCGGAAGGCCTCCACGTGCTTGCCGCCCAGGCCCTCGATGTCGAAGGCGTCGCGGGAGACGAAGTGCTTGAGGCGCTCCACCGCCTGCGCCGGGCAGACCAGGCCACCGGTGCAGCGGCGTGCCGCCTCGCCCTCTTCGCGCACGGCCAGGCTGTCGCACTCGGGGCAGAGGTCGGGAAAGACAAAGGGCCGGCTGTCGGGTTGGCGCCTGTCGAGAACCACCGAGACCACTTGCGGGATCACGTCGCCGGCCCGCTGCACCACCACCGTGTCGCCTTCGCGCACGTCCTTGCGCGCGATCTCGTCCTCGTTGTGCAGGGTGGCGCGCGACACCACGACGCCGCCGACGGTGACGGGCTCCAACTCGGCCACCGGGGTCAGCGCGCCGGTACGGCCCACCTGCACGGTGATGCGGTGCAGCACCGTCTGCGCCTGCTCGGCGGGGAACTTGTGGGCCACCGCCCAGCGCGGGGCGCGGCTGACCTGCCCCAGCCGTTCCTGCCAGTCCAGGCGGTTGACCTTGTAGACGACGCCGTCGATGTCGTAGGGCAAGCGGGCACGCATTGCCTCGGTATCTCGATAAAACCGGAGGCAATGGTCGACATCCCTACACAACCTAGCTAACGGATTGATTTCGAAATCCCACCCTCGCAGAAGGTGAAGGACGCCCCAGTAAGTGTTGCCAAATGGGGCGCTCACCTCTCCCCAAGCGTAGGCGAAGAAACGCAGGGGACGGGCTGCCGTAATGGTCGAGTCGAGTTGGCGCAAGGACCCGGCGGCCGCATTGCGCGGGTTAGCGAACACCTTGCCGCCGGCTTCCGCTTGGCGCGCGTTGAGGGCGGCGAAGTCTGGGCGGGTCATGTACACCTCGCCGCGTACCTCGACGACCGCCGGCACGTCGTTGCCGAAGATGGTGTCGGGCACGTCCTTCAGGGTCCGCAGGTTGGTCGTGACGTCCTCGCCGACGGTGCCGTCTCCACGGGTCGCACCTTGGACGAACCGCCCACCCTCGTAGCGCAATGACACCGACAGGCCGTCGATCTTGGGCTCGGCGACGAACTCCAGGGGCAGGTCCGGATCATCGCGCAGCTCCTTGAGGAAGCGCCGCACGCCGTCGACGAAGTCGCGCACGTCCGCTTCGTCGAAAGCGTTGGCCAGGGACAGCATGGGCCGCCCATGGGTGACCTTGGCGAAGCCGCCGGCGGCGGGGGCGCCGACCCGCGCCGACGGGCTGTCGTCCCGTTTGAGGTGCGGAAACCGGGCTTCGATGGTCTCGTTGCGGCGCCTCAGGGCGTCATAGGCCGCGTCGGTGATGACCGGGGCGTCGTCCTGGTAGTAGGCCCGGTCGTGGGCGGCGATCTCGCCGGCCAGGGCCTCCAACTCGGCCGCCGCTTCCTCCTCGGTCAGGGCCTGGGCCGCCTTGTCGCGCGGGGCGCCGGTCACGGGCCACGCCCCTCCAGCAGACTGGAGGCGGCGGCGCGGGCCTCGTCGGTGACCTGGGCGCCGGCCAGCATGCGGGCGATCTCCTCGCGCCGGGCCGGCGCGCCCAGGGACTCGACCGTGGTGACCACCCCGGCGGCGGCGTCGGACTTGGCGACCCGCCAATGGTGATCGCCGCGGGCGGCCACCTGCGGCGAGTGGGTGACCACCAGGACCTGCACGTCCTCGGCCAGGCCGGCCAGGCGCTCGCCGACGGCGGCGGCGACGGCGCCGCCGACGCCCGCGTCCACCTCGTCGAAGATCAGGGTCGGCACCGGGTCGGCGCCGGCCAGCACCACCTTCATGGCCAGCATGAAGCGGGCCAATTCGCCCCCCGACGCGATGCGGGCGAGGGGGCCCGGCGGCGTCCCCGGGTTGGTGGCCACCTCGAACAGGACGCGGTCGCAGCCGTGCTCGCTCCACTCGGCCTCGGGCAGGGGATCGATGCGGGTGACGACCGTGGCCTTGTCCAGCTTCAGGGGTCTGAGCTCGGCGGCGACCGCCGTATCGAGGCGGGCGGCGGCCTCGGTGCGGGCTTTGGTCAGGGCGGCGGCGGCGGCCATGAACCGCTCGCGCGCCGCGTCTTCCTCCGCGGCCAGGCGGGCCAGCGCCGCGCCCCCGTCCTCGACGGCGGCCAGGTCGGCGGCCAGCCGGCGATGCAGGTCGGCCAGCCCGTCCACGTCCGTGCCGTGCTTGCGGGCCACGGCGCGCAATGCGAACAGTCGCTCCTCGACCTCCTCCAGCCGCCGCGGGTCCAGGTCCAGCGCCGCCGCCGCGCGGTGCAGCAGATCGGCCCCCTCGGCCGCTTCGACGGCGGCCCGGTCGAGGGCGGCGATGGCCGGTTCCACGCGGCCCGCCGCCTTGTCGGCGACCCGTTCCAGGTGGCGGGTGGCGGCGCGCAGCCGTCCTTCCACGTCGCCCGCCGTCAGCTCCGCCGCCGCTTGGTTCATGGCCTCCAGCAGGCGCTCGCCGTGCATCAGCTCGGTGCGTCGCCCGGCCAGTGTGTCCTCCTCGCCGGCCTGGGGCGTCAGCGCGTCCAGCTCCTCGACGGCGTGGCGCAGGAAGTCCTCGTCCCGGCGGCTGCGCTCCAGGTCGGCCTCGGCCTCGGTGCGGGCCGCCGCCGCGTCCTGCCACGTGCGGTGGGCCGCGGCGGCGGTGCCGACCACGGGCGTCAGGCCGCCGAAGGCGTCGAGCAGCAGGCGATGGGTGGCCGGGCTCAGCAGGCGCTGGCTCTCGAACTGGCCGTGCACCTCGACCAGGGTCTCGCCGACCCGGCGCAGCAGGGCGACGCCCACCGGCTGATCGTTGACGAAGGCGCGCGAACGCCCCTCCCGCCCGATCACCCGGCGCAGCATCACGCCGTTCCCGTCGTCGGCGATGCCGTGCTCGGCCAGCAGCGCGCGCACCGGATGGTCGCCGGCGACCAGGAACTCGGCCGCCGCCGACGCCTGCGCGGCGCCGTGGCGGATCAGGCGGGCATCGCCACGCACTCCCAGGGCCAGGCCGAGGGCATCGAGCAGGATCGACTTGCCGGCTCCGGTTTCGCCGGTGAGGGCCGACAGGCCGGTGTCGAAGGTGAGGTCGAGACGGTCGATCAGGACCACGTCGCGGATGGTGAGGCTGCGCAGCACGGCCGCTGCCCGCCTACCAGAACTTGTACCAGGGCTCCTCCTCCGGCGCCGGGCCGCCGCCCTCGATCAGGTCGTAGGAGTCCACATACCAATCGCTGCCGGGGAAGTTGTGGCCGAGCACCGAGGCGACGCGCCGGGCCTCGTCCTCGATCCCGAGCGCCAGGTAGGACTCGGTCAGGCGATGCAGGGCCTCGGGGACGTGGGTCGTGGTCTGATAATGCTGGATGACCATCTTGAACCGGTTGATGGCCGCCAGGTAATGGCCCTGGCGCAGGTAGCTGCGGCCGATGTCCATCTCTTTGCCGGCCAGGTGGTCGAAGGTCAGCTCCAGCTTGATCTTGGCGTCCCGCGCGTAACGGCTTTCCGGGTAGCGGGTGATGACCTCGTCGAGGGCCTTCATGGCCAGCTCGGTCATCTGCTGATCCCGCGACACGTCGGAGATTTGCTCGTAGTAGCACAGCGCCTTGAGGTAATGGGCGTAGGCGATGTGGCGGTTGGAGGGATGGAGCTGGATGAAACGGTCCAACGCGAGGACCGCATCGTCATAGGCATTGTCCTGGTAGTAGGCGTAGGCCGCCATGAGCTGCGCCCGGGTGGCCCACGCCGAATAGGGATGCTGCCGCTCGACCTCGTCGAACAGGGTTGCCGCCTGGGCGTAGTTGGGCTCTTCGAGCGCATCGAGGGCCTCGTTGTAGAGGTCCTCCACCGGGCGCTCCACGTACTCGTCCTCGTCGGAGGCGCAGGCCCCGAGCACGGTCGCGGCGATGACGGCCGCGGCGGCGGTCCGGCGAAGGCGGGGGGTGGTGACGCGGCGCGGCGGCATGGCCATCCGTCGTTGTCCGATCCGGCACGGACCGGACTATACCATGGCGCCGCCGATTGGGCGCAAGGGCGCTGCTCTGGGAGGTCGAGCGAGTTCGGGGTCAGGCGGTCGCGGCACCCGCCGCCAGATCTCCGGACCACACCCCGGCGGCCAGGCCTTCGTCCTTCTTGGCGATGCGCAGGCGCTCGGTGGTCCAGGCCTCGCCGTCGTCGAACAGGGCCCGCAGGAGACGGTTGTTGGCACTGTGGCCGGAACATACGCCGTCGAAATGGCCGATGATGGGGCCGCCGGCCAGGTAGAGGTCGCCGACCACGTCCAGGATCTTGTGGCGGACGAACTCGTCGGCGAACCGCAGGCCCTCCTCGTTGAGGATGCGGTCGCCGCCGATGACCACGGCATTGTCCAGGGAGCCGCCGCGGGCCAGCCCGGCCGCCCGCATGCGCTCGACGTCGGTGAGGAACCCGAAGGTGCGGGCCCGTGCCAGGGCGTCCTTGAAGACGCCTTCGGTCAAGCCGATGGAGATGGACTGACGGGCCACCAGGGGGCTGTCGAAGTCGATCTCGAAGCTCGCCGAAAGGCCCTTGCCCACGGTCGGCGTCAATGACACGGCATGGCCGTCGTCAACGATCGACACCGGCTTCAGCACCCGGATGTAGAGGCGGGGGGCATCCTGCTCGACGACGCCCGCACACTCCACCAGGAACACGAAAGGCGCCGCGCTGCCGTCCATGATCGGGACTTCGGGGCCGTCGACCTCGATCACCGCGTTGTCGATTCGGCACCCGGCCAGGGCCGCCATCACGTGCTCGACGGTGCACACGGTCACGCCGTGGCTGTTGCCCAGCATGGTGCACATGCGGGTGTCGACCACATGGTCCCAAGTGGCGGGGATGATGGCCGCGCCGCCCGCGATGTCGGTGCGCCGGAAGACGATTCCCGAATCCGGCTCGCCCGGACGCAAGGTCATGGTCACCTTGGTCCCCGCATGGAGGGCGATGCCTGTGCAGTTGATGGCGTTCTTGAGGGTTCTCTGGCGCACCGCCGCATTGCGGCCCGCAAAGCTCACCGATTCTCGGCGTATTTCTGCAAAACCCATAGTCCCCCGCGATCCCCAGCTCTTTTCTGGTGCCTTGAGCGTCAGGTCCTCAGGGTGGTTCGGCCCGATTGGCCTTTCCACCCAAAACCCCAGCACCTTCAAAGTGATACAGTGCTTCTAGGATGGTTTCTACCAACATCGCGTCAACCACTCAAATCAACCTTTGTTACCAATTGTTTCGCTGGCTGGTTGAGTGATTCCCCATCCCGACCGGTCAGTTGGCCTGGCGGCGGAGGAAGGCCGGGATGTCCAGCAGGTCCTCTTCGCCGTTGGCCGACGGCAGACGCTCCTCGGGCATCAGCCCGCCGAGGCGCCCCTGCGGCGCCGGGGAGCCGGATTCGGGGGCGCCCGAAGCCCCTTCGGCGGCCGGCTCGGCTTTGCCCTGGCGCATCGTACGGCCCGCACCGGTGACCCGGGCGAACAGGCTGGCACCCTTTTCCTTCAACGCCTTAGGCGGCGTCTGGGGAACCGAATCGGGGGCCCCGTTGGTCATTGCCGCCGCGGCGAACGGATCGGCTGCGCTGCCCTCGCGGGACGCCGCCACATCGGCCGGGCGGGGCGGGATGAAGGCGTCCTTGGTGCCTGCGGACGGGGTGCCCGCCGGCGTCGGGTCGGCCTTGACGGCGGCGATCTCGGGGACCTCCGGAACCGCCGGCTCTTCGGTCGCGGCCGCGGGCGCGGCGGGCGCGGCCGGCACGGTCTCGCGAGCGGCCGGGGCGGCGGCCGGCTCGGGCCGCGGCTGCGGAGCGGCGGGCGGGCGGGCCTTGACAGCCTGCTCGACCAGATGCAGGGCGGCCGGCCGTGGCGCCGCGGCGGCGGCCGCGTCGATGCCGGTGGCCACCACCGAGACCCGCATGCGGCCTTCCAGGTGCTCGTCGAAGGTGGAGCCGAAGATGATGTAGGCCTCGTTGTCGACCTCGGCGCGAATCCGGTTGGCCGCCTCGTCCACCTCGAACAGGGTCATGTCGGGACCACCGGTGATGTTGATCAGCACCCCTTTGGCGCCCTTCATGGAGGTATCGTCGAGCAACGGGTTGGAGATGGCCGATTCGGCCGCGTCCAGGGCGCGGCGCTCGCCGTCGGCCTCGCCGGTGCCCATCATGGCCTTGCCCATCTCGCTCATCACCGAGCGGACGTCGGCGAAGTCCAGGTTGATCAGCCCCGGCATGACCATGAGGTCGGTGACCCCGCGCACGCCGGCGTAGAGCACGTCGTCGGCCATCTTGAAGGCGTCGGCGAAGGTGGTCTTCTCGTTGGCCACCCGGAACAGGTTCTGGTTGGGGATGATGATCAGGGTGTCGACGAACTGCTCGAGGTCCTCGATGCCGCTCTCCGCCAGACGCATGCGGTGGACGCCCTCGAAGTGGAAGGGCTTGGTCACCACGCCCACGGTGAGGATACCCTGCTCGCGGGCCGCACGGGCGATGACCGGCGCCGCACCGGTGCCGGTGCCGCCGCCCATGCCGGCGGCGATGAAGGCCATGTTGGAGCCGCTGAGCTGCTCGACGATGGCGTCCATCGCCTCCTCGGCGGCCGCGCGCCCGATGTCGGGACGGGACCCGGCGCCCAGCCCGCCGGTGATGCTGACGCCGAGCTGGACGCGGCGGTCGGTGCGCGACTGGGCGAGGGCCTGGGAATCCGTGTTGGCGACCACGAAGTCGACGCCCTCGAGCTGGGACTGGATCATGTTGTTGACCGCGTTGCCGCCGGCACCACCGGTCCCGATGACGGTGATGCGCGGCTTCAACTCGGGTGTTTCGTTGTTGCTCGGGATACTGAGGTTGATGGTCATGTGGGCCTCCTGTGACGATTGTTGATAACGGGTGTGGGTCAGAAGTTCTCGCGAAGCCACCGGCCGAGACGGCCGAAGCGGCCTTCGGGTTCGGCGGCGGGAAGGTCGGTCCGGTCGGCCGGACCCTTGGGATTGGCGACGGCGTGCAAGGCCAGTCCGAAGCAGGTGGCGAAGGCGGGGCCGGCGACCGCTTCGGCCAGCCCCTGGGCGCCGCGCGGGCGGCCCCGGCGCACCTGCTTGTCGAGACTCATGGCGGCCAGCTCGGCGGCTCCGGGGAGCTGACTGGCGCCGCCGGTGAGCACCAGCCGGCGGCCGGCCACCTTGTCGAAGCCGGCGTCTTCCAGCCGTGCCCGCACGATCTCGAAGATCTCCTCGATGCGGGGGCGGACGATGCTCACCAGCATGGACCGCGGCACCTGGTTGTTCTCCACGGTGTCGTCCTCGCCGATCAGCGGCACCGTGATCATCTCGCGGTCGTCCGACGGCGAGGGCAGGGCGCTGCCGTACAGGGTCTTGATGCGCTCGGCGTTGGCCAACGGGGTCGACAGGCCGCGCGCGATGTCGGTGGTGACGTGGGCGCCGCCCACGGGGACGATGTCGCTGTGGATCAGCTCGCCGTCGAAGAAGACGGCGATGGACGTGGTGCCGGCGCCCATGTCGAGCACCGTGGCGCCTAGTTGCCGTTCGTCCTCGACCAGCGAGGCGAGGCCCGCCGCATAGGGCGCGATCACCCTGCCGGCCACGTCCAGGTGGCAGCGTGAGACGCAGTTGACCAGGTTGCGCAGCACGCCGGTGCTGGCGCTGACCACGTGCAGGCTGACGGCGAGGCGGTCGCCGTACATGCCGCGCGGATCGCGCACGCCCCGGGTGCCGTCGATGCTGTAGCCCACCGGCAGGGTATGGATGACCTCATGGTCGGCGGGCCCGTCGGCCGGCATCTCCGCCGACGCCAGCAGGCGGCGGACGTCGCCATCGTTGATGGCCCGGCCGGCGACACCGGCCTGGGCGGCGATCAGGCGGGACACCGGCGACCCGGCCGAGACGTTGACGTGCACGTCGCGGATGGTCTCGCCGGCCATGCGCTCGGCCGCCTCGACGGTGGCGCGGACGGCGCTTTCCGCCGCCTCCATGTCGATCACGGCGCCGGCGCGGACGCCGCGCGACACTTGGTGGCCGATGCCGATGACGCGCAGGGCGCCGTCGCCGTCCACGCGGCCGATGAAGCAGCACACCTTGGCGGTGCCGATGTCCAGCGCCGCGACCACGCCGCTGCGATTCCTCGTCTGGGCTCCCGTTCGTTTCATCGCCGCTGGGGCTCCCTCTCTCCTGGTGTCGGTGTCATGTTTGTTGGCCTTTTGTCGTCTTGACCGCCGGGCGCCGGGGCGGGCGCACGATCAGGCGGTCGGGCAATCGCAGGTCGAGCACCCGCACGTCCCGCTCCAGCACCCCGTGGCTGCGCTGGTACTCGCCGAGCATGGTCCACGCCGCCGCCGGATCGGCCTCGGGCAGACGGACGTCGACGCCGCCCTTGAGGCGCAGGTTCCAGCGCCGGCCGCCCACCCGCACCGCGGCCTCCACCCGCTCCATGAGCTGCGGCTGGGTGGCCAGGATCTCCAGCAGGTCGGCGGCGTGGTCCGGCGCGTCCTCGCCCACCACCACCGGCAGGCCGGCGAACCGCTGGACCCGGTCGCGGAGGATGACGCCGCCCTCGAAGTCGATGACGGCGAAGCGCCCCTGGTGCTGCCACAGGGCCATGGGTCGGCGCTCGACCACGCGCACCACCACCCGGTCGGGCAACAGGCGCTCCACCGACGCGGTGCGCACCCACGGCAGGGCCTCCACGCGGCGCTTGGCGGCGGCGGGATCGAAGGCGAGGATGGGGTCGCCGCGCTCCAGCCCGACGGCGGCCAGGAGATCGGCGCGCGCCGTTTCCCGGCGCCCGGTCACCAGCACTTCGCCGACGGCAAAGCCCATGTCCGCCGTGGCGCCGATGGCCGCGATCATGGTGCGCTCGACCCACCGCGCCACGTGGCCGGTCGACCACAGCCACCACCCGCCGGCCCCGATCAGGGCAAGCCCCGCCAGGGCGGCGGCGGCGAAGGCGCTCCGGGTGCGCCACAGGGGCACCGCACGGCGCCGCCGGGGGGTCCGGGTCGCGGGTTTTTGCGTCTTGCCTTTGCGGCGTCCGCTCATGCGTCGTACTCCGCGTTCTCGACCATCCACACCACCAGGTCCCGGAACGAGATGCCGGCGTGGGCGGCCTGCTCGGGCACCAGGGAAGTAGGCGTCATGCCCGGCTGGGTATTGATCTCCAGCAGATAGAGGGTGTTGCCGTCGTAGCGGAAATCGGCCCGCGAGACGCCGCGGCAGCCGAGGGTCTGGTGGGCCAGCACGGCCAGGGTCATGGCGTCGTCGTAGACCTCCGGTTGGACCTCGGCGGGCACCACATGGACCGAGCCGCCTTCCGCGTACTTGGCATCGTAGTCGTAGAAGCCGCGATGGCTGGTCACCTCGGTGACGGCCAGGGCCCGATCGTCCATCACCGCCACGGTCAACTCGCGGCCGTCGATGAACCGTTCGACCATGACCTGGCGGCCGTAGGGCCAATCGCGGTCCGACAGGGGACGCTCGTTGTCGCCGTTGCGGACGATGCGGACGCCGACGCTGGACCCTTCGTTGAGGGGCTTGACCACGTAGGGCCGCGCCATGACGTCGCCGGCCAGCACCTGCTCGCGGTCGGCGATGACGTGCTCGGCGACGGGGATGCCGACGGCGTCGAACAGCCGCTTGGCCATGGGCTTGTTCATGGCCAGGGCCGAGGCCAGCATCCCCGAATGGGTGTAGGGCAGCTCGAGGATGTTGAGCACGCCCTGGATGCAGCCGTCCTCGCCGTAGCGGCCGTGCAGGGCGTTGAACACCGCGTCGGGCCGCGGATACAGGCGGGTGAGCAGCCGGCCCACGTCCCGTTGCACGTCGATGGCGGTGACCCGGTAGCCGGCGTCACGCAGGGCGTTGGCGACGGCGGCGCCGCTGACCAGAGACACCTCGCGCTCCGACGACCATCCGCCCATGAGGACCGCCACGTGCCGGCTCATGACGTCACCTCCCCGACCGTGGTCGCGGCCGGAACGCCGATACGGCGGATCTCCCACTCCAGGCGCACGCCGGTGGCCTCGAAGACCCGGCGCCGCACCTCCTCGCCCAGTCCCTCCAGGTCGGCGGCGGTGGCGGTGCCGGTGTTGATCAGGAAGTTGCAGTGCTTCTCGGAAACCACGGCGCCGCCGCGGCGGAGGCCGCGGCAGCCGGCGCAGTCGATGAGCTCCCAGGCCTTCGCGCCCTCGGGGTTCTTGAAGGTGCTGCCGCCGGTGGCGATGCGCAGCGGCTGGCTCTGCTCGCGGGCCGCCGCGATGTCAGCCATGCGGCGGGCAATGTCGTCGGGGCGGCCGGGTTCTCCCTGCAGCCGGGCGGAGACGAAGATCCAGTCCTCCGGCACGGCGCAGGCGCGATAGCCGAAGCCCAAGTCGGCCGGCGCCAGCTCGCGGACGCGCCCGCCCGGATCGAGGGCCCGCGCCGCCACCACCACGTCGGCCATCTCGCGGCCGAAGGCGCCGGCGTTCATGCGCAGGGCGCCGCCGACGGTGCCGGGGACGCCGCTCAGGAACTCGAGCCCGGTCAGGCCCGCCTCGCGGGCCGCCACGGCCACGTTGAGGTCCAGGGCCGCGGCCCCGGCCTGCACTTCGGAGCCTTTGACGGCGATGGTGGCGAAACCGCGCCCGAGGCGGACCACGACCCCGGGCACGCCGCCGTCGCGCACCAGCAGGTTGGAGCCGACGCCGAGCACCGTCACCGGGACCTCGGGCGGCCGCAGGGCCATGAACTGCTCCAGGTCGTCGGCATCGGCCGGGCGGAACATGACCTCGGCCGGGCCCCCGACCCGGAACCAGGTGATGCGGTCCAGCGGCGCGTCCGCCGTGTAGCGGCCGCGGACCCGGGGCAGTCGCTCGACGAGGTGCGGGTCGGGGGCGCGGGCGGCCATCATTCGCGGGCCTCCAGCTTGGCCGGGCCGCCGTAGCGCAGGCGGGTCAGTTGGTCGGGCAGGGCGTTGGCCCAGCCGGTGATGCTGCCGGCGCCCAGGCACACCACCATGTCGCCGGGCCGCGCCAAGTCGTGGACGATCTCGGCCAGGGAGTCGGGATCGACCAGGGGCATGACCAGGCGATGGCCGTGGGCGCGCAGCCCTTCGACCAGGGCCTGGCGGTCGATGCCGTCGATGGGCGCCTCGCCGGCGGCGTAGACGTCGGCCACCAGCACCGCGTCGGCGTCGTTGAAGCAGGCGCAGAAGTCCTCGAACAGGTCGCGCAGCCGCGTATACCGGTGGGGCTGGACGACGGCGATCACCTGCCCGCGGGCCGCTCGGCGCGCCGCCTTCAGCACGGCGGCGATCTCCACCGGGTGGTGGCCGTAGTCGTCGATGACCGCGATGCCGTCCACCTCGCCGGTGCGGGTGAAGCGGCGCTTGACCCCTTCGAAGGCGGCCAGCGCCCGGCGCACCACGGCGTCGTCAATCTCCATCTCGCCGGCGATGGCCAGGGCGGCCAGGGCATTCTGCACGTTGTGGTCGCCGTGCATGGGTAGGAACAGATGCTCCAGCATGCGCGAGGTTCCGGCCACCCGGTCGCTGACGATGACGTCGAAGCGGACGCCGTCGGGTGCCGTCTCCACGCCGACGGCGCGGATGTCGGCCTGCGGGCTGAAGCCGTAGGTCACGACCTTGCGGTCGGAGACCCGCGGGATCAGCGCCTGCACCTCGGGATGGTCGATGCACAGGGCGGCGAAGCCGTAGAAGGGGATGTTCTCGACGAAGGCGACGAAGGCGGCGCGCAGGGCGTCGAAGGAGCCGTAGTGGTCCAGGTGCTCGGCATCGATGTTGGTGACCACGGCGATGGCCGACGGCAATTTAAGGAAGGTACCGTCGGATTCGTCGGCCTCGGCGACCAGCCAGTCACCGCCGCCGAGGCGGGCGTTGGACCCCCAGGCGTTGATGATGCCGCCGTTGATCACCGTCGGATCGAGGCCGGCGGCGTCGAGCAGGGCGGCGACCAGCGACGTGGTCGTGGTCTTTCCGTGGGTGCCGCCGACGGCGATGGACCACTTGAGGCGCATCAGCTCGGCCAGCATCTCGGCCCGCCGCACCACCGGGATCAGGCGCTTGCGGGCGCCGATGACCTCCGGGTTGTCGGGCTTCACCGCCGACGAGATGACCACCACCTCGGCGTCGCCCAGGTTGTCCTCGGTGTGACCCACCGCCACCTCGACCCCCACCTCGCGCAGCCGGCGGACGTTGGCGTTGTCGGCCATGTCGCTGCCGCGCACCGAGTAGCCCAGGGTGTGCAGGACCTCGGCGATGCCGCTCATGCCGATGCCGCCGATGCCGACGAAATGCAGGGTGCCGATGGACAAAGGGAGCGCCCTCATGCCGCCGCCCTCCCCGTGTCGGGCTGGCCGTCGGGCCCGAGCAGGGTGCACACCAAGTCGGCCAGGCGCACGGCGGCGTCGGAATAGCCGACGGTGACGGCGCAGGCCGCCGCCTTCTCCAGCATGGTGGGCAGGGCAAGCAGGGACTCGATGCGCGCCGCCAGGGACTCCGGGTTGAGGGCATCCTCGGGGATCAGCCAGCCGGCGCCGGCCTCGTCCACGGCATGGGCGTTGGCCGACTGGTGGTCGTCGATGGCGTGGGGGTAGGGGACCAGGATGGCCGGCCGCCCGACCACCAGGACCTCGGCCACGGTCGAGGCCCCGGCGCGGGCGATGACCAGATGGGCCGCCGCCAGCCGCTCCGGCACGTCGTCGAAGAAACTGTCCAGCTCGGCCTCCACGTTCAAGCGGCGGTAGGCGGTGTGCACCGTCGTCAGGTCCTCGACCCGGCATTGCTGGGAGATGCGCAGGCGGGCCCGCAGGTCGGCCGGCAGGCGCTCGACGGCGGCCGGCACCACCTGGCTGAACACCCGCGCGCCCTGGCTGCCGCCCAGCACCAGCAGGTTCACCGGCCCCGTGTCGTCGAGCGCCGGGTAGGGACGCCCCTGGGCGGAGGCGATGACGGGACGCACCGGCATGCCGGTGTGGATCGCCCTGGATTCGGCGTCGCCGGGAAGCCCGACCGAGTGTTCGAACGACGTCGCGATGCGCTCGACCCGCGGCGCCAGCAGGCGGTTGGCCCGGCCGAGGATGGCGTTCTGCTCGTGGATGGCGGTGTGGATGCCGGCGAAGGTGGCGGCGAGCATGGTGGGGACCGACGCGTAGCCGCCGAAGCCCACCACCACCCGCGGCTTCAGGCGGCCTAGCAGGCGGCGCGCCTGCACGGTGCCGACGGCCAGCGCTGGGGCGCTGCGTAGGCGGGCGGCGAGGCTCTTGCCGGCAACGCCGCCGGCACGGATGTGGAAGGTCTCGACGCCGGCCAGGTAGCCGCCCAGGGCGCCGCCGCGGCGGTCGGTGACCAGGGCCAAACGGCAGCCGCGTCCCACCAGCTCGGCGGCCAGGGCCTCGGCCGGAAACACGTGGCCGCCGGTACCGCCGGCGGCGAGGACCACCAGGGGCGCGCCGGCCATCACGGACCTCCTCCCCGCCGCTCGCGGGTCAGCGCCAGCACCATACCCATGCCCCAGGCGAGCGCGATGGTCGACGACCCGCCATAGGAGATGAACGGCAGCGTCATGCCTTTGGGCGGGATGAGATTGAGGGTGGACCCCATGTTGATGGCCGCCTGCAGGCCGAACTGCACCAGCAGTCCGGCCACCGCCAGCAGCACGAACATGTCGTCGTCGGCCAGTACCCGGGAGAAGCCGCGCAGCACCACGAAGGCGAACAGCGCCACCACCACCAGGCACAGCACCAACCCGAACTCCTCGCCGGCGACGGCGAGGACGAAGTCGGCGTGGGCGTCGGGCAGCACCTCCTTGACCCGCCCCTCGCCGGGGCCGCGGCCGAACAGGCCGCCGTCGCGGAACGCCGCCAGGGCCTTGGCCACCTGGTAGCCCTCGCCGGCCGCCGGGTCGAGGAAGCGGTCGACCCGCAGCCGCACGTGGTCGAAGGCGAAGTAGGCGCCGACCCCGCTCCCCAGGAAGCCCAGCGACACCAGCAGCACCAGGACCAGGGGCAGCCCGGCCAGGAAGTACTGCACCGCCCACACGCCGCCGACCACCACGGTCATGCCGACGTCGGGCTGGACCAGCAGCAGCGCGACGAATACGGCGAACAGGCCGGTGGCGACGGCGTCGCCGGGAATGCGCGGGTCCTGGCGCTGGGCCGTGAACAGCCAGGCGGCGACGACGGCGAAGGCGGGCTTGACGAACTCGGACGGCTGCAGCGACAGGCCGCCGACGCGCAGCCAGCGGGTCGCTCCCTTGATCTCCTCGCCGGTGAAGGGGACGAGGGCCATCAGGATCAGTCCGGCGATGCACGCCACCACGGCGGTCCGCCGCACCGTCCGCGGGTCGGCGAGGGAGGTGACCACCATGACCGCCAGGGCCAGGGGCAGGAACACGAGCTGGCGGCGGGCGAAATGAAAGGTGTCGAGGCCGATGCGCTCGGCCACCGGCGGCGAGGCGGCCAGGGTCAGCACGGCGCCGATGCCGGCCAGCGTCACGACGGCGGCCAGGGTCCAGCGGTCCACGGTCCACCACCAGCGGCCGAGCAGGCTGGTATCGGTGCGGGTGAAGCCGCTCATGACAGCCCCTCCACCAGGCGGCGGAAGGCGTCACCCCGGGCCTCGAAGTCGGTGAACTGGTCGAAGGACGCGCAGGCCGGCGACAGCAGGACCACGGCGCCGGGGACGGCCTCGTCCCGGGCCCGGGCCGCCGCCGCCTCCACCGCCGCTTCCAGGGTGCCGCTGACGGTTACGGGCACCCGGTTGCCCAGAGCGGCGGCGAACACCTGGGCGGCCTCGCCGATGAGGAAGGCATGGCGGACCCGGTCCAGGTAGGGCATGACCGCCTCGATGCCGCCTTCCTTGGGTCGGCCGCCGGCAATCCAATAGACGGCGTCGTAGGAGGCGAGCGCCCGTGCTGCGGCGTCGGCGTTGGTCGCCTTGCTGTCGTTGACGAAGGCGACGCCGCCGATGACGGCGACGCGCTCCTGGCGGTGGGCCAGGCCGGGGTAGCTGGCGATGCCGGCCACCACGTCGTCGTGGTCGACGCCGGCGGCGCGGGCGGTCGCGTAAGCCGCCGCCGCGTTCTGCCAGTTGTGCTCGCCGGGCAGGGCGGGCACCGTCTTGAGGTCCATCATGGGCAGGGCGTAGCCGCGGGTCTCGTCGTGGAGGACACCGCGCCGGGCGTAGACGCCGCCGGCTGCCCGACCCCGCCCCGAGACCGGGATGACCGTGCCGCCGCCCTCGGCGCGCAGCGACTCGAAGATGGCCCGGCTGCGCTCGTCGTCGACGCCGACCACGGCCGTGCAGTCGGGGGTCCGTCCGCGGAAGATGCCCATCTTGGCCTTGACGTAGCCCTCCATGCCGCCGTGGCGCTCCAGGTGGTCGGGGCTGATGTTCAGGAGCACCGCCACGTCGAACACCACCGAGGGGCTGAGGTCGAGTTGGAAGGACGACATCTCGAGGACGTAGACACCGCCCGCGCCCAGAGGCTCGCAGTCGAGGGCCGGAATGCCGATGTTGCCGCCCACCTGGACCCGCCGGCCGGCGCTCTCCAGCACATGGCCGACCAGGGCCGTGGTGGTCGACTTGCCGTTGGTGCCGGTGATGCCGATGAAGGCCGCCTCGCGGCGGGCGCGGGCCAGAAGCTCGATGTCGCCCACCACCTCGCAGCCGGCGCTGCGCGCCAGCCCCACCACCGGATGGGGCGTCGGGTGGGTCAGCGGGATGCCGGGGCTAAGGACCAGTGCCGCGGCCCGGTGCCAGTCGCAGCCGGTGAGGTCGACCAGCGGCACGTCGCCCCGGCGCGCCTCGGCGCGGGCGCCGTTATTGTCGTCCCAGGCCCACACTTCGGCGCCGGCGGCGGCCAGGGCGCGGGCCGTCGCCAGGCCGGAGCGGCCGAGGCCGAGAACCGCGACCGGGCGATGGGCGAAGGCGGACAAATCGATCATCGCCGCCCTCACCGCAGCTTCAAAGTGGACAGGCCGGCCAGGGCCAGGATGGAGGCGATGATCCAGAAGCGGATGACGATGGTCGGTTCCGCCCACCCCTTCTTCTCGAAGTGATGGTGCAGGGGCGCCATGCGGAACACCCGCTTTCCGGTCAGCTTGAAGGACACCACCTGGACGATCACCGACACCGTCTCAAGGACGAACAGGCCGCCGACGATGGCCAGCACCAGCTCGTGCTTGACGATGACGCTGACAGCGCCCAGCGCGCCGCCCAGCGACAGCGACCCGGTGTCGCCCATGAACACGCGGGCCGGCGGCGCGTTGAACCACAGGAACCCCAGGCCGGCGCCGACCAGGGCGCCGCAGAACACGGCCAGCTCGCCGCTGCCCGGCACGTAATGGAGCTGCAGGTAGTTGGAGAACACCGAGTTGCCGACCAGGTAGGTGATCAACAGGAACACCCCGGCCGCGATCATCACCGGCACGATGGCCAGGCCGTCCAGGCCGTCGGTCAGGTTGACTGCATTGGACGAGCCCACCATGACCACCACCGCCAGCAGCAGGAACATCCAGCCCAGGTCGAGCAGCACGTTCTTGAAGAAGGGCACGGCCAGGGTGGTGCCCAGGGCGTCGGGCAGCAGGCGCGAGATCCACACGGCGGCGGCCAACGCGATCAGGACCTGGAGGGCGAACTTGAGCCGG
Organism: Rhodospirillales bacterium; assembly: GCA_028277795.1. GTDB lineage: Bacteria > Pseudomonadota > Alphaproteobacteria > Rhodospirillales > JANQFP01 > JANQFP01. Next base: position 79,535 of record JANQFP010000045.1, read on the forward strand.
GCCGGCATGCCGCGCGGGTTGTGCCGCACCACCTTGGCGTAGTCGTCGAGGAAGCCGATGGCGCCGAAGCCGGTGGTCACGCCGAGGGCGGCCCACACGTAGGCATTGGTGATGTCGGCCCACAGCAGGGTGGCCACGGACAGGGCAAGGAGAATGAGGAACCCACCCATGGTCGGCGTCCCCTGCTTGGTCAGCAGGTGGCTCTCGGGGCCGTCGTCGCGGATGGGCTGGCCGCCGTTCTGACGGTGCCGGAGCACGCGGATCAGCGTCGGCCCCACCAGGAAGCTGACGATCAGCGCGGTGATGATGGCGCCGCCGGTGCGGAAGGTCAGGTAGCGGAAGACGTTGAGCACCGGGATCTGGTCGGCCAGGGGATAGAGCACGTTGAACAGCATGGCGCGCCCCCTATTCCCCGTTGGCCACGCGCGGGGGCACGGCCTGCCCGTTGTGTTCCAATGCCAGCAGGGCCTCGACGATGCGCCCGGTGCGGCTGCCCGCCGAGCCCTTGACCATGACCACGTCGCCGGGCCGGACGGCGACGGCGACCATGGGCGCCAGGCCGTTGGCATCGGAGGCGTGGCCGCCGCGCAATGTCGGCGGCAGGGCCTCCCACAGGTGGACCATGCCCGGTCCGGCGGTGAACACCAGGTCGATGCCCCACGACTGGAGGGGGCCGCTCAGGCCGGCATGCAGGGCGTCGGCGTCGGCGCCCAGCTCCAGCATGTCGCCGAGGGCGGCGATGCGCCGGCCGCCGGGTTCCGGCCGGCGCCGGCCCAGGACCTCGAAGGCGGCGGCCATGGACACCGGGCTGGCGTTGTAGCTTTCGTCGATGACCTCGAAGCTGCCGTCGGCGGTGTGCACGGTATGGCAACGGCCGCGCCCGGCGGGCAGCACCAGCCGGGCCAGAGCCCGGGCAGCGGCCTCCGCCTCACCGCCCGCCGCGTCCACCGCAGCGAGGACGGCCAGGCTGTTGGCCACCCAATGAAGGCCGGGCGCCGGCAGGACGTAGTCGACAACCCGTCCGCGGACGTCGGCGCGCACCCGCGACCCTTCGCCGTCGGGATCGCAGTCGAGCAGCCGGACGTCGGCCCGAGGATCGCTGCCGAAGGCCAGCACCGCCTCCACGCCGCGGGCGGCGGCGGCCGCGGCGAGGCGGTCGAAATGGGGGTTGTCGCGGTTGAGCACGGCGATGCCCCCGGGGTCCATGCCGTCGAACACCTCGGCCTTGGCGTCGGCGATGGCCTCGACGGAGGGAAAGAAGGCGCTGTGCACCGCCTCGACGGCGGTCACCACCGCCACGTGGGGCCGCGCCAGACGGGACAGGGCGGCGATCTCGCCCGGGTGGTTCATGCCCATCTCGAACACGCCGTAGGCGGCGTCCCGCGGCATGCGGGCCAGGCTCAGGGGCAGGCCCCAGTGGTTGTTGAGGCTGCCCTGGTTGGCGACGGTCGGGGCCTGGGCCTGCAGGGCCAGGCGCAACGCCTCCTTGGTCCCCGTCTTGCCGACGCTGCCGGTCACCGCGATGACGCGCGCTGCGGCTCGCGCCCGCGCCGCCCGGCCCATGTCCTGGAGGGCCTTGAAGGTGTCGTCCACCACCAGCAGCGGCACCTCGGCGCCGCTGATGGGGCGGTCCACCACGACCGCCGCCGCGGCTGGCGCCTGGTCGACAAAGTCGTGGCCGTCGAAATTGGGACCCTTGAGGGCCACGAACAGATCGCCGGGGACCAGGGTGCGGGTGTCGATGGAGACGCCGCTGGCCTGCCACGGCACGGCGCCGTAGCCGCCGGTGGCGGCGGCCGCCTCGTCGGCGGTCCACAGGACCGGCCCGCTCATGACGCCGTCTCCGCGAAAGCGGCGCGGACCACCGCGGCGTCGTCGAAGGGCACCACCTCGGTGCCGATGATCTGCCCGCTCTCGTGGCCCTTGCCGGCGACCAGCAGCAGGTCGCCGGCCGCGAGGCCGGCGACGGCGGTGGCGATGGCCTCGGCGCGGTCGCCGATGTCGCGGGCGCCCGGACAGGCAGCCAGGATGTCGCGGCGGATGGCCGCCGGGTCCTCGGTGCGGGGATTGTCGTCGGTGACGATGGCGACGTCCGCCAGGTCGGCGGCAAGCTGCCCCATCTGCGGCCGCTTGCCGCGGTCGCGGTCACCGCCGCAGCCGAACACCAAATGCAGGCGGCCCGCCGTGTGGGGCCGCAGGGCCCGCAGCACGGCGGCCAGGGCGTCCGGGGTATGGGCGTAGTCCACATAGGCGACGGCACCGTCGCCGCGCCGCGCCACCCGCTGCAGGCGGCCCGGGATGCCATCCAGCTCGGCGATGGTGGCAATGGTGGCATCGGGGTCCTCGCCGCAGGCCACCGCCAGGCCCAAGGCGCACAAGGCGTTCTCCACCTGGAATCCGCCGATCAGCGGCAGGGTGACGGCGTGGCGGCGCCCCTCTATGGTCAGGTCGAGGGCCTGCCCGTCGGGCCGCGGGTGGACGTCGGTGAGCTGGATGCCGGTGCCGGCGAACCCGTAGGTGAGCACCCGCAGGCCCCGGGCCGCAGCGGCCTTGGCCACGACGTCGCCTTCCGGCGTATCGGCGTTGACCACGGCGCCACCGCCCGGTACCACCAATTCGTCGAACAGGCGCAGCTTGGCGGCCAGGTAGGCGTCCGTTGTTCCGTGGTAGTCCAGATGGTCGCGGCCCAGGTTGGTGAACGCCGCCGCCGTCACCCGCACGCCGTCCAGGCGGTATTGGGCCAGCCCGTGGCTCGACGCCTCCAGGGCCAGGCAGTCCACGCCCCGGTCCTCGAGATCGCTCAGCACCCGATGCAGGTCCACCGGGTCGGGGGTGGTCAGGCCGCCGGGGCGGTCGATGCCGGGAGCCTGGAGGCCGAGGGTGCCGAGGCTGGCCGCCGACCGGCCCAGGCGGCGCCACATGCGGCGCAGGAAGACGGCTACCGAGGTCTTGCCGTTGGTGCCGGTGACTGCCGCCACGGTGGCCGGCTGGCCGGCATGGAAACGCGCCGCCATCTGGGCGAAACGGCGGCGGGGGTTGTCATCGAGGATCAGGGGCAGGTCCGTCGCTGGGGCCGGGGTGCCGGGCGGCGCCAACACGGCGGCGGCACCGCGGCTGACCGCCTGGCCTATGAAGTGGCGTCCGTCGTGGTGGCTGCCGGGCAGGGCGGCGAACAGGAACCCGGGCTCGATGCGCCGCGAATCGCAGGTCAATCCGAGGATCTCGCGGTCCGCAGGGAGCTGTGTTGCCGTCACTGGTTCGCCCTCGCCGCCCGCCAGGTCACTCAAACGCAACGGGCCACTCCCGGGCCGCCCCGCCGTCCGGCGCGTAGGAGGCCAGCCGCGCCTTCCCGCCACCCGGTGCCGGTGCCGGGTCGGGCGCCAGACCGACCAGCGGGCCCAGGCGGGACACGATGCGGCCCACCACCGGCGCCGCCACCCAGCCTCCGGTGGCACGGCCGCCGGTCTCCTCGGTGCCCGTGGGCTCGTCGAGGACGACCAGCACCACGTAGCGCGGCGCCTCGATGGGGAAGGCGCCGACGAAGGAGGACACCAGCGCGTCGCCGCTGTATCCGCCGCCCACCTGCTTCTCCGCGGTGCCCGTCTTGCCGCCGACCCGATAGCCGGCCACGTCGGCGTTGCGGCCGGTGCCGTGGGTGACCACCAGGCGCATCAGCCCGCGCATGGTCCGCGAGGTGTCCGCCGTCAGCACCTGGACGCCGGCCGGAACCACCCCGTCGGGCTGGCGGATGATGGTCGCCGGGCGATGGACGCCGCCGTTGACCACGGAAGCCGTGGCGGCGGCTACCTGGAGCGGCGTGACGGCGATGCCGTGGCCGAAGGCGACGGTCATGGTGTTGACCTCGCGCCACCGCGAAGGCGTCAGCGGCGCCGCCACCTCGGGCAGCTCCACATGGGCGGCGCTCATCAGGCCCAGGCGGCGGAGGTAGTCCTGCTGGGTCTCGGCGCCCACGTCGAGGGCCATCTTGGCGGCGCCGATGTTGGACGAGTGGACCAGGATCTCGGGGACCGACAGCCACCGCTTCTTGGCGTGGAAGTCGGCGATGGTGAAACGCGAGACGCGGATCGGCTGGCGGGCGTCGTAGCCGTCGGTCAGGCTGACCGTGCCGCTGTCCAGGGCCATGGCGGTGGTGAACAGCTTGAAGGTGGAGCCCATCTCGTAGACGCCCTTGGTGGCGCGGTTGAAACGGCTCGCCGGCGGCGTCTCGGCCGGCCGGTTGGGGTCGAAGTCGGGCAGCGACGCCATGGCCAGCACCTCGCCGGTCCGGGCGTCGAGGACCACGCCGGCGGCGCCGCCGGCCGAGGTGGCGTCCACCGCGGCGGCCAGCTCCCGGTGCAGCAGCGACTGCACGCGGAGGTCGATCGACAGCCGGACCGGGGCTCCGCCGCCGGTCAGCATGCGGTCGAAGAAACGCTCGACGCCGGCGATGCCACGTCCGTCCACGTCGGTCAGGCCGAGCACGTGGGCGGCGGCCCGGCCATGGGGATAGGTGCGCCGCTCGCTGCGCTTGAACTGGAGGCCGGGGAGGCCCAGCCGGTTGACGGCGTGCTGCTGCTTGGGCGTCAGGTTGCGGTGCAGCCACACGAAGGACGCCGACGAGCGCAGTCGCGCCAGGGCGCGGCGCCGGTCGAGGCCGGGCAGGACGGCGGCCAGGCGGGTCACCGTCTGCTCGGGGTCGGGCACGTCGCCGGGGTCGGCGTAGAGGGACGCCGTGGGCAGGCTGGTGGCCAGGATCACGCCGTTGCGGTCGACGATGTCGGCGCGGCTGGCGACGGCGGCCGGCGCCGGACCGGAGCGGGCCGCGGCCGACAGGGCGCCGTCGGTGAACACGGTGAGGTCGATCAGGCGCCCGGCGACGATCAGGAAGCTCAGCGCGAAGACGATGGCGGTCACCCACAGGCGGGTCCGCCCGGTCTCCAGGGCACCGTCAGGGACCGTTACCCGGGACGCGGTCCCGGTCCCGTCGAGGGTTTCGAGGAAGGAGAGCTGCGGGTCTCTCATTGGCCGTCCTCCCGTGGCGCGGCGGCGGGGTCGAGCAGGCTCGGCCGTGCGGGCAGGCCGTCGAAGGTGCCCACCTGCCCCGGATGCAGCGGCTCCAGCCCCAGGTGGGTCTCGGCCAGGGCGTGCAGGCGCTCGGGGTCGTTGAGGTGGCTCCATTCGGCTTCGAGGACATGGATGGCCTCGCGGTCGCGATGGATCGCCGCATCCAGGGTCGTCAGCTCCTCCTCCAGGTCCTGCACCTGGTATTTGACGCTGAACAGGACCAGGGCGACGCCGATGGCCAGCAGCAGGAACAACGCCGTGGTGTGGCGCAGGGTGCCGGTCACGGTCATCGGCCCGTCCCCCGCTCGTCGCCGGCCGGCCATGCCGGCGCCGCGGTGCGCTCGGCCGCCCGCAGGCGGGCCGACCGGGCGCGCGGATTGGCCGTCACCTCGTCGGGCGTGGCTTTGGCTGCACCGCGGCGCAGCAGGTGGAAGCTGGGCGCCCGGGCCGGGGTGCCGCCATCAGGCTGATGGCGCGACGGCCGCGCCTCGCCGCCGGTGCGGCGGCGCAGGAACTCCTTGACCCGGCGGTCCTCCAGGGAGTGGAAGGAGACCACCGCCAGGCGGCCGCCGGGCCGCAGCAGGCGCTCCGCCGCCACCAGGCCGCGATCGAGCTCGCCCAACTCGTCGTTCACGTAGATGCGCAGGGCCTGGAAGGTGCGGGTGGCGGGGTCGATGCCGTCGTGGGAGCGGCCGGTCACCCGGCGCACCACGTCGGCCAGCTGCCCGGTGCGCACGATGGGCGCGGCGGCCCGGGCGCGGACGATGGCGCGGGCGATGCGGCGCGCCGCCCTCTCCTCGCCGAGGCGGCCGATGATCTCGGCCAGCTCCGCCTCGCTCAGGCCGTTGACCACGTCGGCGGCGGTGGGACCGTCGCGCTCCATGCGCATGTCCAGGGGGCCGTCGATGCGGAACGAGAACCCGCGGTCCGCATCCTCGATCTGGTGGGAGGAGAACCCGAGGTCGAGGGCGACGCCGTCCACCGCACTGACGCCGGCGTCGTCCAGCAGCGCCACCATGTCGCCGTACCGGCCGTGCAGCACGGCCAGGCGCCGACCGCTGCGGTCGGCCATGGCCTGTCCGCGGCGCACCGCATCCGGGTCGCGGTCGATGCCCACCACCCGGCACGCGGCGGCGTTCAGCAAAGCGGCGGCGTAACCGCCGCCGCCGAAGGTGCCGTCGACGACAACGGACCCGTCCCCGGGCGCCAGCGCCGCCACCACTTCGCGGACCATGACCGGCCGATGGGTGCCCGCATCGCCGCTCACGACTCGGGCTCCTCGCCAGCCGGCGGCCGCAGACGCAAGGTGGCGCCGCGGGAGCGCGCCCGCTCGAAGGCTGGCCCGCGCTGGGTGCGGTAGGTGTCGGGGTCCCACATCTGCAGGCGCGTGCCGCGGCCGACGAACAGCACCTGGTCGTCGATGCCGGCGATTTCGATGAGTTCGCCCGGCAGCACCACGCGGCCTTCCGGATCGACGGGCAGGGGATGGGCGTTCTCCAGGATCACCGAGGCCAGGTCGTCCTGGTCGTCGGAGAACATGTCGAGGTCGTCCAGGCTTTCGCTCAGGCGGCGCATGAAGTCCTCGCCGCAGGCCTCGATGGCCGAATACTTGAACAGGGGATAGGCGTAGAAAAGGACGCGGGGTTCGCCGCCTTCCGCCACGGCGTCGCGGAATGGCTTGGGGACGGAAACCCGCCCCTTGCGGTCGATTCGGTTGACGTGCCTGCCGACCAAAAGACCCATGCCGACCCCCGACAACACTCCGCTGCCCACGCCACGCGGCCGATGCAGGCCGCCGCAAAGGTTCCGCGCCGCAACCGCATGATGGGCAGATTTGGGATATCATGGGAATTTATGGGAGTCAATGGGATACTATGGTAATACTTGGGCTTACGACTGGTCGGAGGAGAACAAAAAGGGGAACAGCGTTAACCATGACTTCGGCCAACACCCCCCTTCATTTTGTGCCTTGCAGCAAAACGCTCCCCAATGATTGCGGTTTTGTATGGGAGCAGACGAATCGGGCGAATTTTTGTTCTTTTTATGTTCCTTCCGCGGCGTCGAAAAACGCCGTGCACGGGGGGGCGGGCAAAAAGGGGGGCCAGACGGCCTGTAAGCCGGGTTCTGTCCCCGTCCCGACGACGCCGAGGCGGGGGATGGCCATTCATCTGGGACGCCCGTTGCCGGACGCCTCGCGCGACCTACCCGGACGGCGGCGCGGAAACCCGCCTGCCGGACATGTCCGGCGTGCCGTCCCTACTTGGTCTTGCTCCCGGTGGGGTTTACCGTGCCGCCCCCGTCGCCGGGGACGCGGTGCGCTCTTACCGCACCCTTTCACCCTTGCCGGCGGACCCCGTCGCGAGGGCGGGGCCCCGGCCGGCGGTTTGCTTTCTGTGGCACTGTCCCTGGGGTCGCCCCCGCCGGGCGTTACCCGGCACCGTGTTTCCGTGGAGCCCGGACTTTCCTCCCC
>JANQFP010000079.1 GCA_028277795.1 Rhodospirillales bacterium
GCTGATCTCGCCCATCGCCATGGACGAGGGCCTCCGGTTCGCCATCCGCGAGGGCGGCCGCACGGTGGGCGCCGGCGTCGTCGCCAAGATCATCGAGTAAGGGGGTGACCGGAGGGGTATAGCTCAGTTGGTAGAGCGGCGGTCTCCAAAACCGCAGGTCGCGGGTTCGAATCCTGCTGCCCCTGCCATACCCTGGACCCCCGATCGGCCTCCACTCCGGCAAACCGGCACAGAATGTCGTGACAACGAACATGGCTAAGACGAACCCGCTCCAGTTCATGCGGCAGGTGCGCCAGGAGGCGTCCAAGGTCACCTGGCCGACGCGGAAGGAGACCGCCATCTCCACCGGCATGGTGTTCATCATGGTGATCCTGGCCGCCCTGTTCTTTTTCCTGGTCGACCAGCTCCTGGCCCTGGGCGTCCGCCTCATTTTCGGACTGGGGGGCTGAGCCCATGGCGGCGCGGTGGTACGTGATCCACGTCTATTCCGGGTTCGAGCGCAAGGTCGCCCAGTCCATCGAGGAGCAGGTCAAGCAGGCGGGCATGACCGACGCCATTCCCCAGGTGCTGGTGCCGGTCGAGGAAGTGGTGGAGATGCGCCGCGGCGCCAAGGTGAGCGCCGAGCGCAAGTTCTTCCCCGGCTACGTGCTGGTCAAGATGGACATGTCCGACGAGACCTGGCACCTAGTCAAGAACACGCCCAAGGTCACCGGCTTCCTCGGTGGCCGCGGACGGCCAACGCCCATCTCCGATGCCGAGGCCGAGCGCATCATGCAGCAGGTCCAGGAAGGCATCGAGCGGCCCAAGCCGGCGGTCATCTTCGAGGTCGGCGAGCAGGTGCGGGTGTCGGACGGCCCCTTCACGTCGTTCAACGGCATGGTCGAGGAGGTGGATGAGGAGCGCGCCCGGGTGAAGGTGGCGGTGTCCATCTTCGGGCGCTCGACCCCGGTCGAGCTGGAGTACTCCCAGGTGGAGAAGCTCTGATCCGGGAACACGATCGGCGCGGGAGGCCCTGCCATGGCCGTACCGCGCACTCGGTGAACAGCAACTGAGAGAGCACGATGGCAAAAAAGATCGCAGGCTACGTCAAGCTGCAGGTGCCGGCCGGGCAGGCCAATCCGTCGCCGCCCATCGGCCCGGCCCTGGGCCAGGCCGGCCTCAACATCATGGAGTTCTGCAAGGCGTTCAACGCCCAGACCCAGAACATCGAACAGGGGATGCCGATCCCCGTGGTCATCACGGCCTTCGCCGACCGCAGCTTCACTTTTGTCACCAAGACGCCGCCGGCCAGCTACCTTCTCAAGAAGGCCGCCGGAATCGATAAAGGCGCCGTGGACATCGGCCGGGAGATCAAAGGCAAGGTGACGGCCAAGCAGGTGCGCGAGATCGCCGAGGCCAAGATGGTCGACCTCAACGCCAAGGACATCGACGGTGCGTGCAAGATGATCGCCGGCACCGCGCGGTCCATGGGCATCGAGGTGGTGGGGTAGCCATGGCAGGCAAGGGAAAACGGCTGAAATCCGCCGCCGAGACCATCGACCGCACGGCCCAGTACGACCTGGCCGACGCCGTCAAGATGGTCAAGGGCAACGCCCAGGCCAAGTTCGACGAGACCATCGAGCTGTCCCTCAACCTGGGCGTCGATCCCCGCCACGCGGACCAGATGGTGCGCGGCGTGGTCTCGCTGCCCCATGGCACCGGCAAGACCCAGCGCATCGGCGTCTTCGCCCGCGGCGACAAGGCCAAGGAGGCCGAGGACGCCGGGGCCGACGTGGTCGGCGCCGAGGATCTGGCGGAGCGCATCCAGAAGGGCGAGATCCCCTTCGACCGCTGCATCGCCACCCCCGACATGATGGCGGTGGTCGGCAAGCTGGGGAAAATCCTCGGCCCCCGCGGGCTGATGCCCAACCCCAAGCTGGGCACGGTGACCCCCGACGTGGTCGCCGCCATCCAGGCGGCCAAGGCGGGTCAGGTGCAGTTCCGGGTGGAAAAGGCCGGCATCATCCACGGCGGCGTCGGCAAGGCGAGCTTTGCCGAGGACGCCCTGGCGGAGAACATCGGCGCCTTCGTCGATGCCGTGGTCAAGGCCAAGCCCAGCGGCGCCAAGGGCACCTACCTCAAGAAGGCGAGCCTGAGCTCGACCATGGGGCCGGGCCTGCGGCTGAACGTGGCCACCCTGACCGGCTAGGCGCGGAAGGATTTGACGAGACGTCCGCCACCGGCGACACGCACGGCGGCGGAACAGGGGGGCGGAGAGCCCGTCTCCCGACCTGTCCGAGACTGCAGGTGCCGGCACCGCCGGCCTAATGGGGCGACCCGCCTGCATAGACGGTGTGAGACCCGTTTCGCGAGGACGGCGCGATGCCGCTCCGCGGACGGCTTGAACTGTTGCACCGGACAGGCGAACCGGCCCTCGGAGGACCGGGGGCCTTGGTGCAACGGCACCGGACCCGCCCGCAGCGGGCGGCCGGAGCCACGATTGCGGAGACCACAGTGGACCGGACACAGAAAGAGGACCTGGTCGCGTCCCTGCGCCGCACCTTCGAGGAGACCACGCTGGTCGTCGTCACCCACTACACGGGGCTGACGGTGTCCGACATGGTCGACCTGCGCGGGCGCATGCGCGAGGCCGAGGCCAGCTTCCGCGTGACCAAGAACCGGCTCACCCGTCTCGCCCTGGAAGGGACCAAGTTCGACGGCATCAGCGGCCTGTTCACCGGCCCGACGGCGATCGCCTATTCGCAGGACCCGGTGGCGGCGGCCAAGGTGGCGGCGGACTTCGCCAAGACCAACGACAAGCTGGTCATCATCGGCGGGGCCCTGGGCGCCGACGTCCTCGACGTGAGCGGCGTCAAGGCCCTGGCCAGCCTGCCGTCCCTGGACGAGCTCCGGGGCCGGCTGGTGGGGCTGCTCAACGCCCCGGCGACCAAGGTCGCCGGCGTGCTGCAGGCCCCGGCCGGACAGGTGGCGCGGGTGGTCGGGGCGCGCGGCGCCCAGGCCGCGTGAGACGGTTTCCGAGACAGTTCAAGCCTAGGAGAGAAGAGACATGGCCGATTTGGAGAAGATCGCAGAGGAGCTTTCGGGCCTCACCGTGATGGAGGCGGCCGAGCTCAGCAAGATGCTGGAAGAGAAGTGGGGCGTCTCCGCGGCGGCCCCGGTGGCGATGGCGGCGATGCCCGGCGCGGCCGCCGCCGGTGCCGCGGAGGCGGCCGAGGAGAAAGACGAGTTCGACGTCGTCCTGGCCGCCATCGGCGACAAGAAGATCAACGTCATCAAGGAGGTCCGCGCCATCACGGGCCTCGGCCTCAAGGAGGCCAAGGACCTGGTGGAGTCGGCGCCGAAGGCAATCAAGGAGGCGGCCAAGAAGGACGAGGCCGAGGAGATCAAGAAGAAGCTGGAGGAGGTCGGCGCGACGGTCGAACTGAAGTAGGATTCGCGTTTGACGTTGGGAGGCCCCATCCCCATATTGGGGGGTGAACGACGGCAGGACCGGACCCGGTGCACCGCCAGAGTGCGCCGGGGTTGGCCCTGCCCGCCTTTTCGCATCCGCCCGAATAGGCTTCGCCGCAGCCGGCAAAGCGGATGCGCCTGCCTCGCCGGGGCGCGTTACCGCGGGGTCCGCCGACGGACCTCGACTGCGCCCGTGGGCGTTTCGATTGCGATTCCATCCGTCCCCCGACGGCCGCGGGGCGGGTGCGGATCGCCGCGAGAAGCCGTTCGTGAGGAGTATCCATGATCACGTCATTTACGGGTCGCAAGCGGGTGCGCAAGAACTTCGGCCGCATCGCCGCGGCCGCCCCCATGCCCAACCTGATCGAGGTCCAGAAGACCTCCTATGACCAGTTCCTGCAGCGCGACGTGCCCACCGAGGAGCGCGACGAATCGGGCCTGCAGGAGGTCTTCAAGTCCGTGTTCCCGATCCGGGACTTCTCCGAGCGCGGGACCCTGGAGTTCGTCAAGTACGAGTTCGAGGCGCCCAAGTACGACGTCGAGGAATGCCAGCAGCGGGGCATGACCTATGCCGCGCCGCTGAAGGTCACCCTGCGCCTAGTGGTGTGGGACGTGGACGAGGACACCGGCGCGCGGTCCATCCGCGACATCAAGGAGCAGGACGTCTACATGGGCGACATGCCGCTGATGACCGCGAACGGCACCTTCGTCATCAACGGCACCGAGCGGGTGATCGTCTCCCAGATGCACCGCTCGCCGGGTGTCTTTTTCGACCACGACAAGGGCAAGACCCATTCCTCGGGCAAGTTCCTGTTCGCCGCCCGGGTCATCCCCTACCGGGGCTCGTGGCTGGACTTCGAGTTCGATGCCAAGGATCTGGTCTACGTGCGCATCGACCGCCGCCGCAAGCTGCCGGTGACCACGCTGCTGATGGCGCTCGACAACGACGCCACCGCCGCCATGCGCGCCGAGAAGGCGGCCCAGGGCGAGCAGCCGGCGGTCACCGACATCGTCGGCATGTCGGCCGAGAACATCCTCGATTACTTCTACGAAAAGGTCGAGTTCACCCGCACCAGCAAGGGATGGAAGACCGAGTTCCAGCCCGACCGCATGCGCGGCATCAAGCTGACCAGCGACCTGATCAACGCCAACACCGGCCGCGTGGCCGCCGAGGCCGGCACCAAGATGACGCCGCGCCTGCTCCGCAACCTGGCCGACAAGGGGTTCAAGGAGCAGCTCGTGCCGCCCGCCGACCTGATCGGCCGCTACGTGTCCGAGGACGTGATCAACGAGGAGACCGGCGAGATCTACGCGGAGGCCGGCGACGAGATCACCGAGGCCAACCTGGAGAACCTGGACAAGGCCGGGATCGACCGCATCCCGACCCTGGCCATCGACCACATCAACGTCGGCCCCTACATCCGCAACACCCTGGCGGTCGACAAGAACTCCGCCCGCGAGGAGGCGCTGATCGACGTCTACCGGGTCATGCGCCCCGGCGAGCCGCCCACCCTGGAGACGGCGGAGGGCCTGTTCCAGGGCCTGTTCTTCGACGCCGAGCGCTACGACCTGTCGGCGGTCGGCCGGGTCAAGATGAACGCCCGCCTCGGCTTCGAGACCCCCGACTCCATCCGCGTGCTGCGCCGCGACGACATCCTGGCCGTGGTCAAGACCCTGGTCGAGCTCAAGGACGGCCGCGGCGAGATCGACGACATCGACCACCTGGGCAACCGCCGCGTCCGCTCGGTCGGCGAGCTGATGGAGAACCAGTACCGGGTGGGCCTGCTGCGCATGGAGCGGGCCATCCGCGAGCGCATGAGCTCGGTGGACATCGACACCGTCATGCCCCAGGACCTGATCAACGCCAAGCCGGCGGCGGCGGCGGTGCGCGAGTTCTTCGGCTCGTCCCAGCTCAGCCAGTTCATGGACCAGACCAACCCGCTGTCGGAAATCACCCACAAGCGGCGCCTGTCGGCCCTCGGCCCGGGCGGCCTGACCCGCGAGCGGGCCGGGTTCGAGGTGCGCGACGTGCACCCCACCCACTACGGCCGCATCTGCCCCATCGAGACGCCGGAAGGGCCCAACATCGGCCTCATCAACTCGCTGGCCACCTACGCGCGGGTCAACAAGTACGGGTTCATCGAGACCCCGTACCGGAAGGTCGAGAAGGGCAAGGTCACCGACGAGGTGATCTACATGTCGGCCATGGAGGAGGGCCGCTACACCATCGCCCAGGCCAACGCCCAACTGGACGCCCGGGGCCGCTTCACCGACGACCTGGTGAGCTGCCGCAAAGGCGGTGACTTCCTGATGTTCCGTCCCGAAGACATCGAGTTCATGGACGTCTCGCCCAAGCAGCTGGTGTCCGTGGCCACGGCGCTGATCCCGTTCCTCGAGAACGACGACGCCAACCGCGCCCTCATGGGCTCCAACATGCAGCGCCAGGCGGTGCCGCTGATCCAGACCGAGGCGCCGCTGGTGGGCACCGGCATGGAGGCCGCCGTGGCCCGCGATTCGGGGGCCACCATCATCGCCCGCCGCTCGGGCATGGTCGACCAGGTGGACGCCACCCGCATCGTGGTGCGGGCCACCGAGGAGACCTCCCACTCGGCGCCCGGCGTCGACATCTACAACCTGCTCAAGTTCCAGCGCTCCAACCAGAACACCTACCTGCACCAGCGGCCGCTGGTGAAGGTGGGCGACCGGGTTGAGGCCGGCGACACCATCGCCGACGGCCCCAGCACCGACCTCGGCGAGTTGGCCCTGGGGCGCAATGTCCTGGTCGCCTTCATGCCGTGGCAGGGCTACAACTTCGAGGACTCCATCCTGATCTCGGAGCGCATCGTCCGCGACGACGTGTTCACCTCGATCCACATCGAGGAGTTCGAGGTCATGGCCCGCGACACCAAGCTGGGCCAGGAGGAGATCACCCGCGACATCCCCAACGTCGGCGA
>JANQFP010000007.1 GCA_028277795.1 Rhodospirillales bacterium
GGGCTCGCCGGCACGTCCAAGGACGTTGCGGCGCTTACCGGCGACGCCGCCCACATCTACACCATGGCCGGCGCCATGGGCGCGGCGACCATGACGGGATTGGGGCTGGCGCTGGCGCGGCCGGACCGGCGCGTGCTGGTGGTGACCGGCGACGGGGAATTGTTGATGAACGTGGGGTCGCTGGCCACCGTCGGTGTGCTCGACCCCTCCAACCTCGGCATCGTCTGCGTCGACAACGGCCATTACGGCGAGACCGGCTACCAGCTGAGCCATACCAGCCGCGGCGTCGATCTGGAGCAGATGGCCGCCGGCGCGGGCCTGAAGGCGACCTGCACGGTCGAGAGCGAGGCGGACCTGGCGGCCGGGACGCGGCTGCTCAGGGAGAGCAACGCGGCCAGCTTCGTGCTGCTGCGCGTCAGGCCGGACAACCCGCCCGCCTACTAGCGCCTGCTGGACCCGGCCGCCTGCAAGGTGCGCTTCCGCATGGGGCTGCTCGGCCGGCCGTGAGCCTCGCGCGGCCAAGCCGGGTCATGCCCGCTTTCGGCCCGTAATCATGGCCGCGACCAGGTTCTCGCCGTGCAGGAGCGAGCCCAGCACGACGCCCGCCACATGGAACGCGATCAGGACCAGCGACAGGGCGGCGGCGCCCTCGTGTATCTCCTCCAACCACTCGGCGCCCCGCCAGGCCGGGTCGGTCATCGCGATGCCCGTCGCGCAGATCACCGCAATCAGTGTAAGCAGAGCCACGATCATGGCGCCGGCGGCCGGGTTGTGGCCGAGATGGCGCTTCGCCCGCAGCCGCACCATATCGGTGAGATGGGCTCGCACCTCGGCCGGACGGCGCACGAAGCTGGAGAACCGGGCGTGTCGCGGGCCGACGAAGCCCCAGGCGATCCGCAAGCCGATCAGCACGATCACGCCGTATCCGGCCAGCACGTGGAGGCGGTCCAGCTCATCCGCGCTCGCATAGGCGATGACGAACAGGCCGACCAGGGTCCAGTGAAACAGGCGGATGAAGGGGTCCCAGATCTCGACGGTCGCCGGCTGCTGGACGCGGCCGGCTTCCGTGGTGCCGAACTCGGCCGGCATCAGTCGTCTCGCTCCGAGCGCACGATCGCCGCCGTGGCCGGATGGACGTAGGCCTCGAGTCGCGCACCCTTGGCGTCGGTCAGATAGACTTCGTAGCAGCCGTCGTCCATCTTCAGGCGCCGCACCCCATAGCCCTTGGCCTCGAGGCGCTTCGCGACCTCGCTCTGCGACAGCATGGTCTGGCCGGGCTGGAGGCGGCATCGATAGTCGTCGTCGGCGGACACCGGTGCGCTCATGGCGGTCAGTCCGGCGGCCAGGGCAGGCATGAGAAGTCTGGTCATGGGATCGTCTCCTTGGTCTCGGGTCTGCGTCGTCGTTGCGACGATGGCGACCCTAGCGGGAGGCCGATGACAGAGGGCTGATGGCAACCGTCAGCGATTTGTCAGGTGGATTGCGGCAGGGTGCCACCATGTGTCCCCGTCTTTGCCTGCGTCTCGGCCGTGTCACGGCGCTGCTCTTCGCGGCCGTCCTCCTGGTCGTGCCGGGGACGGGCGATGCGGATGAGGACGACGACGAGCACGAGCGCGCCCGCCGGGGCGTGCAGAGCGGCCGGCTGATGCCGCTGGATCAGGCCTTGCGGAAGCTGAAAGCCCGCATCGACGGCGAGATCATCTCGATCGAGCTGGAGGAGGAGGACGGCAGACCGACCTACGAGATCAAGTACATCGACCGGCGCGGCC
>JANQFP010000060.1 GCA_028277795.1 Rhodospirillales bacterium
GTGCACGGGCGCGAGGCCTCAGGGGATCGCCGGAACAAGTCCGGCGATGACGAAGGGGGTGGTGGTCGGCCTGACTTCCCCTCTTCGTCATTGCCGGACTTGTTCCGGCAATCCACTTGGGTGTTGCAGGATGTCGAGGCCTCAGGGGATCGCCGGGGCAAGCCCGGCGATGACGGAGGGGGTGGTGGGCCAGACACGCCTCCCTTCGTCATTGCCGGACTTGTTCCGGCAATCCACTTGGGCGTTGCAGGATGTCGAGGCCTCAGGGGATCGCCGGGACAAGTCCGGCGATGACGAAGGGGGGGGGATGGGCCGGACACGCCCCCCTCGTCATTGCCGGACTTGTTCCGGCAATCCCATGGGGCGTTGCGGGTCGGGGAACGGGCCGGGTGACGACGAGGGGGCAAAGCGGGGTCATGACAAGGGGCCGGTGCGGGCGGTAGGGTGCCGGCGTTTGGCCGAGACGAGAGGGAGGCGTGAGAGATGGACACGAACGACAGGGTCGCGATGGTGACGGGGGCGGGCTCGGGGATCGGGCGCGCGGTGGCGCTGGCGCTGCTCGAGGAGGGCTACGGCGTGACGCTGGCGGGCCGGCGCCTGGCACCGCTCGAGGAGACCGCCCGGATGGCCGGCGCGGCGAGCGAGCGCGCCCTGCCCATGGCCGCGGACGTGAGCGATCCGAAGTCGGTCGACACGCTGTTCGCCGCCACCAAGGAGCGCTTCGGGCGGCTCGACGTGCTGTTCAACAATGCGGGCGTCAACGTGCCCTCGGTGCCGCTCGACGAGCTGACCTACGAGCAGTGGACCAGCGTGGTCGACGCCAACCTGACCGGCGTGTTCCTGTGCACGCGGGCCGCCTTCCGCCTGATGCGCGACCAGGACCCGCAGGGCGGGCGCATCATCAACAACGGCTCGATCTCGGCGCACGCGCCCCGGCCGGGCTCGGCCCCCTACACCGCCACCAAGCACGCCATCACCGGCCTGACCAAGTCGACGGCGCTGGACGGGCGCCCCTACGACATCGCCTGCGGCCAGATCGACATCGGCAACGCCGCCACCGAGATGACCGAGCGCATGACCCAGGGCGTGCCCCAGGCCGACGGCAGCGTGCGGGAGGAGCCGACCATGGACGTCACTCACGTGGCCAGCGCGGTGGTGCACATGGCCAGCCTGCCGCTCGACGCCAACGTGCAGTTCATGACCGTGATGGCCACCCAGATGCCCTTCATCGGCCGGGGCTGAGAGGCCGCTACGCCTTGGCCTGGGGCGGGTTGCCGGGGATGGGCTCGCCCTGCAGCGAGGGGTGGCAGCGCTGGTACTGCGGCGGGAAGGCGGCCTGGGCGCCGATTGCGGCCGCGGCGTGCCAGGGCCAGCGCGGGTCGTAGAGCATGCCGCGGGCGAGCGCCACCATGTCGGCCTGGCCGCTCTGCAGGATGGTCTCGGCCTGCACGGGCTCGGTGATGCGGCCGACGGCGACGGTGACGAGGCCGGTGGCGCGGCGCACGTGCGCAGCGAAGCCGGTCTGGTAGCCGGGCGCCGAGACGATGCGCTGCGCGGGCGCGAGGCCGCCGCTGGACACGTCCACGAAGTCGCAGCCGCGGTCCTTCAGCGCCCTTGCATAGGCGATGGCCTGCTCCAGGTCCCAGCCGCCCTCGATCCAGTCCGTGGCCGAGAAGCGCACACCGAGCGGCCGCTCCTCCGGCCACGCGCCGCGCACCGCCTCGAACACTTCGAGGGGGAAGCGCATCCGGTTCTCGAGCGCGCCGCCATAGGCGTCCTGGCGCCGGTTCGAGAGCGGCGACAGGAACTGGTGCAGCAG
>JANQFP010000194.1 GCA_028277795.1 Rhodospirillales bacterium
CAGGATCGCCGGCAGTTGCAGGGCGAAGCTTTTCTTGAAGACGCTCAAGGTCAGCCAGGCGGTGGCATAGGCGCCGATCATGGTGAAGGCGATGTGCCCGAAGGCGAGCACGCCGGAATTGCCGATGAAGATGTAGAGGCCGACCACCAGCATGACCCGGATCAGGGTGTCGGTGACGGTCTGGGCGAAGACCAGGTCGCCGGACAGCCAGGTCGCCACCACCACCGCGGCCAGGATCGCCGACAGCAAGATGGGCGTCGAATAGGCCTCGATGAGGCCGCGCAGCCCGGCCGCCGGCATCAGACCTTCTCCTCGATCGACTTGGACTTCACCAGGCCGGAGGGCCGGAACAGCAGGATCAGCAGCACCAGGGCATAGACCCAGACGTCCCGGTTGGAGCGCCAGGCCTCCGGCAGCACGACCTGGAAGAAAACGCTGGCGACGCCGACCACGAAGCCGCCGACGACGGCACCGACCAGATTGCCCATGCCGCCCACCACGGTGGCGACGAAGGCGAAGAGCACCAGGGGCACGCCCATGTGGAACGACAGCACGCTGGTCTGGGCCACGAAGAGCAGCGAGACCACGGCCGCGAGCAGGCCGCTGATGGCGAAGGCGGCGGCGATCACGTAGTTGGCGCGGATGCCGAGCAGGCGGGCGGTCAGGAAATCCTCCGAGGCGGCGCGCATGGCGATGCCGACCGGGGTGCGTTTGAGGAACAGCACCAGGGCGACCAGCAGCACCAGGGTCACCACGATGGTGATGAGCTGAAGCTGCGGGATGCGCACGCCGGCGACGATCACCGGGTCCATGAGATGGGGCCAGATGTTGGCCGACTTGGGCCGGCCGCCATGAATCGCGATCACCGCGTGCTGCAGGAAGAAGCTGACGGCGAAGGAGGTGATCAGCAGCACCGCCGGGTCGGCCCGCCGCGCCGGCCGGAAGGCCAGGCGTTCGGTCGCCAGCGCCAGGGCGATCACCACGGCGCAGACCCCGGCAATCAGCAAGGGCGCCGGCCAGGCGCCGATCAAGAGGGTGGAGGTGGCGGCGCTGGTCGGCACCACCAAAGAGAAGGCGCCCACCATGATGAAGTCGCCGTGGGCGAAGTTGATCAGCCGCATGACGCCGAAGATGAGGCCGATGCCGAGCGCCGTCAGGGCGTAGAGGCTGCCGAGTGCGACCGCGTCAACGACATGTTGCAGGAGTGCGCTCATGACCGACGGCTAAAGACAACAAGACAGGACAGGAAAGAACGGCAGGCCACCGGGATCGGGGACCGGCGGCCTGCCGCGTTACCTCGGACGAGTCCGCTCTAGAGGCGGCCCGTCATTCGTAGAGGTCCGCCGTGAACTCCGGGAAGATGAGCTGCAGCGCGGGCGGATCGTCCATATCGACCATGGCGGCGAAGGACCCCTTGCCGTCCTGGATCTGGATGATCGCCATGGTGTGGAACATGTCGATATGCATGTCCGGGGTGAAGGTGGTCGG
>JANQFP010000083.1 GCA_028277795.1 Rhodospirillales bacterium
GTGCGGCGGACGGGGGCCGCGAAACGATTGGATCGGCGGGCCGTCGGATCGGCCGCGCCGCGGGGAACCGGATCGGTGCGCAGCTTAATCGTCGCCACCATTATCCTTGGCACGCTGCCCGTCATCTTCATGAAGCCTCATGTGGGGATCCTCGTGTTCTCGTGGATCTCCTACATGAATCCCCACCGCATGACGTGGGGCTTTGCCTACGACTTCCGGTTCGCCTTCATCGTGGCGGCGGTGACCATCGCGGCATGGCTGATTTCGCGCGAGCCCAAGAAGCTGCCGTGGAACTCTTTGAGCGCGCTCACCATCGCCATGATGATCTGGGTCTCGCTGACCTCGTTCTTCGCAGTTCACCCGGAGGCGGCGGTGGATCCGTGGCTGAAGGCGATCAAGATCCTGGTGATGACCCTGTTGACGATGATCTTGATCAACAACCGCGAGAGGCTTACGGCCTTTCTTTGGGTCGTCGTCGCGTCGATCGGGTATTTCGCCATCAAAGGCGGGCTATTCACCATCCTTACCGGCGGCGAATCGCGCATATTCGGACCGCCGGACAGCTACATCACGGAGAACAACGGTTTGGCCTTGGCCACCATCATGGTGGTGCCGCTCGCCAAGTTCATGGCCGACCAGGCCGAGGTCGCGTGGGTGCGGTGGGCGGTCCGCTTGGCGCTCCCGTTGGCATTCATCTCGATCATCGCGTCCTATTCCCGCGGGGCGTTCCTGGCGACCTTCGCGATGGTGGTGTTCCTGTGGCTGAAATCCCGGAAGAAGCTGATCGGGGCGGTCGCGCTGCTGGCCATTCTGGTGGGCGTCTTCTCGTTCATGCCGGACAAATACTTCGAACGCATAGAAACAATACAGACTTACGAAGAAGATACTTCGGCCATGAGCCGAATCAATGCATGGCTGTTTGCGTTCAATATGGCGAAAGACCGTCCTGTTTTCGGGGGCGGATGGGGCTCTTTCGACGATCCGGCGTTGTGGAGCCGGTACGCGCCCGATCCCGAGGACATCAAGGCCCCGCACAGCAGTTACTTCGAAATGATCGGCCGTCACGGTTTCCCCGGGTTGGCGTTGTTCATCTTGCTCTTGTTGTTGAGCTTCCGGGTGTGCACGACCATCATTCAAAGCTCTCGTGATCACCCCGATCTCGATTGGGCCTCGGGACTGGCGCGAATGTGTCAGGTTAGCGTGATCGGGTACGCCGTCGGCAGTGCCTTTCTCAATTTCGCCTTCTTCGATCTGTATTGGCACATCGTGGCGATCATCGTGATCACCAAGGTCATCGTGGATCGCACCGTCGCCGAGAGGGCTGCCGAACTGGCGGTGCCGGGCAGGGCACCGCCACCGCCGGAGAGACCCGCCGCGATCCCGGCCGCGCGGTCGGGTCACGCGCCGACCCGCCCGCCCGCCGAATAGCGTCGGCGCGAGGCTGGCGGACGGTCCCTCGGGGTCCGTCGGGCGCCCCCGCTTTGCTGATTTCCGAAGCCGGTGGGTGGTGCCGGCGCCAGGACTTGAACCCGGAACCTGCCGCTTACAAGGCGGCTGCTCTACCAATTGAGCTACGCCGGCCGTGGCCGGGCAACGATACTTCGGGGGCCCGCCGGCGGCAAGGCGTGGGGGCGCTCCGTCCCGTCGCCGGTCAGCCGTCGCGGGTCAGCTCGTAGAGCGCGATGGCGGCGGTGGCGGACACGTTGAGGCTGTCCACCGGCGGCGCCACGGGGATGCGCACCAACAGGTCGCAGGCCTCGCGGGTGAGCCGGCGCAGGCCGGCCCCCTCGGCGCCCAGCACCAGGGCGGCGCGGCCCGGCGGGCGGGTGTCGGCCAGGGTGCGGGGCGCGGCCGCATCCAGCCCGAGACACCAGAACCCGGACCGTTTGAGGCCATCCAGGGCGCGCGCCAGATTGACCGCCCGCACCAGGGGCACGGTCTCCAAAGCGCCCGAGGCGGCCTTGGCCAGGACCCCGGTGACCGGCGGGGCGTGACGCTCCTGCATCACCACAGCGGCGGCGGCGAAGGCGGCGGCGGAGCGCAACACGGCGCCGACGTTGCGCGGGTCCGTGGCCTGGTCGAGGACGACGATCCGGGCCTCCCCGTCACCGGCCGCGGCGATGGCCTCGTCGAGGGTCGGCGCGGGCAGGGGCGCGGTCAGCAGCGCCAGCCCCTGATGGACGGCCGCCGGCGGCAGGACCGCCTCGATGTCGCGGCGGCCGACCGCCTCGACCGGTGGCGGCGGCCGGCCGGCGCGCGCCGCCGCCGCGGCCACGCGCTGCGGAATGTCCCCCTCGGCGGCGGCCACAAGCAGGCGCCGGCACGGGCGTTGCGGGTTGGCGATGGCCGCCAGCACCGCATGGACGCCGTACAACCAGAGGTCCTCTGACGGCCGGCGCGGACCGGGCCGGCGGGGCCGGGCGGCGGGCGGCGCGGGCTTGCGCTTTGCCATGGCGCCGTCTACCATCCACGAAACGCTGCCGTTCGCAAGCGTCTCGGCGGGGATCGGTCCGCCGCTGGGCGTTTACCTTTGCCGGCCGTGATTTCGCGTTGACATCGGGCGGCGTTTTTCCATATTGCGTGGTCTCTTTGGCGCCGGTCCGCCGGTGCTTGCGGCGTACCGGGAGGGGTGCCCGAGTGGCTAAAGGGGACGGGCTGTAAACCCGTTGGCGTTCGCCTACGTTGGTTCGAATCCAACCCCCTCCACCATTCCGCGTGGTCCGGGCCGGGTTCTTGGGTTTGCGGGTGTAGCTCAATGGTAGAGCAGGAGCCTTCCAAGCTTAAGATGGCGGTTCGATTCCGCTCACCCGCTCCACTCCGGGACCAGGCGGCGGCGCATTTGGATTAAAGGATTGGGAACGAAAGCACAGGACGATGGCCAAGGCGAAGTTCGAGCGGACGAAGCCGCACTGCAATGTCGGGACGATTGGTCACGTTGACCATGGGAAGACGACTCTGACGGCGGCGATCACCAAGGTACTGGCGGAGACCGGCGGGGCCGAGTTCACGGCGTTTGATCAGATCGACAAGGCGCCGGAGGAGAAGGCGCGCGGCATCACCATTGCGACGGCGCACGTGGAGTACCAGACGGATAACCGGCACTACGCGCACGTGGACTGCCCGGGCCATGCGGACTACGTGAAGAACATGATCACCGGTGCGGCGCAGATGGACGGCGCCATCCTGGTGGTT
>JANQFP010000107.1 GCA_028277795.1 Rhodospirillales bacterium
GCGCCCGTGCAGCAGCAGCCACATGGCCCGGTTGCGGCGGGTCTCGGCGTCGTCGGGATTGAGCTCGAGCGCGCGGTCGTAGGCCGCCCCCGCCTCCTCCAGCCTTCCGAGGTCCTGGAGCGCGACCCCCAGGTTGCCGTGGGTCTCGGCGACGTCGGGGGCCAACGCGAGCGAGCGCTCGTAGCAGGCCACGGCCTCGTCGGCCCGGCCTCGGGCACGCAGTACGTTGCCCAGGTTGCAGTGGGCCTCGGCCAGCCGAGGATCGCCCGCCAGGGCGGCCCGGTAGGCCTCCGCCGCCCCGTCCAGGTCGCCGTCCTCGTGCAGGGCCAAGCCCAGATGATAGTGGGCATCGGCAAAGCCGGCCCGGCACCGGGCCGCCTGGCGGAAGGCGCCGGCGGCGTCCCGCTGATGGCCGCGGGCCTGCAGCGCCAGGCCCAGGTTGTAGTGGGTCTCGGCGAGGCCCGGCGCCAGCGCCGCGGCGCGCCGGCACGCCGCCTCGGCGCCGTCGAGGTCGCCCGTGTGCACGAGGGCGCCGCCCAGGTCGGACAGGACCTCCGCTTGGTCGGGATCCAGCTCCAGGGCCCGCCGCCAGGCGGCCACCGCCTCGTGGAGGGCGCCGGCGGCGCGGCACACCCGCCCCAGGTTGGCGTGGAACAGCGCCCGCTCCGGCGCTTCGTCGATGGCGCGGGCGATGGCCGCGCGGGCATGGTCTTGCCGGCCCCGCTGGAAGGCGATCAGGCCGAGCAGATGGTGGGCGTCCGCCTGGCGAGGATCGGCCTCCAGGATGCGCCGGTATGCGGCCTCGGCCTCGTCGAGCCGGCCGTCCTGGTGCCAGCCCACGGCGCGCGCCAGAAGGTCCGCCGTCTCCTCCGTCCGCGCCATGGTCGTGCCGGTGCCGGGGGCGGGCCCGCTAACGGGGGTCGTCGAAGCCCATGGCGCGGTGCAGGCGGCCCACGGCCGCCGCCACCTCGTCCTTGGTCTCGGGCTCCACGTCGAAGGCGACGGCGATGGACTCGTCGGCGAATCGGGTCACCCGGCCGGTCACCCTTCCGACGTCCTCGATGTCGAGGCCGATCCGGTCGCCGACCGCCACCTCGCCATGGAGGCTGAGCGCGGCCCCGCCGGCCGACAGATCCTTGGTGGTCCCGGTGCGCGTCCACCGCCCGGTGATGGCGCGGACCGCCCGGACGATGGCAAAGCGCCGGTCGGTGCGGCGTTCGTCCGACGTCACGACCCTGCTCCCGGTCCGTTGGTCTCGGTCAGGCGGGCGCCGTCGGCAACGGCGCCGGCCGCCGATGGCTTATAGCATGCGTGGCAAGAAACGCGATGCCCGCCGAACGGGCATGGGCGCGACGGCTCGCCGATCGAGGTACGGGGGAATCGGTTGGGGGCCTAAGGAGCCGCAATGCCGTCACAGCGGCGCGGCTCAGTCCCCGCGCCGGCTGTCCCGGTGGCGGCGCTCGGGCCCCTTGCGCCGATCCGGTGCGGGCCTGAACCCTTCGCCGGACCGTCTGTCGAGGCCGGTGCGCCGTTCGACACCGGAACGCCGGTCACCTCCTGACCTTCTCTCCATGACTTTCCCAATCTGCGCGGCCCGGACCCCGGGCTGCTCCGTGGCGGATCTGCCGCCGATGACAAGAGGAGTTTCCCACAAAGGGGCTAAAGAAGAGTTACCAATGAAATTGCAACAATTAAGAGTATTTCCTTTAAGACACTACAACTACTGATATTTTATACTGTCCGCACACGAAAATCAACTCCCCGGGAACGGTGTTCGCCGGTCGCGGCCCCTGCCCGCGCGCCGACGCGGTCGCACTGAATCGGATCGCCTCGGTGGCCCCTTTGGTGTACCGTCCCGCCGTCGGTGGCGACGACAAAGCTGGGGTGTGCGGACACGCGGGGGGCGCCATGGCAGTGGCGAAGACGCGCGAGTGTTGGGTCGGTTTCGACCTGGGCGGCACCAAGATGTTGGCCGCCGTCTTCGACGGCAACTTCAGGCCCATCGGGCGCAAGCGCCGCAAGACCCGCGGGCAAGAGGGGATGAAGGCCGGCCTCGACCGCCTGATCGGGACCATCGAGGATGCCCTGGCCGACGCCGGGATCCAGCCCAATGAGGTGGCCGGCATCGGGGTCGGCTGCCCGGGTCCGCTGGATCTGGACCGCGGCGTGGTCCTGGAGACCCCCAACCTGGGCTGGACCAACGCGCCGGTGCGCCGGACCCTGGAGAAGGCCTTCGGCTGCGCCACCGTGATCGCCAACGACGTCGACGCCGGCGTGTTCGGCGAGTACCGATTCGGCGCCGCCCGCGGGGCCCGCTGCGTGGTCGGCGTGTTCCCCGGAACGGGGATCGGCGGCGGCTGCGTCTACGAGGGCACCCTGCTGCGCGGACGTACCGGATCGTGCATGGAGATCGGCCACATTCCGGTGGTCCCCGACGGGGCGTTGTGCGGCTGCGGCCGCTACGGCTGTCTGGAGACGGTGGCCAGCCGTCTCGCCATCGCCGCCGCCGCCGCCGCCGCCGCCCACCGCGGCGAGGCCCCGCACTTGGCGGAGATCGCCGGCACCGACGTGGCCAACATCCGCAGCGCCGCCATCAGCCAGGCCATCGAGGCCGGCGACCAGGTGGTCGAGCAGATCGTGCGCAAGGCGGCGCGGCACATCGGCTGGACCATGGCCGGCGTGGTGAACCTGCTGGCCCCCGACGTGGTCCTCCTCGGCGGCGGGCTGGTGGAGGAGATGCCCGAGCTGTTCCGCGACGAGATCAAGGGCCAGCTCAAGGCGCAGGTGATGCCGGCGTTGCGCAAGACCTTCAAGATGGCGGTGGCCGAGCTGGGCGACAACGCCAGCGTCACCGGCGCCGCGGCCTGGGCCGAGCACATGATCGCCGGCCCGGCGGCGGAGATCTGATCCCACCCGTCCCCGACCAGCCGGTTTCCGCAGTGGTGGGCGCCTTGCGGGCGGCGCGGCTTTTCGGCTAGGGTCGGCGCCCTCCCGCCGCCCCTGGCAAGACGGGAGCCCTGTTGCGGAGAGGTGCCGGAGTGGTCGAACGGGGCGGTCTCGAAAACCGTTGTGGGCGCAAGTCCACCGTGGGTTCGAATCCCACCCTCTCCGCCACCCTACGCCTTCGGCTTCGGGTGGCAGGCCACCCTTGGGTGGACTGGTGCACGAAGGCGTTTAGGCGTAGGCGTGTCTCCCGAAGCT
>JANQFP010000110.1 GCA_028277795.1 Rhodospirillales bacterium
ACCTCAACCGTAGCGCAGGCTACGCTTTTCGGCCCGCTCCTGGCGGGGCGGCCGCCGGGACGCGACGCAGACCGTGGCGGATGTGAGAAATGCGGGCTAGTCTCGTGCGGCGCAGGGACGGCGTCGAGGGTGGTGCCCCATGTGGCGGTTCGTGGCCATCTTCCTTCTGGGCGGCGTGATCGGGACCGGGTTCGGGGTCGTGCTCGGGTTCTTCGCGTTTCCCTACGTCTTCCCGCCGCCGGAGGCCATGGAGGCGTTGACGGAGTCCGAGAAGACGTCCGTCGTCGCCCGCGGCCGGTTCATCCACGCCAATCCCGACGATCCCATCCACCACGGCAAGGGCGGCGTGACCGTCTACCAGCGGACGGTCTTCCTCGAGAGCGACTTCGAGGTCGGCCCCGGGCCGGCCTACCACGTGTACCTGGTGCCGAAGCCGATGATCCGGGACACCAGCGACGTGATCGACACCATGTTCGTCGATCTCGGCGGCCTGCGGTCCTTCAAGGGAAGCCAGAAGTACTCCATCCCGGACGGGGTCACCCTGGCCGACTACCCCAGCGTGGTCATCTGGTGCAAGGAGTTCGCCGTCCTGGTGTCGCCCGCCGACCTCAAGTTCGAGTGATCCGGGACCTCCGCCCTAAATGAACGGCTCATCCTCCTCGTCGTCGGCGGACAGGGACGCCGCCGGCGCCGCCACGGCGGCGGGCGCCAGAAGCCGGATGCCGGCCTGCCGGAGGGCGGACAGCGCCGCCTGGTTGACGGCGTAGCGGACCTGGAAGTAGCGGTCGCTGGGGACCCAGAAGCGGAGGCCCAGCACCATGCCGCCGTAGGTGAAGTCGTGGATGCCGACCTGCGGTGCGGGGCCGGCGTTGACGTCGTCGATGGCGCCGAGCGTGTCGCGCAGGACGCCCAGGCCCTTCTCCCAGTCTTCGCCCTCGCCGATGAAGATCTTGCTCTGCACCACCCGGTTCCGCTGCGAGTTGACGATCACCTTGCCGACGATCTCCTTGTTGGGAATGGTGATCCGCTCCTTGTCCTCGCCGACGAGGATGGTGTGGGCCAACGTGATGTCCTCGACCACGCCCGAGGTCTGGCGGTTGACGGTGATGGTGTTGCCGACCGCGAAGGGGCGGGTGAGCAGGATGGTCAGCCCGGCGCCGTAGTTGGACAGGGGCCCCTGGATGGCCATCGTGGCGCCGAACGCCCCCGCGCCAGCGAGCGCGATCAGCGGCGCGATGGAGATGCCGAAGTTGCCCAGGGTGATGATGACCAGGAAGACCACCATCACCACCTTCACCATGGTGCCGATGAACCGCGCCAGCGGCGGGTCCACGTTCTTCCGCTCCAGCGCCCGCGCCACCCGGCGGCCGCCCCAGCCGGATACCTTGAGGCCGATCAGCAGGAAGACGACCGCGCCGAGGATCTGGAAGCCGTAGGTGATGCCGAACTCGATCAAGGTGTCGAGCCAGCGGGCGACGGTCTCCACCTGTTCGACGACGACGTCTTCGACCTGCTGTTCCATGACGGGACCCCCTGTCGGACCGCGTCGGTTCGACGGCGGTCACGGTAACGCGTTGGCCGCCAACGGCTTGCGGCCGGTCCCTATGATTTCCCGGCCGGGGTTGCGGGGGCAAGCGGTATTCGGCGCGCCAGGGCGGCGGGGTGGTGTCGGGTTCGGGTGATCCGCCCAGGCGCGGGGATCGCCGTCACGCGGCCGGCTTCTCGATCCGTCCCTGGCCGGTGTCGAGGGCGTGGAGGATGTGGTCGACGGCCTCCTCCAGCCGCTCGTTGTCCTGGAGCACCGCGTCGAGGAACCGGTTCCGTTCGTCGATCGGCAGATCCTGATTGTCGCGCAGGATCTCCGCCGCCGAGCGCATGGACGCGAGCGGCGTCTTCAGGTCGATCTCGGCCTGCGCATAGGGATCGTGCCCTGATACCGGCCCGGCGGCCTGCCGCTTGCCGGGGCGGCGGAACGGCCCTGCCAGCCACGACGCCACGCGCCGCAGCATGGCGTCGACCGCCTGCGCGCGCAGGGCATGGGCCCGCTTCACATGACGGTGGATCAGCTCGGTCGTGATCTCGGTGCCGGGCATCGTCTCGACGGGCGGGCTCTCCGCCGACCGTCCGACCGCGCCCTTATTTGCGCTTGTCATCGAAGACCTCCTCTAATGAGGACGTCTCCACCCAACTCACCATCCCTCAGTTTTCTCTTGCGCTGAAGAATCCGTGTGTGATTCAAGGAGTCCGCCCTTTTGTCAGGCGGAGACCGAAGGATGGGTGGGATCG
>JANQFP010000112.1 GCA_028277795.1 Rhodospirillales bacterium
GGTCTCCCGCCCGCCACCGGCCCTCAACGTCGAGGGCCGGCATCCTTCCTTCGCACGGAAATCCCTTCACACCCACCAAGACATACAAGGTCGCCGAGGAGACGCAGGGGTCGCTGAGAAGCACTCCCGCGCCGCGACGCGGCGCCTTCTTCTTTCCTCCGCGTACCTCCGCGTCCTCGGCGTTGAATACCCTTTCGTTCAATTGAAACGCAAAGGACGCGGAGGGACGCAGAGGTCGCAGCATCGTCCGTCCGTCATTCCCGCGAAGGCGGGAATCCATAATCACCGGGGAATGCCTGGACTCCTGCCTGCGCGGGAGTGACGAGTTGGGAGAGCGCGGGCTTGATCCTCATTCCTCTGCGTTCCTCCGCGTCCTCGGCGTTGAATTCCCTTTCGTTCATTTGAAACGCAAAGGACACGGAGGTACGCAGAGGTCAGGGAATGCGCCGCCAGGCGGCGCGGGACTCCTCCTCAGCGGCCCCCTGCGTCCCCTCGGCGCCCTCCGCGTTGAATGCTCCCCCGCTGCCCCCGGCTTATGGCGGTGCGAGCCCCTACCGGCTCCGGCCGTCGTCGGTGCCGTCCTCGTCCTCCCGCTCCGGACGCGGCAGGGCGGCCGGGGGGCCGTCGGGGAAACGCCCGTCTTCCACCGGCAGCGGCCGCTCCGGCATCGGCAGCTCGTCCGGGATCAGCGGCTCGTCCAGGGAGTGGGTGGAGCCGACCGGGTCGTAATCCACGCCCGCGGCGTCCTCGTGGTCGTCGGGACCGGACAGGCCGCCGTCGTGGAGGCTGTGGTCGGGGCGCATGTCGTCCTCGCGGGGGTCGAAGTCCTCGTCCTCGCGCGCCTGCTTGGCCAGGTGGTCGTAGAGGAACAGGGACTCGGGATCGAAGTCGTCCTCCGGCGGCGGCTGGCCGCGGCGCGGATGGCCGGCCCACAGCAGGGCGCCCCCGGGCACCCCCAGCAGCAGCCACGCCGGCAGGGCGAGGACGGCGCGCAGCACCGGGTCCCACAGGGCGGGATGGAGGTTCTCCACGTGGATCTGGAAGACGATCAGGCTGCCCGGCCGGAGCGCGTACCACAGCTCGTGGGCCGACACCAGCCCGGCGCCGATGCCGAGGCTGGCGTGGGCCGCCACCTCGGCGGCGGCGGCGACGAAAGCGGCGGCCAACAGGACCACCCCGGCCACGAACCACACGCGCATGGGGGCATCATAGCGGACGCGGGGAAAAGGGCCATGGGTGGAGGACGGCCGGGGTGACAGCTGTCAGGTGACTATCCTATCTGTACACGCCGCAACAGACATCGAGCCCCAGGACCCACGGGAACCCGAGGTCAACAAGCGTTGTTCAGCAGCCCGCTAAATCTACTTACCGCCTCCGGCAAATATATGATGTATCAGGAAGTTCTTTGGCTCGAAAGGACGCGAGTGCTGGGTTTCTCTTAGCCTCTTGTCGTCCGGCAGGATCGAGGAAGTGGTCATCTCACCGGGAGGCTGCATCCCGAGTTCTTCGTGGCGCTGCTCGATCAATCTGCTCACGTTCCGAATGGCTTGCGCGACATTGCCGTCCAAGACGTAGCCAAGCATGCCCCCGTTGCGCACGTGAGCCGCATACTTTCCTTGAATGAAGCGGAGCATCCCATGGGTCAGATATTCCGACGCATATGGGCGCACGCTTCCGTCGTGCACGACGTTAAGCCTCTTGCATTCCAAACAGAAATAGATGTCCTCGCGGGGAACTAAAGGCAAGAAAGCAATGTCCATTTTGCCCTGATCCTCACCGGCCCCGTTCGCGAGCTCCACCATCTGAACATGAATCTGAAACGGAAGCATGCTGCTGTCGCGATTGCGCCGGAGCCAACGCGACAATTCTTCCGTTGTCGGATCTTCTCGGGCATCGGGCCCTGGCGCGGGCATTTCCTCCCAGGTCGATATGATCAGATTCAGAATATCCGGTACTAGCGATTCTATCAGGCCGACCCAGTCATCCGGTGTCCCAACCAAGTTCATGCCTGCTCCCCATAGGGATGCATAAGAACAGTCCCGGCTATTTCGTCGGCGTCATTGAGCGCCGCTGTCTGCGACCAGTGCCTCTGACCAATAGGCTTGACCACGTAGAGGCTGTCTTTTTCAAAGACCATTAGCTCACGCGTTGGATCGAGCGTTTGCTGCGATGGCGGGATTGCCGAGCGCAATCGATCGAACGCACTTATTAGGTCCTGCCCCATCGGCTCGATGGGGCGTTTGGTATCCGACCGCTCCACCTTTTCGAGTTTGGCAATACCGATGCCAAGTCTCGCCGAGGAAATCACAATGCCTCGCACCATAAACCGGCCGGTTTTCGTCCACGTGTTCAGAGTGTCGCACACACGTTCAACGTAAGCGGTCTGCTGGTCGTCCGTGCTTGGTGTGACGGTGGGCACCGGCATAGCCTTCTGAGACGGTTGTATGCTCGGGATGAGGATATTAGTCGTGTCTTCGATGAGCATCCGCTCGGACGGCTGAATATCGAAATACTCGTCCACCAGCGGGGTGATCACGTCGGTCGCGGCTTGTATAGCGGTACCGCGCGCCATGAAACTGTCTCTAGTCCGCTCCAACGCGCTATCGACAATCTTTGCTACTTCGTTAACGAGTGCCTCGCACCGCTCTGCGTCCGGCTGTTCACTCGGCATTGGAAACGGCAGCCGCAATAGCTCATTGACATGAACTTCCTCATGAAACATCGAGCGATTGGCAGATGTATGGAAAGCAAAATACTGGGCTAAGTCGCTCCGAAGGTAGGCTGTCAGGAATAGTAGGAGGCTGCGGTCCTTTTTTGGGCCGTGAATACCCCTCAACGCATGCCGGAAGCTGACATCAAAATCAGCAAACGCAATTCTCTTGAATCCCTTTGTAATCAAGACATGAGGGGCGCGGTAAATGTCTGTGTTTGTGTTTGACCTGCCTCGAACAGTAACAACATTCGAATCAAGTAGTTCGCAGTCCGTGGGCAGTACGAACAGGTTTATGTCTTTGTTGGTGGCCTGAATGAACTTTCGGGATGGCAATGTGATCTGCTTGGCCTGGGCCAGATCATCGTTCACGCCAGCGGGCTGGAATCCCTCGGCCCGTACCCAAGGCTTGTCATCGGCCTTCTCAGATGATTGTCGCACGTGATCGCGCAAGCGAGGATAAAGTGAGAGCCTGTCTATCAGTCGAAGGTCACGTCGCGATCCCCAGTATAATTGTGTCCATATCTGCGGGGCGTCCGGCCCAGCCAGATCATCGAGAAGACGCGGAACCGAAACCTTCTTCCTGTCCACCGGGCTGACGCTGACAATTTCCGCCTGACTGATCATCCAGTCTGACTTCGGAATCCAGTAGTCAATCTGACCGTTCTGCGGATCGACCTCTCCCTCGTTGAACTCGACTACGACCGCAGGATGAATTGCCTCGCGAAACAGGAACTGGCGCAAATCGGCAAGATTCAGAACACGGTAAATCTTATGCTGGCGCACCCAGGCCCGCTGAAATTCTAGAGCCTTAGGTCCATGATTGACCAATGTGCCATGGGGGAGGACAAAG
The DNA here is from genome assembly GCA_028277795.1 of Rhodospirillales bacterium. GTDB lineage: Bacteria > Pseudomonadota > Alphaproteobacteria > Rhodospirillales > JANQFP01 > JANQFP01. The sequence continues at coordinate 3,564 of JANQFP010000112.1, forward strand.
CATACCCGTCCATGCTCGGACGCGTGCTTAGCAGCCTTCCAAATGAAGGCCACCGCGATCTGTTTGTCAGGCAGCGGTTTTTCGTTCTTGACGCACCAGTCGCTCGCAGGGGTGCCATCGCACGCAATGCTTCCCCAGGGAGGATTGCCGAGCACGAGGTCCGCACCAAGCGGAAACTGCCAGCATTCCAGAAAGAAGTCTGCGCAGTGGATGTTACGCTGAGACGCATCTCTTTCCGCCGGGCCTTCCTCGCTCTCAGGGTCCAGCACCAGCCGCGGAAGTGCTCCCCGTTTCTTTTGAAGCCGCTGAATGTCACTGGGCGTCAGTTGATTGAGGTACGCAAGGTATAGGCTGAACGCTGCGATGCGGCATGCGGTGGGGCTCTTGTCTACGCCAAAAAGACATCGCTGGAGGAGAAGCAGCAATTCTTTGGCACGGCGGTCATATTTGGCGGTAGGGTTCGCTTGTTTCCACTCCTCTGCGATCCGATTAAATAGACCAACAAGAAAAATACCCGAACCACATGCCGGGTCTAGGAATTTCTTATCGAGAAGTGTGTCAAATCTCTCAAGCGCACCGTCTAATACGATCTCGACAAGAAACCTAGGCGTGTAGAAAGCGCCATCTTCTTGTTCGCCCTCCTTAAGGAAGTACTCGTATATTGCACTTATTGTTTCGATCGGAATGTAACCAAAGTCATATGGCCAGAAGACCTGCTGGCGATTTTCGAGCCCCGTGCCGCGAAAAAAATCTCGCAATATTTCAATATGCTTATTCGTAATCTTATTTGATTCTGATGTCAGATCATCGCTGAACAGATCGCCATTGAAATCACGGCCGAGCTCCTCGAACAGTCTGTAGAGCGAGGTCTTGGCATCCCTGGTTGGTTGCATCTGGAGCACGTCCCGCAGGTGCTCCGCATTCGAAATCCCTAGATCCTGCAGATACTGTGGGACGATCACGCCGCGATCAAAAAGATAACAAGTAAACACGACGCGGCAGAGTAACGCGTCAAGGACTTCTGGTGCGACATCTCGCTTGGAAGCCTCATCCAGCAGATCACGTGCCTTGCGGAGGTTTATCAGTAGATCGCGGTCAACGCGGTGGGCGGGGTCAAAAGAACGAGCGTGGCGCCGAAAATACTCGCCTGACTCTACCGAAACGACAAATTCGCGAAGTCCTTGCGCCACTCGATCAAGAGTGTCGACGAGGGATGGAGGGTCGCCTTGAATCCGGTCACTCGACACAGGACGCGACATCCCGGAATAGATGTGCACACGATCCTGCGAAACCACGGCCAAGATCGGCGCTCCGCCATCGTTCCAGAACGCACGGTGGAGTTCGAGCACCGCGTCCGGCTTGATTTGATCAACGGTTTTGAAATAGATCAGCGGGGTGTTCTCGGAGCATAGAACTCCGTCCAACTCCAAGCGGTCAAATGCGTGGCGAAGTACATGCGCCTGAGGGACAGCGCTCCTAAGGTCCTCTTTTCTGGCAAAGAAGTTGGGCTTCGTTCGGGGGTCGATCGCGAAGTCGGCCTGCCAATTGTCAAGGGCACTCTTAGTCATCCGGAGCGCCTCATACGGCGCCGATTGTTCGATTCGGCCTTTCGTTCGAGGCGATAGACCCACCTCGAGGATAGGCGCACAGACTCAATTGGGTGCCCCTGCCGCTTGAGGAAGAGAACGTCCCGGTAGATGGTCGGCGCGGAGACGCCAAGCCGCCTAGCAAGAGTCACTGATGAATAGGCGCCGGACTCTACAAGCGCGAGAAGCTCCTCATGCCTCTTCGAAATCGCCAAAGCCCGATCGTATCGCATTGCGGTCCCCCAGCCTCTATCTCTATCCAACGATGATAGAGTTGGCAATGCGGCGCGTCAAGAACAAACGGGGAACCTTCTCGGGCAACGGCCTGCGAAACAAGTGCTTAGGCGCAAAGGACCAGAGATTTCCTTGAGCCTGAGGTCCCTCGAAAAATGCACCGACATCAATTCGCAGGATCCGGGCGAGTTGACAGAGGCGGGAGGCGCTGATGCAGTGCCGACCGACCTGCTTCCCCTTGACATTATCTAAACAAATTGTGTATATTGTCCTATTTCCGTCGTCCCGGGTGGGAAAGGGCCGGAGAGCCAGCGAGGGAATGCCGAAAAATGGTTACAAATGCTGACATCTGCTGACATTTCTATGAGCCCGCTGTGCCTAGGACATATGTCATATCAAGGGCTTGGCGTGTCGCATTTGGGGGCGGTCTGTCGCAAGGCGGCGGACACCGGACCCGTCTCCCGCGCGCGCCCGCGCGGTTGATTCCGCCACCGCGCAGCGCGTAGTCTGCGCACCGTCCGCGTTCCCCAGCCCGAGGATCCCGCCATGCCGTTCATCGCCGCGCGTCTGTCCCGCATCAAGCCGTCGGCCACCCTGGCCGTCACCCAGAAGGCCGCCGAGCTGCGCGCCGCCGGCCGGTCGGTCATCGGCCTGGGCGCCGGGGAGCCCGACTTCGATACGCCGGACCACATCAAGGCGGCGGCCAAGGAGGCCATGGACAAGGGCGACACCAAGTACACCGCCGTCGCCGGGACCGCCGAGCTGCGCCAGGCCGTGTGCGACAAGTTCAAGCGCGACAACGGCCTGACCTATGCGCCCGACCAGATCACGGTGGGCTGCGGCGGCAAGCAGACCATCTACAACGCGCTGATGGCCACCCTGGACCCGGGCGACGAGGTCATCATCCCGACGCCCTACTGGGTGTCGTACCCGGACATGACGCTCTTGGCCGAGGGCGAGCCGGTGTTCGTCGACTGCCCGGCCGAGAGCGGCTTCAAGCTGCGCCCCGAGGACCTGGAGGCGGCCATCACGCCGCGCACCAAGTGGCTGATCCTGAACTCGCCGTCCAACCCGTCGGGCGCCGCCTACACGGCCGACGAGCTGAAGGCCATCACCGACGTGCTGCTGCGCCACGAGCACGTGTGGGTGATGACCGACGACATGTACGAGCACGTGGTCTACGACGACTTCCGGTTCGCCACGCCGGCGCAGGTGGAGCCCGGGCTGTACGACCGCACGCTGACCCTGAACGGCGTTTCCAAGGCCTACTGCATGACCGGCTGGCGGGTCGGCTACGCGGCCGGGGCGGTTGACCTGATCAAGGCCATGAACAAGATCCAGTCCCAGAGCACCACCCACACCAGCTCCATCTCGCAAGCCGCGGCGACGGCGGCCCTCACCGGGCCCCAGGACTTCATCGCCAGGAACAACGCGGTGTTCAAGGAGCGCCGGGACCTGGTGGTGTCCATGCTCAACCAGGCCGACGGCCTGAGCTGCCCGACCCCGGCCGGGGCCTTCTACGTCTACCCGTCGTGCGCCGGGGCCATGGGCAAGACCACGCCCGAGGGCAGGACCCTGGAGACGGACGAGGACTTCGTGACCTACCTGCTGGAATCCGAAGGGGTGGCGGCGGTGCACGGCGCGGCCTTCGGCCTGTCGCCCCACTTCCGGGTCAGCTACGCCACCTCCACCGAGGCCCTGACGGAAGCCTGCGAGCGCATCCAGCGCGCCTGCGCGGCGCTGCGGTAGGGGTGGGCGGCGGCCTGCACCGAGCGGGTATTGAACGCCGAGGTCGCTGAGGGACGCGGAGGTCGCAGAACCGGAGAGCTTGGTTGGTGAAACGGGGGTCAGCGGCGCGACGATCCTGTCGCCCGACGCCTGACGGCAGAAGGGCGAAACCGGGGCCGCCCCCTCGACGTCACTCCCGCGCAGGCGGGAGTCCAGGCGCTATGGATTCCCGCCTGCGCGGGAATGACGCACGGACGATGCGGTGACCGCCGCCGCGACCTCCGCGTCCCTCTGCGTCCATTGCGTTTCAATTCCCCGAAGGGTCTTCCCGGGTCCCCGCCGCCTCGGGATCAGAACTCGACGCCGGGCTGGGCCTTGATGCCGGACTTGAAGGGGTGCTTGAGGAGCTTCATCTCGGTCACCAGGTCGGCGCGCTCGATAAGGGTTTCCGGGGCGTTGCGGCCGGTGACCACCACGTGGGTGCCGGCGGGGCGGGCGTCGATGGCGTCCAGCACGCGATCGACGTCCAGGTAGCCGTAGCGCAGCACCACGTTGAGCTCGTCGAGGATGACCATGCGGTAGGCGTCGTCGGCGATCATGTCGCGGGCGGTGGCCCAGGCGGCCTCGGCGGCGGCCACGTCGCGGGCCTTGTCCTGGGTCTCCCAGGTGAAGCCCTCGCCCATGGCGCGGAACTGGGCGAGGTCGCCGAAGCTTTCGAACATGCGGCGCTCGGCGGTGTCCCAGGCGCCCTTGATGAACTGGACGACGCCGACCTTCATGCCGTGGCCGACGCAGCGGAGCGCCATGCCGAAGGCGGCGGTGCTCTTGCCCTTGCCGGCCCCGGTGTGGACGATGAGCAGGCCCTTCTCGTCGGTCTTGCCGGCCATGATGCGGTCCCGCGCCGCCTTCTTCTTGGCCATCTTCTCCCTGTGCCGGGCCTCGTCGATGTCGGTCATGGCGTGTCGGTTCCTTCGTCCAGCAGATGCAACATGCCTTCGACGGCAGCCTTCAGGGGAGCCACGTCGCGGGTCGCGGCTTTCCAGATTTCCGTGTCGACAACCTGGTCGTAGGCATGGCGCAAGACGTTGCCGATATCCGCGAGACCCCGCCAGTGGACATGCGGGAAGCGGTCTTTGAGATCGTCCGGGACGTGGCGGGATGCCTCGGAAAGCCGTTCGACGTAGCGTTCGACGGCTGCGACGCGATCGCGAGAGCGCGCATACTCGGCCAACGTCGTTCCCCCCGTGAGGCGTTCGATGTCGGCAATGGCATCGAGCATGTGGCCGAGCCGCTCGCGAACGGCGTCGCGGTCCATCAAAAGACCTCGAGCCGTTCCGGGCCGATACGCTCGCGAAACCGGGGCCGCAGGAAGTCCTCTATGACGACGTCCGTCTCGCGACCGAGAAGGTCGCAGAGCAGGACGCGCAGGCTGCCGTGATCGATGATCGAGAACTCTTCGGGATCGGCGATCTCGACAACGACATCCACATCGCTGTCCGGTCCGGCCTCGCCGCGTGCCGTCGACCCGAACAGGGAAAGGTGGGCGACGCCTCGTGCGCGTAGGTCGTCGGCATGACTGCGGAGGATCTCGACCACCTGTTTGCGTTCGGTTACGCCGCTTGCCACTGTTCACCTCTCTTCGCGCCGCGCCCACCCTATTACAAGGGGTGCGGGGATGAAATCCCCGCGGTCTTCCGACGGCGCGGAGCGCCGTTCAGGGCGTGGCTCCTTGCGCCAGGTCGTCCAGGATGGCCCGAGTGCTGTTGAGGCGCGGCCGCCACAGGCCTCGGGTCTGGGCCTCGACCAGGCGTTCGCTCATCTCCTTGAGGGCCGCCGGGTTGGCCTCGGCGAGGAACGCGCGCACGGCCTCGTCGCCGAGGTAGGCGTCGAACACGGCGTCGAAGTGGTGGTCGCGCACGCAGCGGGCGGTGGCGGCGAAGGCGAACAGGTAGTCGACCGTGGCCGCCATCTCGAAGGCGCCCTTGTAGCCGTGGCGCATGACGCCGCGGATCCACTTGGGGTTGACCACCCGCGCCCGCACGACGCGGGCCACCTCCTCGTCGAGGGTACGGACCTTGGGGGTTTCGGGCCGCGCGTGGTCGGCGTGGTAGACGGCGGGCTGGGCCCCGGACAGCACCCGCACGGCGGCCGTCATGCCGCCCTCGAACTGGTAGTAGTCGTCGGAATCCAGGAGGTCGTGCTCCCGGTTGTCCTGGTTCTGGACCACCGCGTCCACCGACTTGAGGCGCCCCTCGAACAGGCCGTGGGCGGCCTCGCCCTGGGCCCCGGCACCGTAGGCGTAGCCGCCCCAGGCCACGTAAGCCTTCGCGAGGTCGGCGTCGGTGTCCCAGCCCCTCTCGTCGATCAGGGCCTGGAGGCCGGCGCCGTAGGCCCCCGGCTTGGAGCCGAACACCCGGTGGCCGGCGCGGCGCGCCGCCTCGTCGGCTGACATGCCGGAGGCCGTCAGCCGTTGCGTCTCGTCGCGGGTACGGGCGGCCAGGGGGTTATCGGCCTCGGGCTCGTCCAGGGCGGCGACGGCACGGGCCGCGGAATCGAACAGGTCGATGAGGTTGGGGAAGGCGTCGCGGAAGAAGCCGGAGACGCGCAAGGTCACGTCCACCCGCGGCCGGTCGAGGACCGACGCCGGCAGCACCTCGAACCCGGTGACCCGGCGCGATGCCGCGTCCCAGGTGGGCTTCACGCCCATGAGGGCGAGCCCCTGGGCGATGTCGTCGCCGCCGGTGCGCATGGCGCTGGTGCCCCAGGCGGTCAGCGCCATGGCCCGTGGCCAAGCGCCGTGCTCCTGCACGTGGCGCTCGACGAGCAGGCCCGCCGATGCCCAGCCGAGGGTCCACGCCGCCGGCGTCGGCACCGTGCGGGTATCGACGCCGTAGAAGTTGCGGCCGGTGGGCAGGACGTCGGGCCGCCCGCGGGTCGGCGCGCCCGACGGACCGGGGTCGACGAAGCGGCCGGCCAGCCCGGCCAGCAGCCCGGCCATCTCGGCCGGCCCGGACGCTTCCACCGCCGGCCGGATCGTCTCCGCGAGCTCGCCCAGGACGGCGGCCGTGCGGGTCCAATCCGGCTCCGCCGCGGCAGACCCGTCAACGAGACGGGCGGCCAGGATCTCCAGGCGCTCCACCGTGTCGCCGTGGCTGCGCCACACGCCGCCGCCGTTGTCGAGGACCGCCGGCCGCGGTCCGTCCCAGGGCGCCGCCATCTCGCAGTCCAGGGGATCGAATTCGAGGCCCAAGTCGCCGGCCAGGGCGCGCAGCAGAGAGGCTTTGCCGTCCACGCCGTCGCCCCGCGGCGCCCGTGCCAGGGCCACCAGAAGGTCGGTCAATTGCCCGTCCACCGGGGAGTCCCCGAACACGTGGAGGCCGTCGCGGATCTGCATCTCCTTGAGTTCGCACAGGTAGTTGTCGAGCTTCTGCAGGGCCGCGTCCTCGGGGTCGTCGTCGCCGAAGCCGCAGTCGGCGTCGAGCCCGGTGGCCCGGCACAGGGTCAGGATGTCGCGGGCCAGCACCTTGAGCCGCCGGGGGTCCACGCCGGCCGCGTCGTAGTACTCGTCCACCAGCTGCTCCAGGTCTCGGAGCGGGCCATAGCTTTCGGCGCGGGTCAGCGGCGGCGTCAGGTGATCGACCACGACCGCCGCGGCCCGGCGCTTGGCCTGGGCGCCCTCGCCCGGATCGTTGACGATGAACGGATAGAGATGGGGCATGGGCCCCAACGCCGCCTCGGGAAAGCACTCGGCCGACAACGCCAACGCCTTGCCGGGCAGCCATTCCAGGTTGCCGTGCTTGCCCAAGTGGACAACGGCATGGGCGTCGAAGGCACCGCGCAGCCAGGCGTAGAAGGCGAGATAACCGTGGGGCGGCGGCAGGTCGGGGTCGTGGTAGCTGGACGCCGGGTCGATGTTGTAGCCGCGCGCCGGCTGCACCCCGACCACCACGTGGCCGAACCGCACCACCGGCAGGGCGAAGCTCTGATCGCCCTCCACGGAGGGATCGGAGTCCGGCGCCCCCCATCGCTCGATGACCCGCCGGCGCGTCGCCTCGGGCAGGATGGCGAAGAACGCCCGGTAGTCGTCCAACGGCAGCCGCTCGGTCACGACCCGCGGCGTCAATGGGACGGACGTGTCGCTAAGACCGCGAGCCGTCGCCGTGGCCGAGGCGTTGGTGGGACCGGCCATGACGCGCGCCATCAGGTCGGCGCCGTCGGCCGGCGGGCCGTCTACGCCGTAGCCGGCCGCGGCCAGGGCGCGGAGCACCCCCACCGTGGCCGCCGGCGTATCGAGCCCGACGCCGTTGGCCAGGCGCCCGTCCCGGTTGGGGTAGTTGGCCAGCACCAGGGCGACCCGGCGTTCGGATGCGGGCGTCCGCCGCAGCCGCGCCCAGCCGGCGGCCAGGTCGGCGACGAAACCGATGCGATCGGAGTCCGGTTGGTGGGTGATGACGTCGAATTCGGTCAGGGCGTCGCGGCCGGCCCCCCCTTTGAACGAAACAGCGCGGCTCAGGATGCGCCCGTCCACCTCGGGCAGGGCCACGTTCATGGCGATGTCCCGGGGGCCGAGCCCGCGGGTGCCGTCGCGCCACGCCTCGGCGCTGCCCCCCGACAGCACCACCTGGATGACCGGGCAGTCGGCGCCGTCGAAGGGCGTCGACCCGCGGCCGGCACCGGGCGTCGAGGCGGCGAAGCCGGTGGCGTTGAGCACCACGTCCGGCGGATCGGCGGCCAGCACTTCGGTGACCAGGGCCGCCGCGACCGGGTCCTTGAGGCTGGCCACGAACAGCGGCAGCGAGTTGACCCCGCACTCCGCCAGCGCGCGGACCAGCGCGTCCACCGGCGCCAGGTCGCCGGCCTGCACCAGGGCCCGGTAGAAGACGACCGCCGCCACCGGCGCGTCGGCCGTCCACGTGGCACGAATCGTGGCGGCATCGGCGTCCGGACGGCCGGGCCAGTAGAGGCCGGCGCGCAGCAGTGGCCGCGGCTCCCGCCACTCGGCCTCGACTCCGATCAGGGCAGACGCAAAAGATAGAAAGTCTGTCGCGTTGTCCACACCGCCATGGACCGTGTACTGCCACAGCCGGTGGGCAGCCTCGGGCGCCACCGTGGTCAGCGCCGCCAGCTCGGCGTCGGGCTGGTCGTCGCCGGGCAGGAAGGCCACCGGGATGTTCCGGTCCCGGCACGTGGCCGCCACCTGCTCGACGCCGTAGGGCCAGTAGGCGCGGCCACCGAGCAGCCGCACCACCACCAGGCGGGCCTGCGCAACGACCGCCTCCACGTACAGGTCGACCGAGAAGTTGTGGCCGAGCTGCAGCAGGTTGGCGAGCCGCAGGCTGGGGAAGTGCGGCGCCGTGATCCGGGCCCGCGCCGCCGCCAGGCAGGCGAGCTCGGTGTCGGCCGCCGACAGCACGACGATGTCGCCCGGGCTCTGGCCCAGGTCTACGGCCTGGCTGCCGTCGACGATGGTCCCCGGCTGGGCGGCGAGAAGGTGCATCGGTTCGCGTCAGGCGATGGCCCGGGTGACGGCGGCCCGGTCGATGCCCTTCTGGGCGATGACCACCAGGCGGCCGACCCGCGCCTCATCCGGGCGCCACGGGCGGTCGTAATAGCGCTCCAGGCGGCTGCCCACGGCCTGGATGACGTGGCGCATGTCCTTGCCGTCCACCGGCACGAAGCCCTTGATGCGCAGGATGTCGTGGTCGGCGGCGGCGCGGCGCAGGCGGTCGGCCAGGGCCTCCGGGTCGGCCACAGTGCCGACGTCGACGACGAAGCTCTCGAAATCGTCGTGGTCGTGCTCGGCGGCGGTGGTCCCGTCGTGGTGGCTGGGGCGGGCCTCGATGTGGTCCTCCGCGGCGGCACCCAGACCCAGGACCACGCGCGGATCGACGGCGCATTGGCGGCTCGGCACCACCTTGACCTCGGCGCGCAGCTCTTCCCGAACCCGGGCGCGCACGGCGTCCAGGTCGCCGCCGGCCACCAGGTCGGTCTTGTTGAGCACCACCAGGTCGGCGCAGCCGAGCTGGTCCTCGAACAGCTCCTCCAGCGGCGAGTCGTGGTCCAGCGCCGGGTCGTCCAGGCGCTCGGCCTGCACCGCCTCGGGGTCGTCGGCGAAGCGGCCCTCGGCCACCGCCGGCGCGTCGATCACCGAGATCACCCCGTCCACCGTCACCCGGGACCGGATCTCCGGCCAGTTGAAGGCCTTGACCAGGGGCTTGGGCAGGGCCAGGCCGGAGGTCTCGATGACGATGTGATCGGGGGGCTCGGGCTGGTCAAGCAGCATCTCCATGGTGGGCAGGAACTCGTCGGCCACGGTGCAGCAGATGCAGCCGTTGGCCAGCTCGACGATGTCGTCCTCGGCGCACCCTTCGATGCCGCAGCCGGTGAGCAGCTCCCGGTCCACGCCCAGGTCGCCGAACTCGTTGATGACCAGGGCCAGGCGCCGGCCGCCGGCGTTCTCGATCAGGTGGCGGATCAGGGTGGTCTTGCCGGCACCCAGGAAGCCGGTGATGACGGTGGCGGGGATCTTCACGCTCGCACCTCCTTGAGCACGGTGGGCAGGCCAGCAGCCATGAACACCACCCGGTCGGCCGCCCCGGCCACGGCCTGGTTGAGGCGCCCGGCGGCGTCGACGAAGGCGCGGGCGGCGGCGTTGTCGGGCACGACACCGAGGCCGACCTCGTTGGACACGACGACCACCGGTCCCGCCAGGCCAGCCAAGGCGGCAACGAAACCGTCGGTCTCAGCGTCGGCGTCGCGGCCCGCTTCCATCAGGTTGCTGAGCCACAGGGTCAGGCAGTCGAGCAAGATGGTGCGGGCCGGATCGGCATGGCGCGCCAGGGCATCGGCCACCTCCAGGGGCTCCTCCACCGTGGTCCACGCGTCGCCCCGGCGCTCCCGGTGGGCACGGATGCGGGCCGCCATCTCGGCGTCGCGGGCCTCGGCGGTGGCGAGATACAGCCCCGCCCCGGCCGCCGTCACCAAGGCTTCGGCGTGAGCGCTCTTGCCGGACCGGGCGCCGCCGAGCACCAGGGTCACGGGAGGCAGGACAGGGGAACCGGTGGCAGGCAAGGTCATCCTCCGCCCGAGGAACCGTTGAAGCCGCCGTGTCGGGGAGGTCTCCTGGCTCGGGGTCGCCGGCCGCGGCGCCTTCCCGGCGCCCGCCCGGTGGGGCGCCAGTGGCCGTTGCCTTGGCCTCGTCCCTTACAGTTGCGGGGGCAGCGCCGGCCTTGCGGGTTCGTGCCCGCGCACCGGCTTCCCTGTCCCGACACGGGCCCGGAACCTAGCACGGGCGAGGCGGAGGAATCCAGGGGTTGAAGGGCACGCACTCACCATCCCTCAGTTTTCTCTTGCGCTGAAGAATCCGTGTGTGATTCAAGGAGTCCGCCCTTTTGTCAGGCGGAGACCGAAGGATGGGTGGGATCG
>JANQFP010000113.1 GCA_028277795.1 Rhodospirillales bacterium
GCCCTACGCCACGCGCATCGACCGAAACGACGACAAAACCAAGCCGCAGGCGCAGAAAAACTGCAATCACAGGCCGACTTGGTGAGAAATGCGGGCTAAGACTCCGGGGGACAGGTCCGGCGAAAGGACTGGACTTCACCCGCCATGCCAAGCGTCCATGGCTGACCGGGACGAGGTCGACCATGGACGCCGATCGAAGGGAAACTGTTCGCCGCCTCTTCGTGCTCGCGACCGAGATCGCCGAGACGACGCACGAGGCGGCCGTGTCGGGCCAGGCTTCGGCCACCACGCCTACCGAACTGGGCGTAGCCGCCGAGTCCTTGCGTCGGCGCGCCAACGAACTGAAGGCGATCGGGCAAGCGATCGCGATCGCCATCTCGGGCGGCGCGACGGAATGGCCGGCCGAAGAATCCGACTGAAAGGACTGGACTTGCCGTTCCAAGCAAGCATGCATTGATGACGATAGGGCATGGGACCGCTTCCCGCGTCGCCCGCCCCCGACCGGCCGACCGGCGGGGCATCGGGCGGTGGGAGGCGCCGCACCCCGCGGCGCCGGACATCGAAGGAGGCTGCCATGCCCAAGCTCAGCAAAACACAGTCCGCGATCCTTGTATCCGCCGCCCAACGCGAGGACGGCTCGGCGCTGCCGCTGCCGGATGCGCTCAAGATTAAGGGCGACGCCGGCACCCGGGCCCTCGAAGGCCTGCGCAAGAAAGGCCTGCTCGAAGAGAAGTCCGCATCGCGCACGGCCGCCCAATGGCGCGAGGATGCAGACGGCGGGCGGATGATGCTCGTCATCACCGACGTCGGCCGGTCGGCGATCGGGGGCGGATCCGCCATAAATCCCGGCAAACAGCCGGCCCCGGCGAACGGTACGGCCAAGAAGCCGTCGGCTCAGCGGCAGGCGGGCGGCCGCGGACCCAAGGGTGGCGCGTCGGCGCCGACGGTCCGCCAAGGGACGAAACAGGCGATGCTGGTCGACCTGCTGCGGCGCAAGCAGGGTGCGACCATCGCCGAGGTCAGCGCGGCCACGGGTTGGCAGGCCCACTCGGTGCGGGGCGCCATCAGCGGCGCCCTCAAGAAGAAGCTCGGCCTCAACGTCACGTCGGAGAAGGTCGAAGACCGCGGGCGGGTCTACCGCATCACCGGGTCGGTTTGACCATGGGTCGTCGCGCCAACCGTCGGGAGGGCGCCGCAGGGACCCTGGCAAGGGACCTGGCGGCCCTTCCCGGCCTGCCCCTCGACGACCTCAAGGCGCGCTGGCGGGAGCTCTACGGCACCCCGCCGCCGCCCAAGCTGAGCCGGAAGCTGATGGTCCGCGCCATCGCCTACCGTCTACAGGAGCAGGCCCTGGGCGGCCTTGGGCCGGTAACCCGCCGCCGCCTGGCTCGGGCGGCCGAGGACATCGGGGCTGGGCGGCCGCCGTCCGCGGGCTCCTCCACCATCAAGCCCGGCACACGGCTGTTGCGCGAGTGGCAGGGCGTGACCCACGAAGTGACTATCCTCGAAACCGGGGTGCAGTACCGTGGCGAGACCTGGGCCTCGCTCTCCGCGGTCGCGCGGGAGATCACCGGCACGCGCTGGTCGGGACCCGTGTTCTTTGGCCTCAAAGGACGGCGGCCATGACGGCAGCCAAGCCGAAGCTGCGGCGCTGCGCAGTCTATACGCGCAAGTCGTCGGACGAAGGGCTGGAGCAGGACTTCAACTCGCTGGACGCCCAGCGTGAGGCCTGCGAAGCCTATGTCAGGAGCCAAGCGGGTGAAGGCTGGATGCCGTTCCGAACGCGCTACGACGACGGCGGGGTCTCGGGCGGCACCATGGACCGCCCGGCGCTCGCGCAACTGCTCTCCGATATCCGCGCCCGCAAGATCGACACAGTGGTCGTCTACAAGGTAGACCGTCTCACCCGATCGCTGGCCGACTTCGCCAAGATCGTCGAGGTGTTCGACTCGCACGGCGTGTCGTTCGTCTCAGTGACCCAGCAGTTCAACACCACCACCTCCATGGGCCGGCTGACCCTGAACATGCTGCTCAGCTTCGCCCAGTTCGAGCGCGAGGTCACCGGCGAGCGCATCCGCGACAAGATCGCGGCGTCTAAGCGAAAGGGCATGTGGATGGGCGGGTTCGTGCCCCTCGGCTACGAGCCCGACGGCCGCACGCTCACCATCAACGAGTTGGAGGCCGAGACCGTCCGCACCGTCTTCCGGCTCTACCTCGAGCACGGCAACGTGCGGCAGGTGAAGGAGGCGGCCGACAGCTTGGGCCTGACGACCAAGGTCCGCAACGGCGCGGACGGGCGGACGTGGGGCGGCCGGCCCATGAGCCGCGGTTACATCTACAAGCTGCTGGGCAACCCGCTCTACGCCGGCCGCATTGCCCACAGGGGCAAGACCTACGACGGTCAGCACCCGCCGATCATCGACCCCGAGACCTGGGACGCGGTTCAGGCCGGGCTCGGCGCCAACACCCACCAGCGATCGGTAAGTCTCCGCGCAAGTAATCCCAGCCCGCTGAGGGGCAAGCTGTTCGACGAGGAGGGCGTCCCACTGACGCCGAGCCACGCCGTCAAGTCGGGCCGGCGCTATCGCTACTACGTGTCGAAACGTCTGATCAGCGGGACGGCCGCCGCGGGCGGGGAACGGGATCGTTGGCGCCTGCCGGCCCGGGAGATCGAACGAATCGTGGGCGACGCCGTCAGGGGGCTCTTGGCCGATCGCGCGGCGCTCACTGATGCCGTGCGCGAAAGCGGCATGGCGGCCGACCGCGTCCCTGATCTGCTGAGTTCTGTCGCACAGTGGCGGGGTGATGTCCTGGATCTTGTCGAGCGCATCGACCTGTGCGCAGACCAGATTGCCGTCAGCGTGAGCCTGACGCACCTCACCGGTAACAGCGGGGTATCGGTCCGCCGTGTCGTCCCGGTGCGGATCAAGCGGCGCGGCGTCGAGATGCGCCTCGTCCTCGAAGGCGTTGGCAACGGCGCCGGAACCTCGAAGCCGGACCCGGCGCTGATCAAGGCCGTCGTCCGCGCCCACAAATGGTTCGATGAATTCATGAGCGGCCACGCTCGATCGCCCAAAGACATCGCCGAGGCGGAGGGTTGCAGCGATCGCTACGTCGGTCACCTGATGCCGCTCGCATTCCTCGCCCCCAAGATCGTCGAAGCGATCCTTGCAGGGGCCCAGCCGGTCGACCTCACCGCCGAGAGGCTGATCAAGCAAATCGAACTACCGCTGGTCTGGGCGGAACAGAAGGCTGTCCTGGGCTTCGATTGAAGCTTTTCATCGACTACGAACCCGAACCACTCGATCTGCCCACAGAGAAAAGGGGCGAACGGAGCCCTTGAATATACCCGCCAAGTCCGTCTCCGGTTCGGTTTCCGAGCCGAGCCAGCGCAAGGGCCCGCAGAAAGCCGCGATGCCGGCCGCCGGGTCGAGTCCCGGCGAGAAATTCTCTAGAATCAGAGACTTGGTGGCGGAAGGGGAGGGATTCGAACCCTCGGTAGGATTGTCTCCTACGGCGGATTAGCAATCCACTGGTTTAAGCCACTCACCCACCCTTCCGCGGGGCGCCGGGCGGCGCCGATGTGGCCACCGTCCTACATACCGCCGCCCACGGCCCCGATCAACCCGGTTGGGCGCCGGCCTGTTCGTCGATGGTCCTGTCCGGAGAGGGGGGTGACCTGCCACCCGCCCGGCCTTCGCAGCCGAAGCGGTCGCTTCGGCGGAGTAGGCAAGCTCGAAGGCGAAGGTTGGCCTGCCAGCCGAAGCTCGCAGAGCGTAGGCTGGTGCGGGCGGTCGGACTCGAACCGACACTCTGTTGCCAGAACTGGATTTTGAGTCCAGCGCGTCTACCAATTCCGCCACGCCCGCGTGACGGTCCGATCTATAGCAGCCGGGACGGAGGCGGGCCAGGATCACGTTGGCGCGGCGCCGCCAGCGCCGGGAGGCATCCCGCCCGTCCTCGGCGCCGTCGCGCGACCGCCGCCGGCTCCGCGCCAGCTCGCACACGGTGGGGCCATCCACCACGTAGGTGAGGCCGTCGCTCCCCTCAAGGAGCATCAGCCTGCCGTTGTCCAAGAGCTCGCCCAGGGTGAGGCGCAGCGACCGCACGTTGCGGTAGGCGCCCGCCTTGATCAGCGCCGCCTCGTCGTAGGGCAGCGGCCCGCCGCGGGCGGTCATGGCCGCCATCAGGCGGACCAGCAGCCCGCACGCCCGGTCGCTGAGGTCCCGGGTCTCCAGCAGGAAGTCCCGCGCGTAGAAGTTGACCCGGGCCAGCGGCAGCGGCCCGAACGCCGCCGGGTCGAAGGCGGAGGGGTCGAAGGGGGCGCCGCCGCTCATTGCACCGCCACCGGCGCCCCTTGCGTGCAAAGGCTACTTGCTGCACAACGGAAGACATGCGTGGGAGCAGCCTTTTCCTGCTGATCGTCGGCACCCTGGCCGTTGGGGTCCAGTTCCTGGTGTTCCGGGAGTTCGCGTTCGACAACCCGTGGGCCTACAACCCGGCGGTGGTCGCGGCCGGAGCCGTCCTCATTGTCACCCTGAACCACGCCGAGGCCGTGCTCGCGTTCCTCAGGCGTCCGGAACCCAGGCTGTTCCTGGAAATCGCCGCCGCCGCGGCCGTTGTTGCCACTGTGGTCGGCTTGTGGGTCAACGTCGAAGCCTGGCAGGAAGAACGCACCGAGCGGCAACGCGCCCGGATCATCCAAGCCTGGAACGTCATCGCACAAGGCCCCGGCGCCCAGGGCAACATCGGGCAGTTGGAGGCCCTCCGCGTGCTCCACGCCGCCGGCGAAAACACCAAAGGCATCAACCTCAGCGGCGGCTGGTACGCTCGTGCTGATTTCTCGGCCTTTGAACTGGGGGGCGCCCAACTCGATGGCGCAAATCTTGTGCGGGCCAGATTTGGCAGAGAGCAAGATCTCTATGGAACCAGTTTTAAAGGAGCCAATCTCTGGGGTGCCGTTTTGACCCAGGCAGAACTGGGTGGAGCTGACCTTTCTGCGGCGAATCTCAATAGGGCCAACATGTCCAGTGCGAACCTTTACGGTGCCAACCTCTCCGGCGCGCAGCTTTCCGTCGCTGATCTCACTAGGGCCGACCTCACTGAAACCAACCTCTCCGGAGCCAAAATCTTGAGTGCCAATCTCTCCGAGGCCTTGCTCGTGGGTGCGAACCTCTCGGGGGCGGACCTCTACGAGGCGAATCTCAATCGAGTCGGGCTCATGGAAACCAACCTCTCCGGGGCCAACCTCTTCCGGGCCGACCTCTCGAGGGCCCACCTCTTCGATGCGAACCTCTCCGCGGCCGATCTCACTGGAGCCGACCTCTCCGGGGCCGACCTTTCCGATGCCAAAGGACTCACGAACGAGCAGGTCCATGAAGCCTTCTACTGGGCCGACCGCGAGCCGCCCGAGCTGCCCCACGGTATCGACCCACCACCCGCCCGCGATCCGTCCGAGCGCAAGAAATGAGGCCCCGCTCATCGCTCCCGCTCCGGCTGCGTCCCCGGCCGCGTCCTCGCCGGTGGCCGGAGCCCGCCCGCCGCCCACGAGGGGACATGCGCGCGTCCAGCCTGTTCCTGCTGATCGTTGGCACCCTGGCGGCCGCCCTCCAGGCGCCGGTGGTCCGGGAGTTCGGTTTCGGCAACCCGTGGGCCTACGTGCCGGCGGCGGTCACGGCCCTGGCCGTCTTCCTGGCCCACGCCGAGGCTGTGTTCGCCTTCTTCGCCCACCCGGCGCCCAAGCTGTTCCTGGAGATCGCCGCCGGCGTCGCCGTCATCGCTGGCGTCGCCGGCCTGTGGGTGGACCTCGAGGCACGGAAGGCTGAACGCGCCGCGCAAGAACTTGCACGCCTGGAGGCCGAGCGCGGACGCCAGGAGGCTGCGCGCGGACGCATCATCAATGCCTGGAACGTCATCGCCCAGGGCCCTGGCGCCCAAGGCAACATCGGCCAATTGGAGGCTCTCCGCGTGCTCCATGTCGCCGGCGAGAGCACTAAAGGCATCAACCTTAGCGGTGGGTGGTATCCCGGTGTCGATTTCTCCAACTTCGATCTCGAAGGCGCTCGGTTCGACGATGCGAACCTAACCGGAGCCAGATTCGGTAAAGAGCAAGACCTTTCTAGAGCGAGCTTCAAAGGAGCCAATCTCGACGAGGCCAACCTCCGCGGGGCCAACCTCTTTGCCGCCGACCTTTCCGAAGCCACGCTCAGAGAAGCCAACCTCTCCGGAGCCAGGCTTTTCCAGGCCAACTTCTTTGAGGCCGACCTCGACTGGGCTGATCTCCGTGAGGCCGTGGGCTCTGTCGCCGATTTTCGCAGGGCCAGCCTCCATCAAGCCGATCTCTCCGGCGCCAAATTCCTCGGGGCCAATTTCTCTGAAGCCAATCTCTTCATGGCCAATCTGTCCATGGCCAGAGTCGACAGGGCCAAGCTCTTCGGAGCCAACTTGGCGGGGGCCGAGCTTTCCGGAGCCAATCTCACTGAGGCCAACCTCTCCACAGCCAAATGGCTTACGACCGAACAAGTCCGGAAGGCGCACTACTGGGGCCGCCTCTACCCGCCTAAGCTGCCCCCCGGTATCGACCTGCCGCCGGTCCGCGATCCGTCCGAGCGCGAGCAATGAGGCCCCGCTCATCGCCCCGGCTCCGGCTGCGTGCCCGGCCGCATCCACGCCCCCGCGTGCCACCAGGATCCGCCCGCCGCCCACCAGGGGAAATGCGCCCGTCCAGCCTTTTCCTGCTGATCTTCGGCACCCTGGCGGCCAGCATTCAGGTATTGGTGTTGTGGCAGTTCGGGCTCGATAGCCCGTGGGCCTACACCCCGGCCGCGGTCGCCGCGCTTGCGATCACCCTGGCCTACGACCAAGCCGTTTCCGCCTTCTTCAGACGCTCGAAGCCCAAGCTGTTCCTGGAGATCGCCGCCGCCGTCGCCGTCATCGCCGGCGTCGCCGGCCTGTGGGTGGACCTGGACGCGCGAAAGGAGGAGCGCATAGCGCTGAGAGAGGAACGCACCGAAAGATGGCAAATGCGTGTCGACGAGGCTTGGCACGTCATAGCCCAGAGTCCCGTCGCCCAGGGCAACATTGGCCAACGGGAGGCGCTTCACTTCCTCCACATATCCAATCAGGACATCACCGGAATTGGCGTCCGCGGGGTCAACCTCTCCAGGATCAACCTTTCCGGGGCCAACATATCTGGTGCCGACTTCTCCAATGCCGACCTCTCCGGAGCCAACGTCACTGGTGCCGACCTCTCCGGGGCCGACCTCTCCGGGGCCGACCTTTCCAAAGCCAAGGGCCTCACGAACGAACAAATCAAAAAGGCCTTCTACCGGGCCGGTCAACTGCCGCCCAAGCTTCCCCCGGGCATCGACCCGCCGCCTCCCCGCGACCCATCCGAGCGCAAATAGGTTTGCCCCGGTCACGCTGCCGCCGCCCATCATCACGATTCGCTGTTCCCCGCGACCGCCACCGGGCCTTCGCCGCGGGTCGTTCGGGCCCGGTTGACCAGGGCCACGAGCTGCGCCAGATCGTAGCTGTAGCGGCCATCCACGGGGAAGGTGCCCGAGGCGGTCATGCCGCCGCCCTCCCGGTGATCGCGTTTTTGGTGTAGAACGCGGGGCCATGGAAACCGCACATCTCGCGCGGCTCATCGTCGGCGTCCTCGCCACCTGCGTGTTGGTGCTGAGCCACTGGCAGGGCGCCCCGGCCGGCGCGCTCGTAGTGCTCGCCATCGTCGCCGTCGTCGTATGGCCACCGTCGGCGCTGCCCAGCATTGAGACTCTCCGCGCCACCCTCTTTGATCCGGAGCAGGGTCGGCGCATTCTGCCGCTGGCAATCGCCGTCATCGCATTGGCCATCTGGTTTGGCGCCGACATCTGGACCTGGCTGCGCCACGAGCCCGACGGAAAGGCCGCCAACCATGTGGTGGTCCGCAACCTTTTCCTCGGTGTCGTTGCCGTCGTCGGTCTCGTCTTCGCCATATGGCGGACGACGCTCAGCTCCCGCCAGACTCGCGTCCAGGAACAGGGCCACATCACGGACCGCTTCACCCGCGCCGTCGATCAGCTCGGGTCCGGCGC
Source organism: Rhodospirillales bacterium (assembly GCA_028277795.1). Classification (GTDB taxonomy): domain Bacteria; phylum Pseudomonadota; class Alphaproteobacteria; order Rhodospirillales; family JANQFP01; genus JANQFP01. Next base: position 8,079 of record JANQFP010000113.1, read on the forward strand.
CCAGCACGTCCGCCTCGGCGGCATTTACGGCCTTTGGCGCATCGGCGAGGAATCGCAGCGGGACTACATCACTGTGTTGGAGATCCTGTCCGCCTTTGTTCGCAGTCCGCCACGTGACGAGCACAAAGCCGCCGCCGAAAACGGAGGCGATGAACCGTCTGCAGACGACAACGCGGTGGGGATCCCGGCCCAAGGGCCGCGGCCGGGGGAAGACACAGCAGGTCCAGAGGAAAAGCACATCCCGGCTCCCGAGGTCCGTGCCATCCTCAAGTTGTTCGCCGCGCGTACACTCGAACAGAAGCTGTGGGAGCGGGACGCAGAATTCATACGCCTCGATCTCACCAAGGCCGACCTGAGCGAGCTCGACCTTTCCGGCGTGGATTTCTGCGCGGCGGACCTCGCCTGGGCCGACCTTCGCCGGGCTGATATCTCCCGGGCCAACCTCACCGGTGCCGATCTTCCCAACGCAAGCCTTTCTGGGGCCCATCTCATTCTGGCCAACCTCTCCGACGCTTATCTCTTTGCTGCCGACCTCTCCGCCGCCATCCTCGGTAGGGCCAACCTCTCGGGTGCCGACCTTTGGATGGCCAACGTCTCCGGAGCCCACCTCTTTGCTGCCGACCTCCGCGGAGCTTGCCTCTTCGCTGCCCTGCTCGACGGGGCCGAACTGGCCGGGGCCGATTTGTCTCGGGCCGACCTGTCCGGGGCTGACCTGTTCGGGGTTGAGAACCTTACAGACGCTCAAGTTCAGAGCGCCTACTACTGGGCCGACAAAAGTCCACCGAGACTGCCTCACGGTTTCGACCCGCCGCCCGCCCGCGACCCATCCGAGCGCCAGGAGTGAGGGGTCCCGATTATCGCGCCCCCGCACCGTCTCCCCCCGTGAAAGGCGCGCCGGGACGGCAGGTGCGGGGGGATGCGGGCCGCCCCGGCGCCGGTTAGGGGAGGAAACGTCGTCCTCTTGTTGCCAGCGCTGACGGGGCCGGCGTCCGTCCGTGGCGCCGCCGCGAACCCGGTGGGCAGGACCGCCCGATAATGGGTCAAAAACGGGGTCCAAAAACGGCAAAAACGGGGTCAGAGTGGATTTCCCCCCGATCTCGTGGCGCACCTCGGGCGGGGGGCCTCGGCAAGCGGCATCACGGCTCGGGCCCGGCGAGCCCGGCCAGAATCCTGCGCACGAGAGAGTCCAGAACACCGACGCGGTTCTCGATGAAGGACCACATCAGGGCGGGATTGATGCGGTCGTAGTCGTGGCGCAGAACGCTGCCGAACTCCCGGAGTTCGGGAAAGCCGGCCTCGGGGCATTCGGCGTCGAACCGGTCGCCGATCTTCCGCGCCGCCTCGCTGATCCGTTGGAAGCATCTCTCCACGGCGTCCTGGACCATGGTGTCGTTGAGGTAGTCCTCCCGCGTCCTGCCGGCCACGTAGGCCCTGATCCGCTCGATGTTCTCCAGCATGTCCTCCAGGCGCCGCTCCAGGTTTCTAGAAGGCATAGACCGCCTCCCTTTCCACGGCTTCGCGGACCCGCGGCTTGAGCATGTGCAGGTCCGCCACATCCACCGCCGCGCCGGGGAGGCGCATGCGCACCGCTTTCGCGATGCGGTCGGCCACGGCAATCAGGTCGAGCACGTCGCCGAGGCGCTCCTCGTCGATATCGATGACGATGTCCACGTCGCTGTCCGGGGTGTCGTTGCCGCGCGCCGTGCTTCCGAACACACCCGCATGCACGATTCCGCTCTCCCTCAGGTCCTCGCGGATGTCCTTGAGCACCCCGATGACGTCGATCAAGCGGCCTTGAGCGGGCGTTTCGCCCCTGGACAGCCTTCGCGCGAAGTCGCGCAGAAGACCTCTCCGCGCCACCGGCACCGATATCGTCACATCGACGATGCCCCGCCTGCGCAGGCGTTCCCTTCGTTTCCGTTGCCGTTCGGCGCTGCTTGCCATGAGATGTCCCGAAAGGCCTCGTGGCTTGTGTTTGTAACGATGCGGTTGTTACAAGTAACATGCCATCTTGCGGTTCCTGGTGGCGGGACGCAAGCGGAAATGCGTCCGACCGCCCACGTCGAAGAACCCCCGGCGGTCTCGTCGCGCCCGACGCGCGATCCCGGCCACCACGGTTATAAGAAATTAATCTTGATTCTTGCCATAAATCAGCGCATAATCCTATTTACTCCGAGTGCCGCCCGCACGGGCCGTAACACGTGTCGCCTATCATTTCATTGAGATGTAATTATGATACTGGAATTGCTGACATTGGCTGACATCTGCTGACAGATTCATAGAGCGCCGACGCGAAGGACTATTGTCACATCACCGGCTTGAGCCGGGTTTTCGGGGCCTGGCGTGTCGCAAGCCCGGCGGGAGGGGGATCCGGGCCAAAGACGTGAGAGGAATGACACGGATGGACACGGATGGACAGGATCGGGGGTTACGCGGATGCCGTGCCCACCCGGGTTCATCCGTGTCCATCCGTGTCCATCCGTGTCAAAGGCCCCTTCGCCGGGCGCCGTCCGGCCCTCGGGCCGTGACGCCGCTAAGGCACCGCGCGGGTCCGTTCGTCGCCCCGCCGGTCGCTGTCGACCGCCCCCTCGGCGCCCTCGGCGACCAACGCCCGCAGGCGCTCGACGCAGGCGCCGTGGTCGGCGCGGTAGTCGCCGTCCTCCCACCACGCCTCGACGGCCTTGAGCAGGCGTCCCACCCGCGGTCCGTGGGGCACGCCGAGGGCCAGGGCGTCGCGGCCCTGGAGGGGAAACGCCAACGGCTGCCAGGCGTCGGCGGCGTCGAGCAGCGCGATCCACGCCCCCGTCCGCGCCGCCGGCTGGCGCGGCTCCAGGGCCAGGTCTCCGGCCCACGCGAGCAGCACCAAGTCGCGCACCGTGACCGGGCCCAGCCGGTGCAGGGCGCGCCGCAACGCCGTCTCTTCGCTGTCCGGGGTCAGGTGGACCGCCGGCTCGGCCAGGGCCATCAGGCGCCGCTTGTGGCGGTTGGACAGGCGGAACCGCCGCGCCACCCGTTCGGCCCCGGCGGCGTCGGTGTCGAGCAGCGCCGCCAGGCGGCGCACCGGATGGGGCGCCACCGCCTCCATCTTGATGGCCCGGGTGTCGAGCCAGGTCAGCATGCGCAGCCGGCCCACGTCGCCGGCCTCCGGCAGCACGTGCTCCAGGATCCGCTCGCCGCGCATGAGGACGACTACGTCGGCCGGGTCCGGCGCCATGAGGGTGCGGAACATCTCCACCCGCACCCGCTCGCCCGACAGCACCGGCAAGCCGGAGGCGAAGGCCCGGCAGGCGGCCAGGGCGTCGGCGTCCGGCGGCGGCTGCCCGTAGGTGGCGTAGAAGCGGAAGTAGCGCAGCAGCCGCAGCACGTCCTCCTTGATGCGCTCGCGGGCGATGCCGACGAAGCGCACCCGGGCGTGGCCCAGATCCTCCAGGCCGCCGAAGTAGTCGTAGACGTCGCCGTCCGGGGTGCAGGAGAAGGCGTTGATGGTGAAGTCGCGGCGCGCCGCGTCGGCCACCCAGTCGTCGGTGAAGGCGACCTTGGCCCGCCGCCCGTCGGTCTCCACGTCGACGCGCAGCGAGGTGATCTCGAAGGACGCGCCGCCGGCGACCGCAGTGACCGTGCCGTGATCGATGCCGGTGGGGATGGCCTTGATGCCGGCCCCGCCGAGCCGGGCCATGACCGTCTCCGGCGATTCCGGCACCGCGATGTCGATGTCGCGGATGGGCCGCTTGAGGATGGCGTCCCTGACGCAGCCGCCGACGAAGCGCACCTCGGTCCCGTCCACCGCCAGGGCATCGATGACGGCGCGGGTCTCCGGCGCCGTCATCCACGGCTGCGGCGCGATCTTGCCGACCGGTTGGCGAATGGGCGACTCGTCCGACACCTGCACGAAACCTTGCCCGCAGGCCGGCGAGTCTACGACAGGGGCCGGCCCTCGTCAGGCGAATTCATGCCGCCGGGCGGGCTTGCCGGCGCGCCACGGCGGCGCTTCGCGTCTCGGCTCGCGGCCGCGCCGGTCTCATTTCACCTCGGCCGGGACCACGCGGCCGTCCTCGTAGCGCGGCGGCACGTAGGTGCCGCCCGGGGCGCTGCCGCCGGTGATGGCCTGGTAGGCGAGGACCCCGGCCAGCAGGGCGACGCCGGCGAGGATCAGCCAGAACCACGGGCCCTCCTCCCAGGCGTAGGCCTGTCCCGCCCGCCGCCGCCGCGTGAGCAGCACCCAGCCGACGAAGACCAGGGTCGGCAACAGCAGGGGCAGCACGTATTGGAGCAGAATGCGGGTCATCGGTCGGAGAGCACCTGATGCAGGTTGACCAGCATGCCAGCGGTGGCGCCCCAGATGTAATGGCCTTCGTAGGGCATGGCGTAGAAATGCCGCTCGACGCCGTCGAAGGTGGTGCTGCACCGCTGGTGGTTGGCCGCATCCAGGAAGAAGGCCAGCGGCACCTCGAACACCTCGGCCACCTCGTGCGGGTCGGGGGCCAGGGTGAACGGCGGCGTCACCACGCCGACCACCGGGGTGACGTTGAATCCGGTGCGGGTCACGTAGTCGTCGAGCCGGCCGACGATGTGCACGTGGCGGCGGGCGAGGCCGACCTCCTCCTCGGTCTCGCGCAGGGCCGCCTCCTCGGGGGTGCCGTCGTCGGCGTCCTCGATGTGGCCGCCGGGGAAGCTCACCTGCCCGGCATGGTGGGCCAGGTGATCCGTGCGCTGGGTGAGCAGCACCGTGAGGCCGCCGTCGCGGTCCACCAGGGGCACCAGCACCGCGGCCGGCCTCAGGGCGCGCATCGGGCGCATGCCGGGATTGAGGTTGTGGTCGCCGCGGGCGGTTTCGCGGAACCGCGGCACCTCCGCGGCCCGCCGTCCCGCGTGGCGGCGGGCGGCGAAGCGGGCGATGATCCCGTCACGGGTCAGGCGGGACCGTCCAGCCGTCCCATCGGAAAGAAGATGCCGCTGCTCCATACCCCGAAAAGGTATTGCCGATCGACCGCCTCTTCCACCCCCAGGTCGACCAGTTCGTAATAAACCGATCGCGCGATGCGGGCCTCCAGGCGCTCGCGCACCGTCACGTAGGGCGACGGCTCGCCGGTCTCGGGGTGGTGGTCGACCCGCAGCGGGTGGTCCTGGTCCAGGGTGACGATCTCGTCCACGTTGGTGCGCAGGCTGAGCACCTGGTCGCGGCCGGCGCCGCTGGCGAACAGCTCGACGGCGATGAAGGGCACGTCCTCGACCCGGATGCGGCCGGCCTCGGCCGGGGTGATCAGCCAGTAGTCCCCCGCGTCGTCGCGGCGCAGCACCGAGGCGAACAGGCAGACCAGCTCCTTCCGGCCGATGGGCGAGCCGTTGTAGTACCAGATGCCGTCGCGGTCGATGCGCATGTCCAGGTCGCCGCACACCACGCGATTGCGGCCGGGCGGCCCCGGCATGGACTCGAAGCGCGGCAACGGCTGCGCCTCGCCGTCGCCGTCGGATCGCGGAAATTCACTGGTATCCGGGGGGGTCTTGACCATACTTGTTCATCAGGGACAGGTCGTGGAGTCGCAGCCGTGAAGGCCATCGCCGAAGAAACAGATAATGACGCGTTCGACGATTCCCAACAACTGGTCGACGCCGTCGAGCATCTGGGGCAGCAGGTCGGCGCGGCGCGGAGCGGCATCGGTCGCGTCATCTTCGGCCAGGACCGGGTGGTTGAGGAGACGCTGATCACCCTGCTCGCCGGTGGCCATCTGCTGCTCATCGGCGTGCCCGGCCTGGGCAAGACGCGTCTCGTCGAGACCCTGGGCACCGTCCTCGGCCTGGAGGCGCGGCGGGTGCAGTTCACCCCCGACCTCATGCCCGCCGACATCCTGGGCTCGGAGGTGCTGGAGGAATCGGAGACCGGGCGGCGGTCCTTCCGCTTCATCGAGGGGCCGGTGTTCTGCCAGCTCCTGATGGCCGACGAGGTCAACCGGGCCAGCCCGCGCACCCAGTCGGCCCTGCTCCAGGCCATGCAGGAGCACCGGGTGTCGGTGGCCGGCCACTACCACGCGCTGCCGGTGCCCTTCCATGTGCTGGCCACCCAGAACCCGCTGGAGCAGGAAGGCACCTATCCCCTGCCGGAGGCCCAGCTCGACCGCTTCTTCATGCAGGTGGACGTGGACTACCCCGACGTCGATGCCGAGCGCATGATGATGATCGACACCACCGGCGCCCAGCGCGACGAGCCGCCCCGGGTGATGGAGGCCCAGGACCTGGTGCGCATCCAGCGGATGATCCGTCACGTGCCGGTGGGCGAAAGCGTGACCACCGCCATCCTCGACCTGGTGCGCGCCGGGCGGCCGGAGAGCACGCCGGTCCCGGAGATCAGGCAGTCGGTCTCCTGGGGTCCCGGCCCGCGGGCCAGCCAGGCCCTGATGCTGGGGGTGCGGGCGCGGGCCATCATCGACGGCCGGCTGGCGCCGTCGGTGGACGACGTGCTGGCCCTGGCCCACCCCATCCTCCGCCACCGCATGGCGCTGAACTTCTCGGCCCGGGCCGAGGGGGTCACCATCGGCAGCATCATCGACAGGTTGTGCGAGGTCATCGCGCCATAGGAATCCGCTGACCATGGCGGCGCAGCGTCCCAAGCTCCATCACCGGGCGGAAGCCCTGGCCGCGGGCCTGCCGCCGCTGCTGGTGGCGGCGGAGCGGGTGGCGGCGACGGTGTCCCAGGGCGTGCACGGGCGCCGCCGGGTCGGCCAGGGCGAGACCTTCTGGCAGTTCCGCCGCTACCAGGCGGGGGACCCCAGCGAGTCCATCGACTGGCGCCAATCGGCCAAGTCGCAGCCCCTGTACGTGCGCGAGACCGAGTGGGAGGCCGCCGAGTCCGTGTGGCTGTGGCGGGACCCCTCGGCGTCCATGGGCTACCGGTCCCGCAAGACCCTGCCCCCCAAGCGCGAGCGCGCCGACCTGCTGCTGCTCGCCCTGGCCTCGCTGCTGGCGCGCGGCGGCGAGCACTTCGCCCTGCTCGGCAGCGGCCGGCCCGCCGCCACCGGCCGGGCGGTGATGCTGCGCCTGGCCGCCGCCCTCGAGGACGAGGACGCACCACAGGGTGCCGGCCTGCCGGGCTTCGAGATCCTGCCCCGGTACGCGCGCCTGGTCCTGTTCGGCGATTTCCTGGCCCCCCTGGATGCGGTCAAGGAGGCGGTCGCGGCGTTCGCCGGACTGGGGGTGCGGGGCCACCTGCTGCAGGTGCTGGACCCGGCGGAGGAGACCCTGCCGTTCTCCGGCCGGGTCCGCTTCGACGGCATGGAGGACGAGGGATCGGTGCTGATCGGCCGGGTGGACACGGTGCGCGCCGACTACCGGGCGGCCATGGCCGCCCACCACCGCGGCCTCGAGGCGCTGGCCGTCTCCCACGGCTGGAGCTTCGCCACCCATCGCACCGACCGGCCGCCGGAGACCGCGCTGCTGGGGCTCTATACGGCCCTCTCCCAGGCCGTCCGGGGCTGACCCGTGATCGCCCTGGGCCCGTTGTCGTTCGCCGCGCCATGGGCGCTCCTGGCGTTGGCGGCGCTGCCGGCGCTGTGGTGGCTGCTGCGGGTGACCCCGCCGACGCCGTCGCGGGTTCCGTTCCCGCCGGTGCGCCTGTTGATGACCCTGACCGCCCGCGAGCAGACCCCGGCCGCGGCCCCGCCATGGCTGATCGCCCTGCGCCTGGTGCTGGCCGGCGCGGTGATCGTCGGTGCGGCGCAGCCGCTGATCAATGCCGCACCCATGGCCGCCGGCGACGGGCCCCTGGTCCTGGTCATCGACGACGGCTGGGCGTCGGCGGCCGACTGGACGGAGCGGCGGACCATGGCCGACGCCGTGCTCGATCAGGCCGAGCGCGACGGCCGTCCGGTGCTGCTGATGACCACCGCCCCGTCGGCGTCGCCACCGCCGGCCGCCGGCCTGATGACGGCGGCGGCCGCCCGCGAGGCCCTGGCGGCCGTGCAACCGAAGCCGTGGTCCACGGACCGGGCGGCCGCGCTGGCGCGCGAAGACGTGATCGCGGAGGCCGGGCAGGGGGCCCAAGTGCTGTGGTTCAGCGACGGCCTCGAGGGCGGGGACAGGGCCGCCACCCTCGAGGCCCTGCAGGCCTTGGGGCCGGTGACCGTGTTCCGGAACGCGGCCGGGCCAGGAGCCATGGTCCTGCGTCCGCCCCGGGCGGAGGGCGCCGCCCTGCGCCTGGTGGCCGAGCGAACGCCGCCGCTGGCCGAAACCACGGTCTGGGTGCGGCTACTCGCCGAGGACGGCCGGGTGCTGGCCCGCGAGGCCCTGTCCTTTGCTGCTGATGAGGCGCGGGCGGAGGCCCCGGCGGTGCTGCCGGCCGAGCTGCGCAACCGGCTGGCCCGTCTGGTCATCGAGGACCGGCAGACGGCCGCCGCCGTGGTCCTGACGGACGAACGCTGGCGCCGGCGGCCGGTCGGTCTGGTGGGAGCGGCGGCGGGCTTCGCCGACCAGCCTCTCGTCAATCCGCTCTACTACCTGCGGCGCGCCCTGGAGCCGACCACCGAGGTGCGCGAGGGGACTGTCGCCGACCTGCTCGCCCGCGAACTGGCGGTGCTCGTGTTGGCCGACCCGGGCCGCCTGCCGGCCAACGATGTGCGGGCGGTCGCCGAGTGGGTGGACCGCGGCGGGCTGCTGCTGCAGTTCGCCGGGCCCCGCTTGGCCCGCGTCGCGGGCGAGGCGGCGGACCCGGCCCGGTCCCTGCTGCCGGTCCCGCTGCGCGCCGGCGGGCGGGTCATCGACGGCGCCCTGTCCTGGGCGCGGCCGGCGGCCTTGGCACCCTTCCCCGAGATCGGCCCCTTCCGCGGCCTGCCGGTTCCCGAGGACGTGCGCATCCGTCGCCAGGTGTTGGCCCAGCCGTCCCTCGACCTGGCCGCGCACACCTGGGCCCGGCTGACCGACGGGACGCCGCTGGTGACCGCCGACCGCCGGGGTGAGGGCTGGGTGGTGCTGGTCCACGTGACCGCCGACACGGCATGGTCGGACCTGCCCCTGTCGGGGCTGTTCGTCCACTTGCTGGAGCGCTTGGTGGCGCTGAGCCAGGGTGCGGTCAGCGGTCCCGGGGGACCGCCGCTGGCGCCCCTGGACATCCTCGACGGCTTCGGCCGCCTGGGCCCGCCGCCGCCCGGCGGCCTGCCCATCGCCGGGGCGCAGTTCGACGACGCCACCGTGTCCCCGTCCCACCCGCCGGGCTACTACGGCGCCGGGCCCGTCCGGCGGGCCCACAACCTGTCGGCCGGCCTGGTTCTGCCGCAACCCCTCGGCCCGCTGCCGGAGGGGGTGGAGGAGGAGGCCTACGACGCCCCGCGGGAGGTGGACCTGGTGCCCTGGCTGTGGGGCCTGGCCCTTCTGCTGGCGGTGGCCGACCTGGCCGCCAGTCTGGCGCTTCGCGGGCTGTTGCCCGTGTGGCGGGTGGCCGGTGCGGGTGCGGTGCTGGTGGTGGCGGGACCGGCGGCCGGCGACGACGGCTTCGCCCTGGAGGCCAGCCTGCAGACCCGGCTGGCCTACGTTGTCACCGGCGACGAGCAGGTGGACAGCCTCAGCCTCGCCGGTCTGCGTGGCCTCAGCTTCGTGGTCAACCGGCGTACCGCGGCGGAGCTGGGCGAGCCCCTGGGCGTACGGCCGGAGCGTGACGACCTGGCCTTCTTTCCGCTGCTCTATTGGCCGGTCGCGGCCGGCACGCCGCTGTCGGAGCCGGCGTTGGCCCGGCTCAAGGCCTTCCTCGGCAATGGCGGCACCGTCCTCATGGACACCCGGGCCGGACCCGACGGCGTCGAGGGCGCCTTGCCGCCGGGTCTGGTGCAAGCCCTGGACGTCCCGCCCCTGGTCCCGGTGCCCCCCGACCACGTGCTCACCCGGGCATACTACCTGCTGGACGACTTCCCGGGCCGGTGGACGGGCCGCCGGGTGTGGGTCGAGCAGGCCGGTGGCGCCGACCTCGACGGCGTCTCCGCGGTGGTCATGGGCGCCCACGACTGGGTCGGCGCGTGGGCGGTGGATGACACCCAGCGTCCCCTCTATGCCGTGGTCCCGGGCGGTGAGCGACAGCGCGAGATGGCCTACAGGTTCGGCATCAATCTGGTCATGTACACGCTGACCGGCAACTACAAGGCCGACCAGGTGCACCTGCCGGCGATCCTCGAGAGGCTCGGGCGGTGAGCCAGGGGGTGAGCCTGGCGCCGCTGTTGCCGTGGCCGGTCATCGCCGCCGCGGTAGGTGTCGCCGCGATGCTGCTGACGGCAGCCCTGGTGCGCGGCGGGCGCGGCCTGGTGTCGCGGGCCGCCGTGATCGTCGTCCTCGCCGTGGCACTGCTCAATCCCCGGGTGGTCCGCGAGGACCGCCATCCCCAGACCGACGTGGCGGTGATCGTGGTCGACGAATCGGCGAGCCAGGCCGTGGGCCGGCGGCCGGAGCAGACCCGCACGGCGCTCGCCGCCCTCGAGGCCGCTTTGGCCGGGTACGACGGGCTCGAGGTAACGGTCGTCCGCGGAGGCGGCTCGCGACCGGGCCGCGAGGCGGACGACGGCGGCACCCGCCTGATGGCAGCCCTCGACGGCGCCCTGGTCGAGGTCCCGCGCGAGCGCCTCGCCGGCGCCTTCCTGCTGACCGACGGACAGGTGCACGATGCGGCGGCCGGCGCCACCACGACCGACCGTCCGGTCCACGTCCTGCTCACCGGCAGCCGGCGGGAGGAGGACCGGCGCTTGGTGGTCGAGCGGGCTCCCGGCTACGGCCTGGTAGGCAAGCCGGTCACCATCGCCTTCCGGGTCGAGGACCGCGTCGGGCCCGGCGCGGCACCGCCCCGGCGCCCGGTCACCGTGCGCATCGGCCGTGGCGGTGAGGACGGGGAGACGCTGACGGTGCCGGTGGGCCGGCCGGCCCAGCACACCTTCGTTCTCGACCATGCCGGCCCCACCGTCGTGGTGCTGGAGGCCGAGGCCCGGCCGGGCGAGCTCACCACCCTGAACAACCGCGCGGTGGTGGCCATCAACGGCGTGCGCGACCGGCTCAGGGTGCTGCTGGTGTCGGGTCAGCCCCATCCCGGCGAGCGGGTGTGGCGCAGCCTGCTCAAGGCCGACCCGGCGGTGGACCTGGTCCATTTCACCATCCTTCGGCCGCCGGAGAAGGATGATTTCACGCCGCTGCAGGAGCTGGCCCTGATCGTGTTCCCGACCCGGCGGCTGTTCGAGGAGAAGCTGTCCGACTTCGACCTCATCGTGTTCGACCGCTATCTGGTGCGCAACGTGCTGCCGGTGGAGTACGTGGCCAACATCGCGGACTACGTGCGCAACGGCGGGGCGCTGCTGTTCGCCGTCGGACCCGAGTTCGCCGGCCCGCGCAGCCTGTCGACCACGGTCCTCGCCGAAGTGTTGCCGGCCACCCCGACCAGCCGGGTGCTGGAAGGGGGGTTCCGCCCGGCCCTGACCGAGTCGGGCCGGCGCCATCCGGTGACTGCGGACCTGCCGCCGGCGCCGCCGTGGGGCCGCTGGTTCCGGGTGGTGGAGACACAGCCCACCGCCGGGGTCACCCTCATGCAGGGCACGGACGAGGCGCCGCTGGTGGTCCTCGACCGCACCGTCAAGGGACGGGTGGCCCTGGTGGCCAGCGACCACGTGTGGCTGTGGGCGCGAGGGTTCGAGGGCGGTGGACCCCACGCCGAGCTGATCCGCCGCCTCGTCCACTGGCTGATGCGCGAGCCGGACCTTGAGGAGGAAAGCCTGCGCGCCAGGGTCGACGGCGGCAAGCTGGTGGTGGAGCGGCGCAGCCTGGCGCCCGATGCCGTGGAGGCGACGGTCATCGCGCCCTCCGGCGCCCGCACCAGCGTCACGCTGACTCCGGGCGACGACGGCCGCGCCATTGCCTCGGTGCGGGTGGAGGAGACCGGCCTCTACCGGATCGACGACGGCGTGCGCACCACCCTGGCCGCCGCCGGCCCCGCCAACCCGCGGGAATTGGAGGACCTGCGGGCGACCGGCGATCGCCTGGCGCCGGTGGCCGACGAAACCGGCGGTGGCGTCGCCTGGCTGGAGGACGGGCTGCCCGACATCCGGCGCACCAGCCCGGGACGCGACACGGCCGGGCGCGGCTGGATGGGCCTGGTGCGCAACGACTCGTTCGTGGTTTCCGGGCTGCTCGACGTGCCGCTGCTGCCGGGCGCCGTCGTCCTGCTGCTGGTCCTGGGCGGCCTGACGGTCGCCTGGTGGCGGGAGGGACGCTGACCGACCCGCGCCAACCCCAGCGGTGACGCAGCCACGCGTCCCGCCATTTCGCCCCGGCGGGGCGGGACGAGAGTTGTAAGGTTAGTGTGCCAGTTGCTGGCGAAGGGCGGCGTTGCGGACCGACTTCTGCAGCTTCTCGAAGGCACGCACCTCGATCTGGCGGACCCGCTCGCGGGAGATGCCATAGAACTGGCTCAGGTGGTCCAGCGTGGTCGGCGTGTCCTTGAGCCGGCGCTCCGACAGGATATGGCGCTCGCGCTCGGACAACCCCTCCATGGCTCCGGCCAGCAGGCGCCGGCGGTCGCCCAGCTCCTCCTTCTCGGCCAGGCGGATCTCCTGGCTGTCCTCATCGTCCACCAGCCAGTCCTGCCACTCGCCCTCGCCCTCCTCGCGCATGGGCGCGTTGAGGGAGCTGTCGGGGCTCGCCATGCGGCGGTTCATCTGGATGACGTCGTTCTCGCTGACGTTGAGCCGCGTGGCGATGCGGCTGACGTGCTCGGGCGACAGGTCGCCGTCCTCGATGGCCTGCATCTGGCCCTTGAGCTTGCGCAGGTTGAAGAACAGCTTCTTCTGGGCCGCCGTGGTGCCCATCTTGACCAGCGACCAGGAGTGCAGGATGTACTCCTGGATGGCGGCCCGGATCCACCACATGGCATAGGTGGCCAGGCGGAAGCCGCGGTTGGGGTCGAAACGCTTGACCGCCTGCATCATGCCCAGGTTGCCCTCGGAAATGAGCTCGCCCAGGGGCAGGCCGTAGCCCCGGTAGCCGGCGGCGATCTTGGCGACCAGGCGCAGATGGCTGGTGACCAGCTTGTGGGCGGCCGCGGTGTCTTCGCGCTGGCGCCAGCGTTGGGCCAGCATGTACTCCTCCTCGGGAGCCAGCATGGGGAACTTGCGGATCTCCTGGAGATAGCGCGACAGATTCCGTTCGGGCGTGATTTCGAGCTCGAGGGTCGACGCAGCCATGGCTTCTGATGCTCCTTCGCGGTTGGCCCTCGGTTCTCCGCCGGCGCCTCCGATACCGGTCGGGCCAGGGTCCACGGTCCTGACGAACGAACCCTATAATACATTAGCAGGGAGGTCAAGTATAGAGGCAAATTCGTGTTATTCTAATATGAAAATCAACTGTTTGATATCAATAGGTAAATCAGACTCGAATCGAAGGGATTTGCCGTTTTCCGGGTGTATAAACCCGATCAAATATGCGTGAAGCGCCAGGCGGTCGAGGCCGGCCACGGCGGCCGCGGCGGCGGCCGTCAGGCGGGGCTCCCGGCGGCGCCCGCCATACAGGGGATCGCCCACCACCGGGTGCCCGCGGCTCGCCAGATGGACGCGGATCTGGTGGGTGCGACCGGTGGCCAGCCGGCAATCGACCACACTCGCCGCGGCGCCCAGCGGGCGCACCACCCGGTAGCGGGTGAGGGCCGGTTTGCCGCCGCGGCCGACCACCGCCATCTTCTTGCGGTTGGCCGGGTTGCGGCCGATGGCGCCGGCGATCTCGCCCGCCGCCGGCACCGGCACGCCCCACGCCACGGCGGTATAGGCCCGCTCCACCCGGCGTTCGGCGAACTGCTCGGCGAGGCCGCGGTGGGCGGCATCGGTCTTGGCCGCCACCATCAGGCCGCTGGTGTCCTTGTCGAGCCGGTGGACGATGCCCGGCCGGCCGCTGCCGCCGACCCCCGACAGGTCGCCGCAATGGGCGAGCAGGGCATTGACCAGGGTGCGGTCGGGGTTGCCCGGCGCCGGATGCACGACCAGGCCGGCCGGCTTGTCGACGACGATCAGGTGGCGGTCCTCGAACACCACGTCCAGCGGCATGGCCTGGGCCGGGTGCTCGGCCGGGGCCGGCGGCGGCTCGGCGACGGTGAAAACCTCGCCTGAAGCCGCCCGGTAGGCGGGATCGGTCACTGCTGTCCCGTCGCCGCCGCGCACCACCCGGCGCGCCTGGATGAGCGCCTTGAGGCGGGTGCGCGACAGGTGCGGCAGGGCCTCGGCCAACAGCCGGTCGAGGCGTGTCCCGGCCTTGTCCCCGGGCACCGGAACGGTATATGTGGAAGGCTCTTGCGCCACGGTCATGGCCGCAGACTGGAGCGAAACCGTGCAGGCACTCAAGGGCCTCGTCGTCGGGCTTGGGCTGCTCATCGTGGTGGCCATGGCGGCCCTGGCCTATGGCCTGTATTACAAGGCGTCCCACCCCGACTTCACCCTGTTCGGCGCGGCACCCGACAAGGCGCCGTCGGGCCCGGTACCGTTCGGCACGGTCGGCGTCACCGTGCCCGAGGGCTGCGTCATCGCTGCGGCGGAGGCCGCCGAGGGCCGGCTGATCCTCCGCCTGGGCGCCGCGGCGGGCGGGCAGGCCGCGGCGTGCCAGCGGGTGCTGGTGGTGGACCTGGCGTCGGGCGCCGTGCTCGGCACCGTCGAGGGACGGCCGTGATCCTGTTCCCCCGCCCTCTGCTCAAGCGGGTGGTCGACGCCGCCGAGCAGGCGTGGCCGGGCGAGAGCTGCGGCCTGCTGGTGGGGCGGACGGCCGCCGCCGCCGACATCGCGGTGACGGCGGTGGAGGCGAGCCCCAACATCGCCCCCGGCGCCAACGACCGGTTCGAGGTGGATCCGCAGCTCCGTTTCGACCTGATGCGGCGGCTGGACGGTGGGCCGGACCGCATCGTCGGCCACTACCATTCCCATCCCGGCCACCCGGCCCAGCCGTCGGCCCGGGACCTGGAAATGGCCTGGGAGCCGGACCTGGTGTGGGTGATCACGGCCGTCGAGGACGGCCAGGCCATCCACACCACCGCCCACGTGCTCGACGGGGAGGGCCGGCAGTTCCGGCAAATCGGCCTGCGCACCGCCGACTGGCATCCCTATGGCATCCGCGAGGCCGACTTGTAGATCGACGGGGCCGCTGCGGTGACGCGCAAAACCCTTGCGAGCGCCGTCCGAATCCCTGTAAATCGGGGGGTCTGCGGTCCCCTTCGTCTAGAGGCCTAGGACACCGCCCTCTCACGGCGGCAACAGGGGTTCGAATCCCCTAGGGGACGCCAATAAAAACAATAACTTAAAGGCCGCTCGACCCAGCTTCGGTAACGGTTTCGGTAATACACCGGCCGGCGAGAGTCTCAGCCGGCGGCCCATCGCCGGTGCGCTCTATGTATACCCTCGCAAAATCGGTGTTACCCGTGTAACGGTGTAACCCGCCCTAGATCGCGCTTTTATTTCAATGGGTTGTATGGTTACACATCGGTGGCGTGGGCGGTTACACGCCGGCAAGCCGGTGTAACCGGGCCCCTTCCGCCTAGGCATTCCCGTGACCAGCCCGACCCCGGCAAAACCGGCCTCACCATCCCTCAGTTTTCTCTTGCGCTGAAGAATCCGTGTGTGATTCAAGGAGTCCGCCCTTTTGTCAGGCGGAGACCGAAGGATGGGTGGGATCG
>JANQFP010000204.1 GCA_028277795.1 Rhodospirillales bacterium
CCGCTTGCCCGATGGCCCCGCATCGCGCGGCGCAGTTCTCCTACCCTGTCGGCGGGACAACGCCGCGCAGACCATGGTGGATGTGAGAAATGCGGGCTAGCACACAACGCCCGCATTGCGGGACCGGGAACGGCGGGCCGCCGCCGCCGCCGTCGGGGCGCCTTCCGTGGCACGATGGATTGACCGTGAGCGCTGCTCGGATACTATATCTGGTGCCGTAACGGGGCGCGACAGGGAGACCCATGACCGAGCCGGCGGCCACGGGAGACGTGCGGGACACCCGCCTCGCCGACGCGCTGGGCGAGCGGTACCTGGCCTACGCGCTGTCCACCATCGTGTCGCGCTCGCTGCCGGACGTGCGCGACGGCCTGAAGCCGGTGCACCGGCGGCTTCTCTACGCCATGCGGCAGCTGCGCCTGGACCCGGACTCCGGGTTCAAGAAGTGCGCCCGCGTGGTCGGCGACGTCATCGGCCGCTACCACCCCCATGGCGATACGGCCGTCTACGATGCCCTGGTGCGCCTGGCCCAGGACTTCGCCGTGCGCTATCCGCTGGTCGACGGGCAGGGCAACTTCGGCAACGTGGACGGCGACAACGCGGCGGCCATGCGCTACACCGAGGCGCGGCTGACCGCGGTGGCGCTGGCCCTGCTCGACGGCATCGACGAGGACGCCGTCGACTTCCGCGCCACCTACGACGGGGAAGAGGAGGAGCCGGTGGTCCTGCCGGCCGGCTTCCCCAACCTGCTCGCCAACGGGGCGTCGGGCATCGCCGTCGGCATGGCGACCAGCATCCCGCCCCACAACGCGGCCGAGGTGTGCGACGCGCTGCTGCACCTGATCCGCCGCCCCAACGCCACCATCGACAAGCTGGTGGAGTTGGTCCCCGGCCCCGACTTCCCCGGCGGCGGGGTGCTGGTGGAGGGCCGCGAGGCCATCGTCGAGGCCTACCGCACGGGCCGTGGCAGCTTCCGCCTGCGGGCCCGCTGGGAGACCGAGACCCTGCGCCACGGCCAGTGGCAGGCGGTGGTCACCGAGATCCCCTATCAGGTCCAGAAGTCGCGGCTCATCGAGCGCATCGCCGAGCTGCTGGCGGCGCGCAAGGTGCCGCTGCTGGCCGACGTGCGCGACGAGTCCACCGACCTCGTGCGGCTGGTCCTGGAGCCCAAGACCCGCAGCGTCGACCCGGCCCTGCTGATGGAGCAGCTCTTCCGCCATACCGACCTGGAGGTCCGCGTCGGCCTCAACATGAACGTGCTCGACGCCGACACCACGCCGCGGGTGATGCCCCTGCGCGACGTGCTCAGCGCCTTCCTCGACCATCGCCACGAGGTGCTGGTGCGGCGGAATCGATACCGCTTGGCCCGCATCGAGCGCCGGCTCGAGGTCCTGGGCGGCATGCTGGTGGTGTTTCTCAATCTGGACCGGGTGATCCAGATCATCCGCGAGGACGACGCCCCCAAGCCGGCCCTGATGAAGGCCTTCAAGCTCACCGAGGTGCAGGCCGACGCCATCCTCAACATGCGCCTGCGCCAGTTGCGCAAGCTGGAGGAGGTCGAAATCCGCCGCGAGCACGAGGCGCTGTCGGCGGAGAAGACCGACATCGAGGGCCTGCTGGGTGACGAGAAACGGCGCTGGCGTGCCATCGGTGACGAGATCGGCGCCATCCGCAAGCGCTTCGGGCCGGCCACGGACCTGGGCCGCCGCCGCACCGAGATCGCCGATGCGCCGGGGCCGGTGGAGGTGCCGCTGGAGGCCATGATCGAGCGCGAGCCCATCACCGTGCTGTGCTCCCAGCGGGGCTGGATCCGGGCGGTCAAAGGCCACCTCGCCGACCCCGCCGAGGTCCGCTACAAGGAGGGCGATCGGGGCCGCTATGCGCTCCATGCCCAGACCACCGACAAGATCGTGGTCCTGGCCACCAACGGACGCTTCTACACCGTCGCCGGCGACCGCCTGCCGGGCGGCCGCGGCCACGGCGAGCCCCTGCGCCTGATGATCGACCTGCCGGAGGGCCACGACGTGGCCGACATGTTCGTGCATCGGCCCGGCGCCCGCCGCCTGGTGGCCTCCGACGCCGGGCGCGGCTTCGTGGTGGACGAGGCCGACGTGGTCGCCCAGACCCGCGGCGGCAAGCAGGTCCTCAACCTGGGCGGCGGCGAGGAGGCGGTCGCCGCGACCGTGGTGGAGGAGGGCGCCGACACCGTCGCTACGGTCGGCCAGAACGGCAAGCTGCTGCTGTTCCCCCTGGCCGAGGTGCCGGCGATGGCCCGCGGACGCGGCGTCATCCTGCAGCGCTACGCCAAGGGCCGGCTGGCCGACGTCAAGGCCTTCGCCGCCGCCGATGGCCTCACTTGGCGCACCGGCCGCGGCGTCACCACGTTCAGCGACTTGGGCGAGTGGCTTGGACGGCGCGGTCAGGCCGGCCGCAAGGCGCCGCGCGGCTTTCCGCGTTCAAACACGTTCTCCTGACGGGTCTGAAACGCAGGGGGCGCGGCGGGCACGCGGAGGCGGGTGGCCGCCAGCCGACTCGCCTCGGTTGAACTCGACCCGCCAAAGGCGCTACACGGGAACCGGCCGCGGCCGGCGGACACGATTGGGAGAACAGGAGGATGAGGGCGTGCGGGTGCCCGTGGCGTTTGCCCTGACGTCCGCGCTGGTGGTCGGCTGCGCCGGCGTGAACAACGTCCGGATCCCGATCGAGCCGACGCGCTCGGTCGCGGCACCGCCCGCGGACGATGCGCCAACGCTGCCGGCGATGGTCCCGGCGCCGCCACGCAAGCCGCGGCCGCCGGAGCCGGACGTCGACCCGGCGAGCTTGCAGGGCCTGGAACGGGGGGATGTCGAGGCCGTGCTGGGCGCGCCCAACTACCAGGAAGACCAGCCGCCGGCAAAGGTATGGCATTACGTGGAAGAGGCCTGCGTCTTTCGCGTGTACTTCTATTTCGATTTGCAGGAACAGGCCTTCCGGGCCATGTCCTTCAAGACCACAGGCAAGGATGGAACAGAGAATGGCGCCCCCTCATGTCTCGCCGCAATCCTCGGGTCGCGGCGAGACGTTCGCATCGAGCCCGCGGCCGGCGAACCGGATCCTGCTGGTCGATGACGACGACCTCTTCCGCGAATCCCTGCGCCTGAACCTGGAGGACGAGGGCTTCGACGTTATCGACGTGGCCAGCGGGCCGCGGGCCCTGGCCTATTTCGCCGGCGGTCAGACGGCCGATCTGGTGCTCCTCGACTGGCGCATGCCTGACATGGACGGGCTCCAGGTCTTGGGCGCGCTCGACGCCAAGGCCGTCGGCGTCCCCGTCATTCTCCTCACCGTGTTCGGCGATCCCATTCACGAGGAGGCCGCCCTCGACGGCGGCGCCGTCGATTTCGTGGACAAGTCGCGGAGCTTCGGGATTCTGCTCAAACGCATGCGCCTGATCACCGACGGTGCCAAGCCGGCGCCGGTGCCCGGACCGGCGGACAAAGGCGCGCCGGCGGTCGGCCACTTCGGCGCCCTCGCGCTTTCGATGGGGACGAAGCGGGCGCGCTGGAACGGTCGCGCTCTCGGGCTCACCGTCACCGAATTCGACGTGGTGGCCCTGTTGGCCGGACGCGCAGGCGAGGACGTGTCCTACCGGGAGATCTACGATACCGTCCGCGGTCCCGGGTTCGCCGCGGGCTACGGGGCCGAGGGGCACCGGGCCGCCGTCCGCGCCCTGATCAAACGCATCCGTCAGAAGTTCAGGACCGCCGATGACAGTTTCGACGCCATCGCCAACTATCCCGGATTCGGCTACCGCTGGCAGGCGTAGCCCGCATCCGTCATCGGAGGCACGGGCCCGGCGGCGCCTGCGCCCGCCTTTCGTGTCATCGGTGACCGGCAGCCTCGCGATCCTCGCCGCCATCTTCCTCGCGGTGCCGGCGCTCCTTTACAGCCAGTTCCAGGCCGCCGACGCCGACAAGCAGGCCTTGCTTCTGAGAAGCGTCCAGACCCAGGGCCGTCTGGTGGCCGAGGTGCTGCGCCCGGCCCTGGCCGCGGCCGATCTGGACACGGCCCAGACGGTGTTGGAGACTCGGGTCGGCGACCTGGCCGGGCCGGGGGCCGCCGTCAGGCTGCTGTTCCGGCCGGCCGGGGCCGCGGAGTCCGCAAGCGCCTTCGTCGTCGCCGCCATGCCTTCGGTCCCCACCGCCCTGCTTGCCGCCGAGCGGGAGCGGCTCGTGCGCCTAGGGGTTCTCGACCGCCTCCAGGCCACCTGCGCCGGCGGCGGCCCCGTCGCCATCCGCTCCAGCGGGCCGGGCGGCACCGAGGAAACGGTCACCTCGGTCACGGCCGTCCACACCGAGCTCGGCTGCTGGGTCGTGATCACGGCCCATGCCACTGCCGCCTACGGCCTGCCGTCCCTCGACCGTCCCTACTGGGAGACGCCCGAGATCCGGTCCGCCGGCGCCATCTACGTGGTCATGGTGATCCTGGTGGTCGCCGTCTTCCTGGGCGTGTGGCGGAACCTGCGCCGATTCACGCGTCTGGCCCGGGACATCCGCGTGCGCGGCACCAAGGGGCGCACATTCGCCGCCGACAGCGGCTTCCGGGAGTTCGCCCAGGCCGCCGGCGAGCTCGATCGTCTGGTCGAGACCCTCGAGCGCTCGGCGCGAACGGTGCGTCAGGCCGCCGAGGAGAACGCCCACGCCCTCAAGACGCCGGTCGCCATCATCCGTCAATCGGTCGAACCCCTGCGCCGGGCGGTCGCCGGCGACAACCCCCGGGGGCAGAGGGCCCTCGCCCTGATCGAGGAGTCAGCGGACCGGCTCACCTCGCTGATCGCCTGCGTCCGGCGCATGGACGAGGTGGTCGCCGACCTCATGGACCCGCCACGCGAGCCGGTCGATCTGTCGTCCCTGGTGCGCACCATGATCGACGGCTGGCAGGGGGCGCTCGCCGTCCGCCAGGTGTCCGCCCGCGCCACCATCGACGAGGCCATCGTGGTCCACGCCAGCGAGGACAGCCTGGAGACCATGATCGAGAACCTGCTGGAGAACGCGGCGCGGTTCTCGCCGGCCGGCGGCACCATGGCCGTCCGCCTGGAGCGCAATGGCGGCCGCGCCGAGATCACCGTGGAGGACGACGGGCCGGGCGTGGTCCCCGACCGTCTGGAGACCATCTTCGAGCGCTATTATTCCCAGTCGCCGGCACCGCCCGATGGCACGCCCGGGGATGAAGACGAACACCTGGGCATCGGTCTGTGGATCGTGCGCCGCAACGCCGAGGCGCTGGGCGGCTCGGTGATCGCCGAAAACCGGGCCGGCGGCGGGCTAAGGGTGCGCCTGAGCCTGCCCCTGGCCGCATAAGGCACATCCGCTCCGCGCCGACCGGCGTCGGCGCGCCGTCTCCGGTGACGGGGTCGTCGCACCGGCTCCCGCCCGGCATTCCCCCTGACCGGCCCGCCGCGAAGCGACAAGTCACAGATTTGTCCCAACTGGCGCGTTGACCCGCCGGTTAGGGTGCTGCCCGCGGACGTCGTCCGGATTCACTTGGGAGTCAAAGGCTCACGGCGCGACTCCCGGTGGGCGCAGGCGTCGCCGCCAAGGAAGCGAGGACTGGAGACACACGGAGAACCATCCATGCAGACCGATGCCCGATGCGGCACTCCGATCCCCATTGCGGCCCTGGCCGCCGGAGCCATCCTCGATGGCGGGATCCCGGCGGATCCGGAGGGGAACCCTTACGAGACGGCGATCGTGGCGCCCGGGGACGCCGCCTGCGATCAGGCCTTTCGTCTGCGCTACGACGTCTACTGCGTGGAACGCGGCTTCAAGGACCCGGCCCATCATCCCTGGCAACGGGAGACCGACGAGTTCGACTCCCACGCCGTGCACGGGCTGGTGATGGATCGTGCCAGCGGCCGGCCGGCCGGCACCGTACGCCTCGTCCTCCCGCTGACCCACGACCTGGACCACAGCTTTCCCCTGCAGCAGATCTGTGCCGCGCCGTTGCCGACCGAGGTCCATCGGCTTCCCCTGGAGACCCTGGCCGAGATTTCCCGAATGAGTATCTCCAAGAACCGGCGGTCCGCGCCGCCGCCGTGCAGCGCTGCGATGGCTCCGGGAGGAGAGGGCCGCGCGCGGGACGGCGCGGGCCTCCGTAAGGGACACCCGGTGACACTGGAGTTGATGAGGACCGTGGTGCGCATGAGCGTCGACAACGGCATCACCCATTGGTGCGCGCTCATGAGGCCGGCCTTGTTGCGGCTGCTGGCCGGGCTCGGGTGCCATTTCGAGGCCCTCGGCCCCCTGGTCAACGTCCACGGCTGGCGCCAGCCCTGCCATGGGCCGGTGGAGGGCCTGCTCGCCCGCTGCCGCCGCGAACGGCCGGATGTCTGGTCCGTCATCACCGAGGGGGGGCGACTGGCCACCTGACGGCCGAGCGCCGCGCGGCTTCCCGCGCGCCAACCGCTTCTCCTGACCGCGGGAGCGGACCGCCTCTCTGCGCCTGTATCAAATCTCCCTGGCCGCCTCGCGCAGCCGGAACTTCTGGATCTTGCCCGTCGGCGTCTTGGGCAGGGGGCCGAAGACCACGTGGCGCGGGCACTTGAAGCCGGCCAGGTGGTCGCGGCAGAAGGCGATGATCTCGTCGGCCGTGGTGCCCGCCTCCGGGTCGTGGAGCTCGACGAAGGCGCACGGGGTCTCGCCCCATTTTTCGTCGGGCTTGGCGACCACGGCGGCGAACAGCACGTTGGGGTGGCGGTGGAGCGTGTTCTCCACCTCGATGGAGGCGATGTTCTCGCCGCCCGAGATGATGATGTCCTTGGCCCGGTCCTTGAGCTGGATGTAGCCGTCGGGGTGCACCACGCCCAGGTCGCCGGAGTGGAACCAGCCGTGGGCCAGGGCCTCGTCGGTGGCCTCCAGGTCCTTGAGGTAGCCCTTCATGACGATGTTGCCGCGGAACATGACCTCGCCCAGGGTGGCGCCGTCGGCCGGCACCGGGGTCATGGTGGCGGCATCCATCACCTGCAGGTCCTCCAGGGTGTGGTAGGCGACCCCCTGGCGCGCCTTGAGGCGGGCCTGCTCGGCCGCCGGCAGGGCGTCCCACTCCTGGTGCCAGCTACACACCACGGCGGGCCCGTAGACCTCGGTCAGGCCGTAGACGTGGGTGACGTGAAAGCCCAGCCCCGCCATGGCCTCCAGGGTCGATTCCGGCGGCGGCGCGGCAGCCGTCATCACCCTGACCGTGTGGTCGAAGGCGCGGCGCTCCGCCTCCGGCGTGTGGATGACCAGGTTGAGCACGATGGGCGCGCCGCAGAAGTGGGTGACGCCGTGGGCCGCGATGGCGTCGTAGACGGCGCCGCCGGTCACCTGGCGCAGGCAGACGCTGGTCCCGGCCACCGCCGCCAGGGTCCACGGAAAGCACCACCCGTTGCAGTGGAACATGGGCAGGGTCCACAGGTAGACCGGGGGGTGGGCCATGTCCCAGGCCAGCACGTTGCCCATCGCCAGCAGGTAGGCGCCCCGGTGATGGTAGACAACGCCCTTGGGGTTGCCGGTGGTGCCGGACGTGTAGTTGAGGGAGATGGCCTGCCACTCGTCGGCCGGCAGGCGCCAGGCGAACTCCGGGTCGCCGCCGGCGAGGAAAGTCTCATAGTCGGTGTCGCCCAGGCGCTCGCCGCCGGGCACCGCCGGGTCCACCACGTCGATGACCGGGATGGTGCGGCCGAGCCGCGCCAGCGCCTCCTTGACCACCGGGGCGAACTCGGTGTCGGTGATCAGCAGGCGGGCGTCGCCGTGCTCCAGGCAGTAGGCGATGGCGGCGGCGTCCAGGCGCACGTTGAGGGCGTTGAGCACGGCCCCGGCCATGGGCACGCCGAAATGGGCCTCGTAGGTCTCCGGCGTGTTGGCGCCCATGACCGCCACCGTGTCGCCGACCCCGAGACCCCGGGCCGCCAGGGCCGAGGCGAGGCGGCGGCAGCGCGCGTAGGTCTCGGCCCAGGTGTGGGCGGCCGTGCCGTGGACCACCGACCGGTGGTCCGGGTAGACCGCCGCCGCCCGGGCCAGGAACGACAGCGGGCTGAGCGGCGTATGGTTGGCCGCATTGCGGTCGAGCCCGGTCTCGAACGGATTGGTCTGGTCCGACATGTGGCGGTCCCCCTCGCCCGCCGTGGCGGGGCGCCACATTGGCACAAAGCGGCTTTGCAAAAAAAGGCGTTTTCGCCCAATATTCCGCGTCCCGCCTTGGGGAGGCCGGGAATCAACTTCAGAGACGAAAGGCCGGAGCCATGCCCGATCGATACGAGGAGGCGTACACCCGTTCCATTGACGATCCCGATGGGTTCTGGGGCGAGGTCGCGGAAGACATCACGTGGATCAAGAAGTGGGACAAGGTCCTCGACGATTCCAACACGCCGTTCTATCGCTGGTTCAGCGGCGGGGTCGTCAACACGTGCTACAACGCGGTCGACCGTCACGTGGAGGCGGGCCGCGGTGACCAGGCCGCGGTCATCTACGACAGCCCCATCACCGGCGGCACCATCCGCACCTACACCTATCGGGAGCTGCAGGACCTAGTGGCGCGGTTCGCCGGCGTGCTGGCCGGCGCCGGCGTGGCCAAGGGCGACCGCGTGATCGTCTACATGCCCATGATACCGGAGGCGGTCATCGCCATGCTGGCGTGCGCCCGCATTGGTGCCGTCCACTCCGTGGTGTTCGGCGGCTTCGCGTCCAACGAGCTGGCGGTGCGCATCAACGACGCCCAGCCAAAGGTCATCGTCTCCGCCTCGTGCGGCATCGAGCCGGGCCGGGTCATTCCGTACAAGCCGCTGCTCGACGGCGCCATCGACATGGCCGAGGCCAAGCCCGAGAAAACAGTCATCGTGCAGCGGCCGGAAGCACCCTGCGAGCTGACCGCCGGGCGCGACCTGGACTGGGCCGAGGCCATGGCGTCCGCCCAGCCCCACGACTGCGTGCCGGTGGAGGCCACCGATCCGCTCTATATTCTTTATACGTCGGGCACCACCGGCATTCCCAAGGGCGTGGTTCGCGACAACGGCGGCCACATGGTGGCGCTCAAGTGGACCATGAAGAACATCTACAACGTCGAGCCGGGGGACGTGTACTGGGCCGCCTCCGACGTCGGCTGGGTGGTCGGCCATTCTTACATCGTCTACGGGCCGCTGCTGCACGGCTGCACGACCATCGTCTACGAGGGCAAGCCGGTGGGGACGCCAGACGCCGGCGCTTTCTGGCGGGTCATCTCCCAGCACAAGGTCAAGGTGCTGTTCACCGCGCCGACGGCGTTCCGCGCCATCAAGCGCGACGACCCCGACGGCAAGCTCATCGGCGATTATGACCTGTCGGGCTTCCAGGCCCTGTACCTGGCCGGCGAGCGCACCGACCCAGACACCCTGGAGTGGGCGCAGACCAAGCTCGACCGCCCGGTCATCGACCACTGGTGGCAGACCGAGACCGGCTGGGCCATCGCCGCCAACTGCATGGGCCTGCACCCCTATCCGGTCAAGCCGGGCTCGCCGACCAAGGCGGCGCCGGGCTGGGACCTGCGCGTGCTCAACGACGAGAACGAGGAAGTGCCGCGGGGCGACATCGGCGCCATCTGCGTCAAGCTGCCGCTGCCACCGGGGACTTTGCCGACCCTGTGGAACAACGACGAACGCTACGTCGAGTCCTACCTGGACGAGTTCCCCGGCTACTACATGACCGCCGATGCCGGCTTCATGGACGACGACGGCTACGTCTACATCATGGCCCGCACCGACGACATCATCAACGTGGCCGGGCACAGGCTGTCCACGGGTGGCATGGAGGAGGTGCTGGCGCGCCATCCCGACGTGGCCGAATGCGCGGTCATCGGCGTTGCCGACCAGCTCAAGGGGCAGCTCCCGGTGGGCTTCATCTGTCTCAAGGCCGGCGTCACCAAGTCCAACGACGAGATCATCTCCGACGTGGTGCGCATGGTGCGCGACCAGATCGGTGCCGTCGCCGCCTTCAAGCAGGCGGTGGTGGTGGAGCGCCTGCCCAAGACCCGGTCGGGCAAGATCCTGCGCGGAACCATGCAGAAGATTGCCGACAACCAGGACTACAAGACGCCGGCGACCATCGACGATCCTGCCATCCTGCCGGAGATCGAAGATGCGTTGGAGACCATCGGCTATGCCAAGGCGCGCGCCCAAGCTGCGGCCAGCTAGGGCAGGCACCGCCGTGACGGCGGACGACAGGGTCGGGCCACGGGCCCGTCCCTCCGCCGCCGGCCGGCCGCGGGCACGGAGATAACGACCATGCAAGGGCGGGCCAAGCGGCGGCTGGAGACCTTCTCCTACCTGCCACCCATGGACGCCGGGCGGGTCCGGCAGCAGGTGCGCTACATGGTGCGCCAGGGCTGGGCCCCCATCATCGAGCACGCGGACCCGGCCAGCGCGCACGACGACTACTGGCTCAAGTGGAAGGTGGCCATGGTCGGCGAGACCGACGCGGACGTGGTGATGAAGGAGGCTTGGGCCTGCTACCGGGCCCATCCGCGCCACCACGTGCGCATCGTCGGCTACGACCTCAAGCGCGCCACCCGTGGCGCCATGGTCCTCGCCTACCGCGGCTGACGCCGCGTGGACATCGAGACCCTTTTCAGCACCCTGGGCGTGGCCCCCGACCTGGCGGTCGACGGCGACCTCGACGTCACGTCACCCATCGACGGGGCCGCGATGGCGCGGGTCCGGACGGCGTCGGCCGACGACGTGGATGCCGCCGTGGCCCGGGCCGCCGCCGCCTTCGCCGACTGGCGTCGGGTGCCGGCGCCCCGGCGCGGCGAGCTGGTGCGGCTGTTCGCCGAGGTGCTGCGGGCCCACAAGGAGCCGCTGGGCCGCCTGGTCACCGTCGAGTGCGGCAAGATCCTCGAGGAGGGCCGCGGCGAGGTCCAGGAGATGATCGACGTCTGCGACTTCGCCGTCGGCCTGTCGCGCCAGCTCCACGGGCTCACCATCGCCTCGGAGCGGCCCGGCCACCGGATGATGGAGACCTGGCATCCCCTCGGCCCCGTCGGCGTCATCACCGCTTTCAACTTCCCGGTCGCCGTGTGGGCTTGGAACTTCGCCCTCGCGCTGGTGTGCGGCGACCCGGTGGTGTGGAAGCCGTCCGACAAGACGCCGGTGACCGCGCTGGCCTGCCGCGCCCTGTTCGCCCGCGCCTGTGAACGGTTCGGGGACGCCCCCGCCGGCCTGCTGGAGGTGGTGCCCGGCGGCCGCGAGGCGGGCGAGCGCCTGGCCGACGACCGCCGCCTGCCGCTGATCAGCGCCACCGGGAGCTGCCGCATGGGACGCGCCCTGGCGCCACGGGTGGCGGCCCGCTTCGGGCGCACCATCCTGGAACTGGGCGGCAACAACGCCATGATCGTAGCGCCGTCGGCCGACCTGGCGCTGGCGGTGAGGGCCATCGTGTTCGCCGCCGTGGGCACGGCCGGACAGCGCTGCACCTCGCTCAGGCGCCTGATCGTGCACGACTCCCTCTACGATGCGCTGGTGGAGCGATTGCGGCAGGCGTACGCATCGCTGGCCGTCGGCGATCCCCTGGATCCGGCCACCCTGGTCGGCCCTCTGATCGACGGCCGGGCCAGGGAGGCCATGACCGACGCCCTGGCCGCCGCCACCGCCGACGGCGGCACCGTGTTCGGCGGCGAGCGGGTCCTGGAGACCCGAGCCCCCGACGCCTGGTACGTGCGGCCGGCCCTGGTCGAGATGCCGGCACAGACGGCCATCGTCCGCGAGGAGACCTTCGCGCCGATCCTTTACGTGCTGCGCTACCACGACTTCGACCAGGCGGTGGCGCTTCACAACGATGTCTCCCAGGGCCTGGCGTCGTCGGTGTTCACCAACGACGTCCGCGAGGCCGAGCGGTTCCTGTCGGCCGAGGGCAGCGACTGTGGCATCGCCAACGTCAACATCGGCCCCAGCGGCGCCGAGATCGGCGGCGCCTTCGGCGGCGAGAAGGACACCGGCGGCGGCCGCGAATCGGGATCCGACGCCTGGAAGGCCTACATGCGCCGCGCCACCAACACCATCAACTACTCGGGCGACCTGCCCCTGGCCCAGGGCATCCGCTTCGGCGACGAGTGATCCGGGCGCGAGGTCCCCCCGGACGATCACAACCTTGCCGCGAGGGTGGGCGCCATTGGACCAGCAGCACTGCCGGTGGCCGGGCTGACCCCGCCAACACCCTGCGGCGTCGGCCCGGCCGGCCGAGTCGGCCCCTGCGCGGCGTCGGCGGGGGGGCGAATCCACCCTCCGGCCCCCGACTCTCGCGCGCGCAGCACCCGAAATCGCTCCGCGACCCCGCCTTCGAGCGGTCAAATCTTCGTAACAATCTGAAAACATTTGTGAATTCAAGGGGCTTTGTGCAGGTGCTAACATGCGCCGGTTGAAAGCTCAGGGTGAGTCACAAAAAAACCATGAAAACAACAAGTTGCGATTCGAGCCGGCATCCAGCGCGCGGCCGAATTTCCCCCCTGAAACGTTCCGCCGCGGGATCACGCGGCGCCGTTTCGTCGGTGGGGACGCGCTTGACACCTCGGGAGGCGGACGTATCACTGCACGCCAACGACCTTCGCCACAACCAGAGCGAGGCCTTCCAATGACGAAAGCCTTCATCTTTCCCGGTCAGGGATCCCAGCACGTCGGCATGGGCCAGGAGCTGGCCGCGGCCTTCCCCGCGGCGCGCCAGGTCTTCGACGAAGTGGACGACGCCCTCGACCAGGATTTGTCCCAGCTCATGTTCGAGGGGCCTGAGGACGAGTTGACATTGACCGAGAATGCCCAGCCGGCCCTGATGGCGGTCAGCATGGCCGTCGTGCGGGTTCTGAAAGAGGAAGGCGGGTACGACGTCACCAAGGAATGCAGTTACGTGGCCGGCCACTCCCTCGGCGAGTATTCGGCGCTGGCCGCCGCCGGCACCTTCAGCCTCGGCGATGCGGCCCGCCTGCTCAAGGTCCGCGGCCGCGCCATGCAGCGCGCGGTGCCGGTGGGCAAGGGCGCCATGGCGGCCCTGCTCGGCCTCAATCTGGACGACGCCCGCGCCATCGCCGACGAGGCGGCGGTGGACGGCGAGATCTGCGAGACGGCGAACGACAACGCGCCGGGCCAGGTGGTGCTCAGCGGCACCCACGGGGCCATCGAGCGCGCGTTCGGCATCGCGTCCGACCGGGGTGCCCGGCGCAGCGTCATGCTGCCGGTGAGCGCCCCGTTCCATTGCGCCTTGATGGCGCCCGCCGCCGACGTCATGGCCGAGGCCCTGAGCGCGGTGGAGATGCGGCCGCCCGCGGTGCCCCTGATCGCCAACGTGACGGCGCAGCCGGAGACCGATCCGGCGACCATTCGCCGTCTGCTGGTCGAGCAGGTCACCGGCATGGTGCGCTGGCGCCAGAGCGTCGAGTTTCTCAAGTCCCGCGGGATCGCATCCTTCTTCGAGGTCGGGGCCGGCAAGGTCCTGACCGGCTTGGTCAAGCGGATCGAGCGGTCCCTCGGCGGCACCGCCATCGGCACGCCCGCCGACATCGAAGCGTTCCTCGCGGCCCGGGCCTGAGGGTGAGGGCCCTTCGGGGTCCCTCCGGGCCGCCGGCCATGTTCGATCTGGACGAGCGCGGCGCCCTGGTCACCGGGGCGTCGGGCGCCATTGGCGCCGCCATCGCGCGGACCCTGCACGGCCAGGGTGCCGCCGTGGCCCTCTCGGGGACGCGCACGGACGCCCTCGAGACGCTGGCCACGGAGTTGGGGGACCGGGTACACGTGGTTCCCGGCGACCTGTCCGCCGACGATGGCGCGGCCGCGGTGGCCGCTGCCGCCGAGAGCGCCCTCGGCGGCGTCGACGTTCTGGTCAACAACGCCGGGCTGACCCGCGACACGCTGGCCTTGAGGATGAAGGACGAGGACTGGCAGACGGTGCTGGACGTCAACCTGACCGCCGCATTCCGCCTCATCCGTGCCTGTCTGCGCGGCATGATGAAGGCGCGCTGGGGCCGCGTGGTCAACATCACGTCGGTGATCGGCGTCACCGGCAACCCGGGGCAGGCCAACTACGCCGCGTCCAAGGCCGGTATGATCGGCATGACCAAGGCCCTGGCCCGGGAGGTGGCGTCCCGGGGCATCACCGTCAACTGCGTGGCCCCGGGTTTCATCGACACGCCGATGACCGCCGACCTGGGCGACGATCAGCGCCAGGGCCTGCTCGCCAACATCCCGGCGGAGCG
The DNA here is from genome assembly GCA_028277795.1 of Rhodospirillales bacterium. Lineage (GTDB taxonomy): Bacteria > Pseudomonadota > Alphaproteobacteria > Rhodospirillales > JANQFP01 > JANQFP01. Next base: position 14,224 of record JANQFP010000204.1, read on the forward strand.
CCTCGGCACCGCCGACGACGTCGCGGCGGCGGTGGCGTACCTGGCCGCCGACGAGGCCGCCTATGTCACCGGCCATACCCTCCACGTCAACGGAGGGTTGGCCATGGTCTGACCGCCCGCGCCGGCATCCGCCGCGGGGCGGAACGGACCCGACCCATTCAAGACCGTCAATAACATCTGGACCAAGGATACGAAACCATGAGTGATGTTGCGGATCGCGTTAAGAAAATCGTCATTGAGCACCTCGGGGTCGAGGAGGCTAAGGTGGTCGAGAACGCCAGCTTCATCGACGACCTGGGCGCCGACAGCCTCGATACGGTCGAGTTGGTGATGGCGTTCGAGGAGGAGTTCGGGGTCGAGATTCCCGACGACGCCGCCGAGAAGATCCTGACCATCAAGGACGCCGTCGACTTCATTAAGACCACGGGCGCCTGAACCGGAACCTCTGAACGACGCGGCGCGCAGACCCGATCGCTCGGCCTCCGGGCAGCGCGGCCGCCAATGCAACAGGAAACATCATGAGACGGGTAGTTGTTACGGGCATCGGTGCGGTAACCCCCCTGGGGTGCGGCAAGGACCTGACCTGGAAGCGCCTGATCGAGGGCGAATCCGGGATCGGCCCCATCGAATCCTTCGATACCTCGGACCTGCCGGCCAAGATCGCCGGCGAGGTGCCACGCGGCCCCCGCGCCGACGGCGGGTTCGACCCCGACGAATGGGTGCCGGTCAAGGAACAGCGGCGGATGGATGACTTCATCATCCTCGGCATCGCCGCCGCCGACATGGCGCTGGAGGATTCCGGCTGGGCGCCCGAGGACGAGGAATCCCGGGAGCGCACCGGCGTCCTCATCGGCTCCGGCATCGGCGGCCTGCCCGAGATCTCGAAGGCCGCGCTCACCGTCAACAACGGCAACGTGCGCCGGCTGAGCCCGTTCTTCATTCCCGCCAGCCTGATCAACCTGGTCTCCGGCCACGTCTCCATCAAGCACGGCTTCAAGGGTCCCAACCATTCGGTGGTCACCGCCTGCTCCACCGGCGCCCACGCCCTCGGCGACGCCGCCCGCATCATCATGTGGGACGATGCCGACGTGATGGTCGCCGGCGGCACCGAGGCCGCCGTGTGCCGCCTGGGCATCGCCGGGTTCGCCCAGGCCAAGGCCCTGTCGACCAAGTTCAACGACACGCCGACCAAGGCGTCGCGGCCGTGGGACGTGGACCGGGACGGGTTCGTCATGAGCGAAGGGGCCGGAATCGTCGTCCTCGAGGAGCTGGAGCACGCCAAGGCCCGCGGCGCCACCATCTATGCCGAGGTGGTCGGCTACGGCATGTCGGGCGACGCCTACCACATCACGGCGCCGTCGGAGGACGGCAACGGCGCCTTCCGATGCATGAGCGCGGCCCTCAAGCGGTCCGGCCTCAACCCCGAGGACATCGACTACATCAACGCCCACGGCACCTCGACGCCGCTGGGCGACGAGATCGAGCTGGGCGCCGTCAAGCGCCTGTTCGGCGACCACGCGTACAATCTCTCCATGTCGTCCACCAAGTCGTCCATCGGTCATCTGCTGGGCGCCGCCGGGTCGGCAGAGGCCATCTTCGCCATCCTCGCCATCCACGAAGGCGTCGTGCCCCCGACCCTCAACCTCGACCAGCCGTCGGAAGGCTGCGACCTGGACCTGGTGCCCTACCAGGCCAAGGAGCGCCCGGTGCGGGCGGCGCTGTCCAACTCCTTCGGCTTCGGCGGCACCAACGCGTCGCTGATCTTCAAGGCTCATTCATGATCCGGCGAGGCGGCCTCGGCCGCCTCGTCGTCATCCTTCTTGTCGTGGCCGCCCCCCTGGCGGCGGTCACCGGTTGGGGATACGCCCGCTACGTCGCCCCCGGCCCCCTGGCGGAGCCGGCCACCGTGGTCGTGCCCCGCGGCGCCGGCCTGACGGCCATCGCCGAGCGCCTGGCGGACGCCGGCGTGGTGGCCGACCCCCTGATCTTCCGCCTGGGTGCCCGCGTCGACGGCGCCGCCCGGGCCCTGCGGGCCGGCGAGTACGCCTTCCCCGCGCGCATCAGCGCCCGCGAGGCCGTGGCCCTGCTGCGCAGCGGCCGCACGGTGGTGCGCCGGCTCACCGTGGCCGAGGGCCTGTCCACGGCCCAGGTGCTGGAACGGATCGCCGGTGCGGCCGGCCTGGAGGGGCTGCCCGGTCCCCCGCCCCCCGAGGGCGCCCTGTTGCCCGAGACCTATCACTACGCGTTCGGCGACGACCGGGCCGACATGGTGACCCGCATGCGGCGGGCCATGGCCGAGACCGTCGCCGAGCTGTGGCCCGGGCGGGCCGCCGGCCTGCCTCTGGCCGATGCCGCCGAGGCCGTGACCCTGGCCTCGCTGGTGGAGAAGGAGACGGCGGTGCCGGAGGAGCGGTCGCGCATCGCCGCCGTGTTCCTCAACCGCCTCCGCAAGGGCATGCGGCTGCAGTCGGACCCCACCGTGGTCTACGCGCTCACCGGCGGCGCGGGGCCGCTGGAGCGTCCCCTCAGCCGCGCCGACCTGAAGACACCGTCGCCTTACAACACCTACCTGCACAAGGGCCTGCCGCCGGGGCCCATCTGCAACCCCGGCCGGGCGTCCCTGGCCGCCGTGCTCCACCCGGCGGACAGCGACGAGCTCTACTTCGTCGCCGACGGCAGCGGTGCCCACGCCTTCGCCCGCACCCTCAAGGAGCACAACCGCAACGTGGAGCGCCTGCGCCGCCTACAGCGCCGGATGCGGCAGCCGGAGTAGGCCTTGCAAGGCTTACCGGTCGATTGAAACGCAGAGGACGCGGGGGGCACGCGGAGGGCGCCGAGAAGGTGTCCGCGCCGCGTCGCGGCGCATTCCCTTTCCTCCGCGTTCTCCGCGTTGAATATGCGGCGTCAGCGGGGTTCGCCGCGCGGGCGGCCCGGGGTCTGTTCCTTCAATCGGCCGCAGTGCTTGTGCCAGTTGACGCACTCGGAACAGCGGGTCCGTCGAAGCGACTGGCATTCCGACAGGGCCTCGCCCAGATCGAAGGTGATGCAGGACACGGACGATCGGTCGTGGTCGATCACCACCCAGGCGTCACTGGCGCTGACCGCGCGTTCCACATGGGGGCCGCTAACTCTATTGCGAGAGCTCGGCGTGTAGTCGTTTGCGTCGTAGTTGGGTCTCGATGCGTGTTCGCGCAGCACGTTTTGTTCCTTTTCCTTACGTTGGCGCATCCCGCATCTTTCATTTCGAAATGTGCTCAAGAATACATGCTAGTGCTTCGATCGGGTATGCGGTGCCCCCCAAAATTGGGGGGTTTACGCTCCGTCCACGGCCGCCGGTGGGGACCGGCGCCTCCGGGCCGCCGGCGGGAACCGTCAGACCGGATGGCGCGGAGCCCCCAAGATTTAGGGGGTGGGGCCGTCGGGCCGTGACGCACTACCATGCGTCTTCAGGCACCGGTTGAAATTCAGGAGGGGTCATGACAGGTGCGACGGGCCGTCGAGCACGGTCGATCAATGCCCAAGTGGGCCTCGCATTGCTGCTGGCACGGGAAACCAAGCAGATTACCCGCGAAGGCCTTGCCGACGCGCTCGGCGTCACCGCCGGCGACATCGAAGAGATGGAGGCGGGACGGCGGGAGCTGGAGGCCTACGAGCTGCTGGTCGCCGCGTCCGTTCTGGATCTGCCGGTGTCGTACTTCTTCGAGGGCATCGAGGCCCCGGACCCGGAGGATGCGCCCGACCAACCGCGTCTCACGCCGCGCACCGGCCCGGCGTGGAGCGCGGCCAACGACAACGCGCTCCGCTCAGTGTAGATCGTTCGGCTCCGGATCGGCCGACCGGCTGGCCAGCTCCGCCGCCGAACCGATGGCCAGGGCCAAGCGGTTGAGCCCGGCCCGGTAGGCTTCCTCGGTCAGGAATATCAGCGCCGACGTGATGGCCGCAGCCGCCTGTTGCGGAGTCTCGTCCTCGCCGGGCTCGATGACGATCGGAGTCATGCCACTCTCTTGTCCGCACCCGCCGGGAGCGCCTCGGTGTCGTCGCCGGTCACGCTCGGGATCGGTCCGTCGATGCCGAACTTGCGGCGGACCTCTCCGAAGACGTCGCGCCACTCCAGGTAAACGGCGGCCGGCGTGTCGAACGGGTCGTACTCCATGCCGTCGGAGTGGGACACCTCGTACCCCTGGCGCTCGACGAACACGCGGTACCGCATGCGGTATCGGGACTCGAGGACGCCGCCGAGCTTGTGAGCACTCGCCCAAGTAAAACCCTGGATCATCCGTCGTCCCTCGGCGTGCCTGAAGACACCATCAAAGAAACCGCAAAGACACGTTCAGATCATCCCCCCAACTCTGGGGGGGTGTCCGAAATCCAACCCGTTGACGCCCCAGTTGTCGCCAGGGCACAAGGGGTTTCTAGATTTTCCAAGATGTTAGGGTGAGCGCGGGCGAGCGGCCGCGCTTCGGCCCCGCCGGGCGCAAACCCGGACCGAGGATGGCGGCCGTCGTGCCGGACGGGCGCTAAGGATCGATGAGACCGGCGCGCAGGGCGGTGACGATGGCGACCACGCGGTTGGTGGTGCCCAACTTGGCCATGGCCTGTTTGAGATGAAACTGGACCGTGTGATCGGAGATGGCGAGGATCTTGCCGATGCTCCAGGTGCTCTTGCCCCGTGCGCTCCACAGCAGGCACTCGCGCTCCCGCCCGGTGAGGCGCGGCGGCGCCGGCGACTCGCCCGTGGCCAGCGACGTGTAGGCGACCTGGAACTGCATGGCGAGCGTCTGAAAATGGCTCAGCAGATGATGGCCATCGGTGCCGCCCGCGGCGCTGGCCATCGACACCACGAACATTTCGCCGAAGGGCCCATGGATGGGCACGCTGAGGCCGTCGCGAAGGCCCGCCGCCTCGCTTTCACGGAACAAGGCGACCTGATTGCGCGTCAGATTGGTGCGTTCCTCGATCGCCTTCCAGAGGAAGGCGCGCCGACTCAAGGGGGTGAACAGGATCACCGGATCGATGGTCTGATACGCCTTCTCGAAGTAGTGTTTGATCCAGTCCTCGGGGTAATTGAGGATGACCGCAGGGGCCGGCCGGTCACGCCCGAACCGGTTCTGCGCGGCCGGCGACAGGGCGCCGAAGGCGACCTGGTCGTACCCGTACTCACGGACGGCCTCGACGAAGAGATCGAAGACCTCGTCCGGCGACCGGACGGCGTTGGATCTCTCGATGAAGTCAATGATCTGCAAACGACAAGTCCCCGTGTGAAGCCGTCTTTCTCCGCGTCCCGGCCCAATGATCCCTGCTTACGGCTTGTCCGGCTCAGGTGATCTGGACGGTGCGACCATCGATCAGCCGAGGCCGTCGGCCCGGACCATGTGAAGTGCCGTCTCGAACACGTGCAGCAGTTGGTTCACATGCTCGTCGGTATGCGCCGCCGACAGATAGCACCTGTGCGTGGCGTGGATGAAAACGCCCATGTTGAGGCAATGCAGATAGAACGCGCCCTCGGCATCCTTGCCTTCGTACTCGAAGTCGCTCAGGACCTCGTTGCGGAAGAAGATCTGCCACATGGAGCCGCAACTGACGATCCGGGCCGAGTACCCGTTTCGAGCGCTGAATCCGTTGAATCCCTCCGTCAGGCGGGCGGTCAGGCCATCGATGTGGTCATAGATCTCGCGATGGGAATCGAGATGTCGGAGTGTTGACCGGCCCGCCGTGATGCTGAGGGGATTCCCTGAGAAGGTTCCACCGAAGAAGATCCCCTTCGGTGCCGTGAAGTCGCCGAAGGCGTCCATCAGGTCCTTTCGCCCCGCCACGACACCGATCGGCAGGCCGCCGCCGGCGGCCTTGCCGTAGGTGGTGATGTCGGCCGTCACCCCGTAGCGCTCCTGCGCGCCACCGAAGGCGAGACGAAATCCCGTGAGCACCTCGTCGAAGATGAGGATCAACCCCAGGTCGTCGCACAGCGCCCGAAGCTCGGCCAGGAAGCCGCCGACGTCCGCCTCGGGCAGCGACCCTTGGACGGGCTCGACCAGAACGGCCGCCAGTTCGTCCCGATGGGCGGCGATCGCCGCGAGCGCGGCAGGGTGCCGGTAGGGAAGCAGGATGACGTCCGACATGACCCCGTCCGTGATGCCGTACCCGAACGACATCGGCGTCGGGGTGTCCGCCGGCGAGCCGGGCGCGGGCCAGATCAGGACGCCGTCATGGGCGCCGTGGTAGCTGATGTCGAACTTGGCGATCTTGGACTTGCCGGTCAGCGCGCGCGCGGCCCTGATGGCGTAGAGCGTCGCTTCCGTGCCGGTGTTGCAGAAGACGACACGTTCGTTCCATGGGGCCGCGGATTGGATCAGGCGGGCGTAGGCGAGCTGCTCCTCGCCTCTCAGGCTGAGATGCCAGCCTTTGGCAAGCTGAGCGCGAAGCGCGTCCTCGACCGGCCGGGGTCGGTGGCCGAGGACGTGCACGCCGAACCCCATGCACGTGTCGAGGTAGACGTTCCCGTCCAGGTCCTCGAAATACGCCCCCTCGTTCTGGCTGACGAAGATCGGAGGGGGGCACGTGCCCGAAGCCGCCATGGCCCCGTTGATCACTTCCGTGCGGTCCGACGCCATCCGCTGCGACCGCATCGTGCGGGCCGCAAGCTCCCGTTGGGCGTTTTCCAGATAGCCGACTTGAACGTCGCGAACAGCCGCTTGTGCCATCCTTCTGTCCCCCTATGGTCTCTGTTTCAATTTCCGGCCTGATTGCTCGTCTTCTTGACCTGGCCGTCTTGCAAAAGACCGCGAATGCTCAGTTCTTCGTCAATTGCCCGCTCGGCATCTTCGAGGGACGTCTTGACCAAACTGAACCCATTGCTCTGCGCTTCGCCGATCAAGTAGACAATCGCGTGCCGAAAACTTGTGGTAACATTCAGGATTTTGTGCATCGTCTTTCTGATTCGATCTCGAGTTCACGCCGCTTCTGGCAGGTTCCAAACGGCCAGCTGCCGGATGATCGGGGCGGGAACGTCGAACTTCTCCCGCAGGTTGGCGAGCATCGCCCCGTCGATGTCGTACCGCGCCACCAGGGCACGCGAGTCACCGAGACGGTGGGTGGAGCCGCGCCAGATGGGTCTCCTGTCCCTGGCACGCTGGTGAAGCCGGGCCACGGCCGGGGTCTCCACGGACACGAGCTCGCGGACGCCGTAAGTGACCGCGAACTCGGTGACCGCGACGAGCAGCGAGGCGGTGACGGAATCGATCCCGCTCGCGGCCCGCTGACGGTCGGGAGGCTGCACGACGAAGCGGCTGCACTCCCACACCGAGCTTGCATGGGGCGGCTCGGAGTCGTCGAAGAGCTCCCGGAATACGGTGGACGCCATGTAGGGCTTGGTGGTCGGCAGGAGGCGCCACGCCCCCACCACGGCGCCGGATGGATCACTGGCGATGAGGTAGGCCGTATCCGGGCCGTCGAACTCGTCCCATTCTTCGCCGTTCTCGCCCTGCACATCCCATCCCAGTTGCTCCTTGAACACCCTGTGACGAAGACGGTGCATTCCGGCCAAATGAGCCTGATGCAGATGCGCGTTTTGCGACGTGACAAGGTCAATCATGTGCCGCTCCCCTTTCGTGAAGCCGCGGCAAATGAACCCCATCACGCGGGAAACGGCATTCCGCCAAAAGACGGAGTGGAGACTACCTATGGAAGTGGAAGTGTCGGATGCTTGCCCGCGAATCTTGTAATTGGGTCAAGCGGGCCGACGGAACCGGGAGAATCTGAGCAGGGCTTGGCGACAAAGACGCACGGCGACGCGCGCGTTAGGGCAGAATCAGGCGCGTCATAATGGCTTTGACGACGGCGTGGTGCTTCGAGTAGCTGCCCAGCTTGTTGGCCGCGCTCGCCAAGTGCTGTTTGACGGTGCGCTCCGAAATCGACAGGATCTGGCCGATCTCCCAGGCGGTCTTCCCTCTGCTGGTCAACACCAGACACTCACGTTCGCGGTAGGACAAATTCGGCTGCGGCACGTTGGCGGGACTTGCCGCGAGCTGGCTGTACTTCTCGTGGAAGTAGAGGCAGAACAGGTGGAGATTGTGCCTGTGTTCGGACCACGCGGCCTCGAAAGCCGGTTGGCTGGACGAAAAGACGGAAAACGAAGCAAGGCCCAGGCCGGGCTGGTGGATCGGCACCTCGGCGCCTTCCTTGATGCCGAAATCGCGCGCCTCGTTCATCACGATACGCTGGCGTGCATTGACCGGGTGGCTGGCGACGGCCTCACTCCACGTGAACGGTGTCGTCGACCGCAGCAGCCGTTCGACCACGGGGTCGATGTCGACGTAGTGATTGCGTTCGTATCGCGCCAGCCACTCGTCCGGCCACACGCCGACATAGTCGATCCCGCAATCCTCGGGGCGGTAGTTGTGATAGGAGTATCCGTCGAAACCGAACCGACGGACCATCCGTTCGATCAGTGCGTGCATCTCGTCCGTCGAGCCCGCACCCTCGATCGCTGTCAGGATGTCGGAAAGCACGGTGCTCAAACGAATAATCCGTGACCGTGGAACGGCAATCGGCAGGCGGCGTCGGTCGGTACGCGCAGGCCGGACGCGTCACTACGCAACGTGACAGCGAGAAACTTATCAATCAAGTCGAGTACCTGCATGGCCGAAGCCCCCAAGCGGGTGGACGCCCGAGCATCCTCCCACTCAAGCTTTATAGTCCATTTAGTCGTGATACGCTACGGTTTCCGCGCGCTTGGCGTGAGTCGGGCCGGCCGGCTGCCGACGGCACGGATCAGTCGAGCAGCCATTGGCGCACCGGGGCGATCTGGCTTTCGTCCATCAGCATGGGCGCGTGACCGATCCCCGGAAACTCCACCATCTTGGCAGACGGCTTGCGGGCCAGCATCTCGCCCGCCGTCTCGCGCAGGAGTACGTCGGAGTCGCCGCCCCGCAGGACCAGCACCGGGCACGGGACCAGATCCCACAGGGGCCACAGGTCGACCGCTTCGGAAAAGCCGTCCTTGAAGGGTTCGGCGATCTTGGGGTCGAAGTGGAGTTTCCAGGTGCCGCCCTCGATCTGGCGCGAGCCGAAACGCGCGATGTGGGCCCACTGCTCGTCCGTAAGGGGGCCGTACGGCGCGTTGACATCGCGGAAATAGGCCTCCAGCTCGTCCAGGGTGGCGAATTCCGGGTCCTGGCCGACGAAGCCGGCAATGCGCTCCAGGGCCGGGGTGCCGATGTAGCCGCCGATGTCGACCAGCACCAGCTTGCCGATGGGACTCCCCGGCTGGCCGGCCAGCATCATCCCCATGAGGCCGCCCAGGGAGGTGCCGATCCAGTCCACCCGCTCCACGTCGAGGCGGGCGATCAGGGCGGCCATGTCCTGGATGTAGGTGGTCGGCTGGTAGTCGTCGGCGACGGCCAGCCACTGGCTGTTGCCGCGGCCGGGCAGGTCGACGCAGATCACCCGGTAGTGGTCGGCCAGGGCGCGGGCCAGGAAATCGAAGTCGCGGCCGCGCCGGGTCAGGCCGTGGACGCAGATCACCACCCTGTCGTTGCCGGGATCCCCCCACTCGACGTAGGCGATGCGGTGGAACCCGTGCGGACCCAGGCCCTGGTAGCTCTTCTCCCTCATGGTCATGGCGTCGGTCTCCCCTCCTGCCGCCCCGCCCGGCGCCGGGCAACGCACGGTAGCACGGCCGGCGGGGGACCGAAATCCCGGGTTCGTGTCCATCGGATGCGCCGGACGCACCCTCATACCGCCGCGCCGATGAAATGACCCTCCGGGCCATGTCATGCGAAGGCGGTGGCGCTCAAACGCCGCGCAGGCTTTCCGGCGCGCCATGACGGCGCTTCGCGAGTCGGTTGAGAAGCGCGCCGGTATCAGGTCATGAACGAGCGGATGAACCGGTTGATCTCCGAGCGCTCCCGGTAGATGCCGAAGTGGCCTTCGCACAGGATGTCGGCTTCGAGATCGATCAGCCGTTGCAGGGAACGCTGGTAGTCGGCGTGGTCCGACAGCAGGCTCGGATGCAGGGGGCCGTGAACGTCCTGGGCAAAGACCACGATCTGGCCGGCCGACTCCATGACATAGGCTACCGAGCCCGGGGAATGCCCGGGGATGTGCAGGGCCTCGATGGGTCGGCTGCCCAGGTGGACGGTTTCGGTGGCGCCGGCGAGGCGGCGGTCCACCGGGCAGGGCGGGAGCCGAGCGCCGTACCATGTGGCGGCCGTCACCTGGTCGTCGCCGCCCTCGATGTATCGGGCATCCAGCTCGTGGGCCACCACCTGGCAGCCCAGGCGCTCGCGCAGGTGGGCGGCACCGCCCGTGTGATCGAAATGGCAATGGGTGATGAGCAGGGTCTTGATGCGCTCGGCATCGACCCCGGCGGCGGCGACGTTGGCGAGCAGCCGGTCCGGCTGGCGGCCGCAGCCGGCGTCGATCAGGGCGGCGGTCTCGCCCACGGAGATCAGGTAGATGGCGGCGTCCTCGGCGGCGGTCAGGGCCGGGCCGCCAACCAGGAAGACCTCGTCGGTGATGGTGACGGCCTGTCCGTCCATGGAATCCTCCCGCCGGGCCGCGATGGCGTGAAAGACCTACATCAGGAGAGCCCGGTCTGTCCAAGGCCGATCGTCATCGGAATGACACAGGCGGCGGTTCCATCCGATCGCGATCCGCTGTAGCGTCACCTCATACCGCCGCGCCAATGAAATGACCCTGCGGGCCATTTCATGCGAAGGCGGTGGCGCTCAAATACCGCGCGGGCTTTGCGGCGCGCCATGACGGCGCTTCGCTTCTCGGTTCGGAGGCCCGCCGGTATCAGTCCCACCCTGGCGCCGCCCCAACAAGAAACCCGTGAAGGGAGCCCGACATGTCCTCCGCCGAATTCATCGCCCGCATCTTCGGCCCGCTCTACGTCATCGTCGCCGTCGGCATGCTGCTGGATGCCGAGACCTACCGACAGATTACCAAGGACGCCCTGGGCAAGCCGGTGCTGCGCTACCTGGCCGGCATCCTCGCCCTGGTCGCCGGCCTGCTCATCATCAACGTCCACAACGAATGGGCGCCCCGGTGGACGGTGATCATCACCCTCATGGGGTGGCTGGCCCTGATCAAGGGGGCGCTGCTGACCGCCTACCCGGACGTCCTGATCCGCGTCTCCGAGCCCCTGGCCCGCCGGTCCGCGCGCCTGCGCGGCGCCGCCGTGGTCACCCTGGCGCTGGGGCTGTTCCTCACCGGCATGGGCTACCTCGGGACCTGAGAGCCCTGAGAGACGGGCTCTGAGGGTCATACCCCGGCCAGCGCCCGCAGGTCGGCCACCGGCGGCAGGGGCGCGCGGCCGGTGGCGCCGCGGCAGGCCTGGGCCGCCGCCGCGGTGGCGAAACGGGCGGCGCCGACCGCATCCCAGCCGGCGAGCAGGCCGTAGACCAGGGCGCCGTGAAACACGTCCCCGGCGCCGGTGGCATCGACCACGCGGTCGATCGGGTGGGCCGGCAGGTGCTCGGCGCGGCCATGGCCGACGACCAGGCAGCCGAAGGCACCGGCGGTGGCCACCACGACGGGGATGCCCGTCTCGGTGGCGAGGGGAACGACGTGATCGGGGCCGATGGATGCGTCGTCCTCGCCGAAGTAGGCGGCCGGCGCCACCAGGACGTGGAGCCGGTCGAGAAGGTGGCGGGAGCGCCCGGGATCGGTGCCGGCGTCCAGGGACACCGTGGCGCCCGTCGCCCGCGCTGTCGTCGCCGCCAGGTCGGCCGCCGACGGCTGGTGGGAATCGAGGACCACGTGGCGGGCCCGGGTGAGGAGCCCCGGGTCCACCTCGTCGGCCGCCAGGCGCAGGCCGTCCCCGGCGCCGCCGATGATGGTGCGCTCGCCCGAGCCGTCGTGGACGACGATGGCCGCCGCCAGGGTGGTCACCGCCCCGTCGGCCGTCAGCCCCGCCGTTCCCACGCCTTCGCGGGCGAACTCGTCTCGGACGTAGGCGCCCAGCGCGTCGTCGCCCACCTTGCCGACGAAGTCCGTGGCCATGCCGAAGCGGGCCAGGGTGACCAAGGCGGTGGCGGCCGGGCCGCCCGCCGCCAGCCGCGAGGCCTTGGCCAGCGGCTTGGTCCCCCACGCCGGGTAACTGTCCATATGGAAGAACAGATCGACGGAACAGGCGCCGATGCCGACCACGGGCCCGTCCGGCGGCGTCTTCCCCGGTGGCGGGGCGGTCACAGTCCCGGCGACCACGACGGGCCGGCGCCGTCCCCGGTCTCGGCCAGCACCACCCGATCGCGGCCGCCGTTCTTGGCCGCATAGAGGGCCTTGTCGGCGGCCTCGGACAGGGCCGCCGCCGAGGCGAACTGGGGAAACTCGGCCACCCCGCAACTGACGGTCACCGAGAAGTCGCCGCCGTCGGCCCGGTGGCGGATGTCGGCGAAGGCCTGGCGCACCTGGTCCATGGTGCGGCGGGCCACGTCGCCGGCGGCGCCGGGCAGCACCACGGCGAACTCCTCGCCCCCCATGCGGCCGATGATGTCCGACCGCCGCAAGCGCTGGCGCAGCAGGCGGGCCAGGCTCTTGATGACCCGGTCGCCCACCGGATGGCCATGGGTGTCGTTGACCGACTTGAAGCGGTCGATGTCGAGCACCGCCAGGGCCAGGGGCCGGCCGTCGCGCTCGGCCCGCGACAGTTCCGTGTCCAGGAGCTGCTTAGTGCTGGTGTGGTTGAACAGGCCGGTCATGCTGTCGCGGACCATCAGCGAGCCGACCAGGCGGAAGCGTTGCACCCGCGCCGACACCGAGGCGATCAGGTGATGGGCGCTGATCGACTTGTTGAGGAAGTCGTCGCCGCCCCGGCGCATGGCGGCCAACTGCTTGTCGATATCCGCCTCGGCCGACAGGAACACGATGGGGATGGCGGCGAAGGCCGCCTGCTGGCGGATCACCGAGGCCAGCTCCAGGCCGCTGCACCCGGGCATGTAGAGGTCCATGAGGATCAGCTCGGGGGCGAACTCCTGAATGCGGTCGAGGACGTCCATGGGGTTGTCGATCACCGACGGCGTCATGCCCGCGTCCTCGAGGATGGCGGCGATGAAGCCGGCGACGCTGCGGTCGTCGTCGACCACCAGGATGCGGTAGGGCTCCTCGTCCTCCGAGGCAGCCTGCGCGTCGATGGCGTCGACCAGGTCGGGCACGTCGACGGGCTTCACCAGGTAGGCCGACCCGCCGGCCCGCACCGCCTCCAGGCGCGAGGTGACCGAGCCCCGTTCGGACAGGAAGATCACCGGGCAGTCGAGGATGCCTTCGGCACGCAGGGCCTGCAGGGTGTCGGTGCCGTCGCCGCTCTCGGACGAGAACAGGACCACCGCGGCGGCCTCTTCGGCCAGCACGGCGCGCAGGTCGTCGGCATGGGGCACGGCGCGGGTGGCGAAGCCGTAGTTGGCGAGCTCCCCCTGCAGGCGCCGCGCCGCGTCCTCGTCGGCGTCCACCAGGACCACCGTGCGGGCCGCCTCGGCCTCCGGCGCCTCGGGTTCTTTCTTGGCGAACACCCCCTCCGGGGCGACCGCGGCGTCGCGGGGCACCGCCGAGCGCAGCCCCACCACCAGGCCGATGATGTCATGGCAACGCTCGGCCCGCGGGACCTCGCCGTCCTCGATGACCTCGGCGCAGACCTCCTCGACCGCCTGGGCGGCATGGGTGAGCGCCGCGAACCCGAAGGTGGCACCGGATCCTGCCAGCTTGTGGGCCATGTAGTGGATGGCCGCCACCGCCCGCCGGCTCGCTTCCGGCGAGCCGGGCTCGGCCAGCGGCGCCGCGGCGGCCTCGATCTCGCGCAGCCGGCCGTCCAGCTCCTGGGCGTAGGCGGCACGCAGCGCCGCGATCTTCTCGGCCAGTGTGGTCCGTCGCTCGGCCATGGCAACCCTGTCTCATACCGCCACGCCAATGAAATGACCCTGCGGGCCATTTCATGCGAAGGCGGTGGCGCTCAAACGCCGCGCAGGCTTCCCGGCGCGCCATGACGGCGCTTCGCGAGTCGTCTCGAAGGCGCGCCGGTATCACCTGCGTCGGCCGAGGAAAAAATCATGTTCTCCCGGTCTCCGCAAGATGGCGGTGAAGCCTACGGATGGACTCCCCGGTTGGTGAAGATGGCGGCCGGAAGCCGGCCGCCGGTGCGGGGCGACCGCACCGTGCGTTTGACCACGTAGTCGAACAGCAGGGGGTTGTAGGCGAAGATCTCGTCCAGGTACCTGGCCTCCTCGTCCGTCAACAGCCCGTGCCGCGCCAGCGCCGAGGTCTGCACCACCACGTCGATGGCGGGCAGCGGATAGTCGCTGCCGTCGATCAGCCGAGGGTGCAGGTCCCCGCGCTCGAGGAGACGGGTCAGCGCCGTGGGTATGCGGTTGACCTGGGTGATGGCCGAGATGTCGGCGAACAGGGTGCCGGCGTACCGCGGGTCCTCCATCAGGCGCAGGACCAGGTCGAAGTTGCTGGCCGCCTCCCCGGGCCGGTCCAGGTCCGCGTTCTCGCCCAGGCTCCCGGCATGGGCCATGATCACGGTGACGCCCATGTCCAGCGGCCGCCGGTAGAGCAGGGGATTGCCCAGGGCCTGGTCCAATCCGACGTCGACGGCCTCCTCCTTGCCGACATGGGTGAGCAAGGCCATGCGGTGGGTCTTCAGGGCCCGGTAGAAGGGGTCGTTGCGGGGAGTGGACGGGTCCATGCCCTGGACGTTGGGGAGCCACTTGACCAGACGCACGCCCTCGGCCGCCCAGCGCTCCAAGGCGGCCACGGCGTCGCGACGGTAGGGATGGACGGACACGATGGGGAAGAACAGGTCGGGATACTCGGCGGCCAGGCGAACCACGTAGTCGTTGGGCACGTGGAAGACGCTGTTCTCCCGGTCCACCGTGCCGTCCTCGTGGTAGTGGTAGTCGAAAGCCAGCAGGCCGTACTTGCCGTGCCCGGGAATGCTGCGGATGAGACGAACCAGGCGCTCCATGTACTGGCGGTCGGCGTGCGGCCCATCGGTGACCCCTGAGCCCTCCAGGTAGACCAGGGTCTTGAACTTGGCCAGCGGGCTGCTCCAGGTGAGCAGCTTGGGATTGACCCAGGTGCCGGTGCCGCCCGTGCCCAGGCCGAGGACGTGGACATGGTGGTCGCGCAGGGCACCCGGTTCCACGTCGGCGAAGGCATGCTCGATCAGGCGCCGCGCCCCGGGGCTGAGGTTGGCATCCATGTCCTCCGGCGCCAGCCCGGACGGCCCGGCCATCCAATGGGCCACGGGCCCGCACGCGCCGACCATCAGGAAAAGCGCACCGGCCGTGGCCATGGCCGTCCGCCTGCCGCCGTCGCCCATCCCGGTCTCCCGTTCCATCAGGACCCTTGACGGCCGAGGGTATGCCCCATCCGGCCCGCGGCGCCACGACAAAACGGCCTCCGGTGGGCGCGGTGGCTGCGAATGGGCTATTCTGCCGCGGTTCGGGGCAGGGGGACCGCATGGGCGTGTGGCATCTGGTCAAGTACGGGCTGACCCTGTCGCCCCGGGTGGCGGCGGCGCGGGCGCTGCGCATGGCGCGGCGCACCGGCGCGGCCTACGGGCGCCAGATGCGCGACCGCGGGCGCTCCACCTACGCACCCATCGTCGACCCGCCGCCGGTCCTGGCCGGCTTGGTGCCGGCCATCGACCCGTCGATGCTGGCGCCCCAGGCCGAGACCATCGCCTCGGTGGCCGGCCGCATCCTCGAGCACCGCTTCGATCTGCTGGGCTCGGGTTGGGTGCGGGTCGAGCCCGGCATGACCTGCGCCGGCTTCGAGGGCCGCCGCTGTCCGCCGGTCGGGGCCCCGCCCCTCCTGTCGCCGGGCAACCGCGAACCGGCCGCCGCCCTGCGCCGCCTGATCGATGCCGGCTATCGCCCCATCGACTGGCAGATCGACTTCAGGTCCGGCTACCGGTGGTCGGAGGCCCAGGCGTCGGGGACCCTCCGCTACGGCCACGCGCCCGGCGCCGACGTCAAGGTGCCGCTGGAGCTGGGCCGGCTGCAGCACCTGCCGCTGCTGGCCTGGGCCTACATCCTGGCCGGCGCCGGAACCCCCGGCCTGGCGTCCCCCGACGCCTACCGGCGCGAGTTCCGCAACCAGGTGCTGGACTTCCTGGCCGCCAACCCGCCGCGCTTCGGGGTCAACTGGGCCATCACCATGGACGTGGCCCTGCGCGCCGCCAACCTGGTGCTGGCGCTCGACCTGTTCCGCCGCCACGGCGCCCAGTTCGACGACGCCTTCCTGGGCGCCTTCGCCGCCGCCCTGCGGGCCCACGGCCGCCACATCGTCGAGTTCCTGGAGTGGCACGACGACATCCGCGGCAACCACTATCTGGCCGACATCGTCGGCCTGCTGTTCGTCGCCGCCGCCCTGCCGGCGGACCCGGAGACGGACCTGTGGCTGGCCTTCGCCGTGCACCAGCTGGTGGCCGAGGCGGGGCGGCAGTTCACGCCCGACGGGGCCGGGGTCGAGGCCTCGCTGTCGTACCACCGGCTGTGCGCCGAGATGGTCGTCTACGGCACCGCCGTCGTGTTGGGGTTGGACGAGGACCGGCGTCGGGCCCTGGCCGGGTACGATGCGGGTGCGTGGCGGCGCACCCCGCCCCTGCCGCCGCCGCCCTTGGCTCAATACCCGCTCCCCGGCAGCGGTGGGGAGTCGCTGTTCCCGCCGTCCCATTGGCCGACCCTCGAAGCCATGGCCCAGTTCAGCCGCGACGCCACCAAGCCCAACGGCCGCGTGGTCCAGATCGGCGACACCGACAACGCGCGGCTGTTCAAGCTGTGTCCGGTCTACGGCCCCGACGGGGAAGAGGAGCACCTGGACCACCGCAGCCTTGTGGCGGCGGTCAACGGCCTGTTCGGGCGCGCCGATCTGGCCGAGTTCGCCGGTCCGGCGGCGGCCGTGGAGTCGGCGGTGGTGGCCGGGCTAGCCGGCGGCCGCCGCATCCCGCCGACCGGCCGGCCCGCCGCTCCGATGGACGCCGCCGGGGCTCCGGCCGACGACCCGCCGTGGCACCGGGAGGTGACGGTCCGTCTTCCGGACCCGTCGGTGCTCGACGGCGTGACCGCGGTCGCCTACCCGGATTTCGGCCTCTACATCTGGCGTGGCCCGAGGCTGTTCGTGTCGGTGCGCTGCGGGCCGGCCGGCCCGCAGGTGGCCGGGTGCCATGCCCACAACGACCAGCTCTCGGTGGAGCTCAACGTGGACGGCGAGGATTGGCTGGCCGATCCCGGCACCTACGTCTACACGGCGGCCCTCGACCGCCGCGACAAGTACCGTTCGGTACGCGCCCACACGGCGCCGCGGATGGGGGCCGCCGAGCCCGGCCGCCTGGACCTGGGCCCGTTCCGCCTGGGCGACCGGGCCCACGCCCGCTGCCTGCACTTCGACGGCCGCGAGTTCCGCGGCGTCCACAGGGGCTACGGCTCCGCGGTCACGCGCAGCGTCACCGTCGGCGACGGCCGCATCGTCATCCGCGACGCCACCGACGGCGTGGCCGCGGCCTCGCCGGAGCGGGTCACCTTCGACAACGGCGCCGACCTGCGCCGCCTGTTCGCGATCTCCGTGCCCTTCTCGCCCGGCTACGGCCGTCAGTCGTAGCCGTAGAGCCAGCGGGTCGTGCCGCGGTCGATGTTCTTCACCGAATGGACGGCGCCGCGGGGGATGAACACCTCGTCCCCGGGCTCGGCCACGAAGGTCTCGGTGCCCACGGTCATTTCCAGGCGGCCCTCGGCGACGGTGACCAGCTCGTTGGTGGCGTGGACGAAATCGATCCACACCCGTCCCGGCGGATCGAAGAACAGGTCGCAGGAATAGCCCCGCGCTTGCCAATCGGCGGCCACTCGCGCCCGGTCCACGGGCCTGGGGAACTTGCCCCTGACGATGGGTTCGGTCATGGCCGGTTCCTCGCCACTGCTGTCCGGTTTAGACGCGAGAGCGCCCGATGGTAGATATGCAAGCGAAAACGTTCAATCTCAACACGTCATGGCCGGGCTCCGACCCGGCCATCCATGCCTTCGATCGGCCTTCGG
>JANQFP010000170.1 GCA_028277795.1 Rhodospirillales bacterium
CGACAGGGCAGGAGAGCCGCGCCGCGCGATGCGGACACATCGGGCAAGCGGCTCGACGCACCCTGTCGGCGGGACGGCACCGCCCTCCGGGTCGCGTCCGGGCGGTCGCCCGCGGCGTCACGGACCTCAACCGTAGCGCAGGCTACGCTTTTCGGCCCGCTCCTGGCGGGGCGGCCGCCGGGACGCGACGCAGGCCGTGGCGGATGTGAGAAATGCGGGCTAGACTGGCTAGGTGCGCAACGGCGGCGGCGGGGAGAATCGGCTCATGCCCTACGTCAAGAGAGACCCCGACGGCAAGATCGTCGCCGTGTTCGCCGGACCCGGTGAGCAGGGGGTCCAGGAGGTCCCCGAAGACGATCCCGAGCTGGCGGCGTTCTTCAACACCCATCAGCCGGGGGCGGCGCAGAAGGAATGGCTGGAATCGGACCTCAGCTTGGCCCGGGTCCTCGAGGACCTCATCGACCTTCTGATCGAGCGCCAGTACTTCATGTTCACCGACCTGCCCAAGGCGGCCCAGGAGAAGCTCCTGCAGCGGCGCGGGCTGCGCAAGGAGTTCTCGTACGTGGAATCCCTGTTCGGCGACGAGGAAGAGTTGTCCGGCCACGGGGACGATGATGGTTTCCTGTGATGCCGGGCGCTTCCACCAAACGCTGATATCGCCCCCGCATGGTCTCCAAGTAGATCTCCTTTCGTCGACCCCTGGGCCGCGCGGGTAGAGGTATTTGCCGAGGACGGAGCGGGCAAAAGAGGGGGATCGAGGCTTTTTCGCCGGTGATCGGACCCCCCACGGATGGCGGCGTCTCGAGCATTGGCCGTCAGGTTGGACAGCGATCCCCCACTGCGCCCAGCGCCGGGCGTTGCCCGCGTTGCAACCCGGATGGCGGCCGCACTGACCGCCGATCAACGCGCTGGCTAAAACCGTCGCCATCGGCTTGCCGAGCCCCGGCAGTTCCGGATTGAATGTCGCCTCGCGAGTCGCCATCGGCGAGGGTACGTCCCGTCAGCGCAAGTCAGATCGGCAGCTCCTTATGTAGATCAATTCCCTTAGTTCATATTACAATGTCCGTCGGGCTTGTTTTTTCTTGCCGATGCAACCATTGCATGGTCGTCGAAGCGACCGAGGGGAGATCGTGATGGTGCGTACCTGCAGGATTTGCGGAAACACGAATGACAACAAAGTATTTACTGCCCGAGAGATGATGCTCGGACTTCGCGACGAGTTCGAGTATTTCCAGTGTGCAGAGTGCGAATGTCTACAAATTTCCGAGATCCCAGAGAGCCTGGAAAAATACTATCCGAATAATTATTATTCTTTCCTTAGACGTCCTGTTGCCGCTACCAACAAGTTAAAGAGATTCTTGAAAGCGCGCAGGTTGCACTATTTCTTCTCTGGGAGGGGTATCGTCGGCAAGTTGATGACGGCAAGATATGGAAAGCCTTTCTTCTCAGACTGGCTGAGACCTGGGATGGTCGATCCGGACTCCAGGATTCTGGATGTGGGATGTGGTGCCGGCGGCATGCTGATCGATTTCTATAATGAGGGCTTTTCCGATCTCACCGGCTTGGACCCCTTTATCGAAGAGGATCTTCATTACGCCGACAACCTGAATGTCTTGAAGGGACGGATCGAAGACGCGGGTGGTACATTCGATCTGATCTTGTTCAATCACTCGTTCGAGCACATTCCGGAACAGAAGGAAACGCTCCGCGTCGTTCACGAGAAACTGGCGAACAACGGATTGGCGTTGATCTGCGTTCCCCTCTCATCGTCATTCGCGTGGCGGGAGTATGGGACTGATTGGGTGCAGCTCGATGCGCCACGCCACCTCTTCCTGCATTCAATCAAGAGCATGGAACTGATCTCAAAAGAGGCCGGTTTCAAGATCGACGCCATCGCGTACGAATCCGACTCTTTTCAATTCCTCGGCAGCGAGCAGTACAAGAGAGACATTCCCTTGCTCGATTCGAGATCCTATAAGGTGAGCTTAGAGGGCTCTATTTTCACCGAACGCGACGTCGCCACGTACGAGAGAAGGGCGAAAGAGCTGAACGCCGTTGGAGACGGTGACCAGGCCTGCTTCCACCTTCGAAAAGCTGATCGCTAATCCGCCGCCGCGCCGGGCCCCGGGAAGTCGAGCACTGCTACGAATGTTGACCTTGAGTGCGTCGCGCGACGGCGCCTACTCCGCCGCCTTGTCGCGCGATCCGGCGGCGCCGGTCTCGGCCGGCTGCCAGCGCAGCACCGGCTTGCGGGCGGCGGCGGTCTCGTCGAGGCGCCGCCGCGGCGTCAGGCGCGGGGCCGCCTGGAAGTGCTTGACGTCGCCGGCCCGGGCCCGCTCCAGCAGGGCCAGCACCGTGTCGACGAACTGATCCAGCGAGGCCTTGCTCTCGGTCTCGGTCGGCTCCACCAGCATGGCCCCGTGGACGACCAGCGGAAAATACACGGTCATCGGATGGAAGCCTTCGTCGATCAGGGCCTTGGCGAAATCCAGGGTGGTGACCCCGGTATCGCGCAGGAACCGGTCGTCGAACAGCACCTCGTGCATGCACGGGCCGTCGAAGGACGGGGTCAGCGGCCCGCCCAGCCTGGCCAGCAGGTAGTTGGCGTTGAGCACCGCGTCCTCGGCCACCTGGCGCAGGCCGTCGGCCCCCATGCTGGTCATGTAGCCCAAGGCCCGGATGAACATGCCGAACTGGCCGTGGAAGCCCTTGATCCGGCCCAGGGGCTGGCCGTCCGCATCGTCGGCGTGCTCCACCAGGCGGAACCCGTCGGGTCCGTGCACCACGTAGGGCAGCGGCGCGTAGGGGGCCAGGGCCTCCGACAGGACCACCGGGCCGGCGCCCGGGCCGCCGCCGCCGTGGGGCGTGGAGAAGGTCTTGTGCAGGTTGAGGTGCATGCAGTCGATGCCCAGGTCTCCCGGCCGCACCCGGCCGACCAGGGCGTTGAAGTTGGCGCCGTCGCAGTAGAAGAAGGCGCCGGCCTCGTGCACCGCGTCGGCGATATCGCGGATCTCGGGCTCGAATAGGCCGCAGGTGTTGGGATTGGTCAGCATGATGGCGGCGACGTCCGAATCCAGCTGCCGGCGCACCGCCGCGGCGTCGACCCGCCCGCGGTCGTTGGCGGGGATGGATTCGACGCCATAGCCGCACATGTGAGCGCTGGCCGGGTTGGTGCCGTGGGCGGAATCGGGGACCAGCACCCGCTGGCGCGCGTCGCCGCGGGCCTCGAGGGCGGCGCGGATGGTCATCAGGCCGACCAGCTCGCCATGGGCCCCGGCCGCCGGCGACATGGCCACCGCCGGCAAGCCGGTGAGGGTCTTCAGCCAATGGGCGGTCTGATGGATGAGCTCCAGGGCGCCCTGCACCGTGGACTGGGGCTGCAGGGGGTGCACGTCGCCGAGGCCGCGGAGGCGGGCCAGCCGCTCGTTGAGCCGCGGGTTGTGCTTCATGGTGCACGAGCCCAGGGGATAGAACCCGGAATCGATGCCGTAGTTCATGCGGCTGATGCGCAGGTAGTGGCGCACCACCTGCGGCTCCGACAGACCGGGCAGACCGACGGGCCCCTCGCGGCGCAGGCCGCCCAGCCTCTCGGCCACCGGCCCGGGGTCCGGCAGGTCGACCCCCGTCTGGCCGGGCGAGTCCTGCTCGAAGCTGAGGGCCTCTTCCATGTCGAGGCCGCGGTGGCCGGGTCCATGGGTCATGCCAGCGCGTCCCCCAGAGCCGTCGCCAGGGCGTCCATGTCGGCCTCCGACACGGTCTCCGTCGCCGCCACCAGCAGCAGGGTCTCCAAAGCCGGGGCCTGGGGGTAGAGGCGGGACACGGGCACGCCGCCGAGGATGCCGCGTTCGGCCAGGGTCTCGACGACGGGGGCGGCGGGCCGCGACAGGCGGAGCGTGAACTCGTTGAAGAACGACTCGTTGAGGACCTCGACCCCGGGCACGGCGGCGAGGCGCTCGGCCAGGGCGACGGCGCGGGCGTGGTTGAGGTCGGCCAGCCGCGTGAAGCCGACCTCGCCGAGCAGGGTCAGATGGATGGTGAAGGCGAGCGCGCACAGGCCCGAATTGGTGCAGATGTTGCTGGTCGCCTTCTCCCGCCGGATGTGCTGCTCGCGGGTCGACAGCGTCAACACGAAGCCGCGGCGTCCGTCCTCGTCCACCGTCTCGCCGACCAGGCGGCCGGGCATCTGGCGCAGGTGCCGACTTCGCACCGCGAACAGGCCGACAAAGGGACCGCCGAAGCTGAGCCCGTTGCCCAGGGACTGGCCCTCGGCGGCGACGATGTCGGCACCCATGGCGCCGGGCGGGCGCAGGGCGCCCAGGGCCACCACCTCGGTGACCACGGCGACCAGCAGGGCGCCGGCCCCATGGCACGCCTCGGCCAGGGGTTCCAGGTCGCGGATGCGTCCGAAGAAATCGGGGTACTGGACGATGACGCAGGCGGTCTCGCCGTCGACCGACCCGGCCAGGTCCTCGCCCCCCTGCCAGTCGGGGTCGGCGGCCACCAGGTCGAGGCCGGCGAAGCGCGCGTTGGTGGCGGCGACCTCGCGGTAGTGGGGATGGAGACCGCCGGAGACCACGACCCGGCGGCGCTTGGTCACCCGCGCCGCCATCAGCATGGCCTCGGCCGCCCCGGTGGCCCCGTCGTACATGGAGGCGTTGGCC
>JANQFP010000227.1 GCA_028277795.1 Rhodospirillales bacterium
GGCCACGCCGTCACCTTCGGCGAGATGGACCCGGACGCCAAGCACGCCATCAGCCACCGGGCCGACGCCTTCCGCAAGCTGGTGGCCGCCTGCTTCGCCTCATGACCGAGACCGATGGCCTGGGCCTCTACGTCCACTGGCCGTTCTGTGTCGCCAAATGCCCGTACTGCGACTTCAACAGCCACGTGGCCGAGGCCGTGGACCAGGCCCGCTGGCGCGCCGCCCTGGTCCGCGAGCTGGGTCATTACGCAACGGAAACGAAAGGCCGAACGGTCACATCCATCTATTTCGGCGGCGGCACGCCGTCGCTGATGGACCCGGCCGCCGTGGCCGGCGTCCTCGACGCCGTGGCGGGCCGCTGGGCGCTGGCGGACGACGCCGAGATCACGCTGGAGGCCAACCCCGGGTCCGCCGATGCCGGCCGATTCGCCGGGTACCGGTCGGCGGGCGTCAACCGGCTGTCATTGGGCGTCCAGTCCCTCGACGACGGAGCCTTGGCCTTCCTCGGCCGCATCCACGGCGCCGCCGAGGCGCGGGCGGCGATTGATCTGGCGACCCGCACCTTTCCGCGGCTTTCGTTCGACCTGATCTATGGCTTGCCCGGACAGACGCCGGCCACTTGGCGGGCCGAGTTGACGGAGGCGGCGGCATTGGCCGGCGACCACCTGTCGTGCTACCAGCTCACCGTCGAGCCCGGCACGCCGTTCCACGCCCGCGGCGTCGCCGAGGCCGGCGAGGACCGGGGGGCGGCCCTCTACGAAACGACGGCCACCGTCCTCGACGCCGCCGGCCTGACAGCCTACGAAGTGGCCAACCATGCACGGCCGGGCGGCGCCTGCCGCCACAACCTGGCGGTCTGGCGGGGTGGCGACTACGTGGGCGTCGGCCCCGGCGCCCACGGCCGCGTCTCCGGCGCGGACGGCACCGTCGCCACCCGCAACCGACGCCGCCCCGACGCCTGGCTGGCCGCCGTCGAAGCCCAGGGCCACGGCACGGCGGACCGCACGCCCCTGAGCGCCGAGGAGCGCCGGGACGAGCTGGTGATGATGGGCCTGCGCCTGACCGAAGGCCTCGAGGCCGAGCGCTTCCAGCGGCGGGCGGGCATGCCCCTCGAAGAGGCCGTCCGCGCCTCGGCCGTCGACGACCTAGTGGCCGGCGGCTTCCTGGTCCGCGACGGCCGCGGCATCCGGGCGACCGCGGCCGGCCGGCTGCGCCTCGACGCCGTCACCGGCGCCCTTCTCGTCAGGCCTTGCGGATGAGGAGCCGGTGGATGCCTTCGGGGCCGGCGCCGTCCTCCGGCTCCAGGGCGATCACCGCATGGCCGTGCTCGCGCACCGAGCGGGGCACGTTGTCCAGGGGTTCCCGCCCTTGCAGCCGGACCTCGGCGGTCTGCCCCGGCGCCATGCGCTCGATGAGCAGCTTGGTCCTGACGAAGGTGAGGGGGCAGACTTCGCCGGTGATATCCAGGGTGAAGTCAACGTCCGTCTCGCCGTGTACCGCCGAAGCGTTTTTCATGAGAAGTTCTTGCCTCGAAATGCAATTCTAATTATATGTGGACGACTCTTAGAAAACTCGGGGAATAAGTTCGTATGAATGATAGGCCCAGTTCAAGTGAAATGCTGGAATTGACGACGGAGATCGTCTCGGCACACGTGGGCAACAACACTGTCGCCGTGACCGATCTCCCCCAGTTGATTCTAGATGTATATAGGGCTTTGGTTTCCGTCGGCGCAACGCCGGAGGCCCCGGAACGTCCAAAGCCCGCGGTCCCCGTCAAGCGGTCGGTGTTTGCCGATTACATCGTTTGCCTCGAGGACGGAAAAAAACTGAAGATGCTGAAACGGCATCTCAAGACCGCCTACAATATGACGCCGGAGGAATACCGGGACCGGTGGGGGCTTCCGGCCGACTATCCCATGGTCGCCCCCAATTACGCCAAGCACAGAAGCAACTTGGCCAAAGAGATCGGCTTGGGCACCAAGCCCCGCAAGCGCCGGCGCAAGGGAGCCTGACGACCGCGGACGGTCCGATCACCCGGTCCGCCAGGCGGGCACGGCACCGTTGACTTGTGCCCGCCTCCTGCGGTCTCCTTAGCACTGATCGGGGGACGAGTAGAGTTGACGACGGCACCATCGCGGATCGAGCAGCTGTGCATCGACAAGGGCATGAAGATGACCGGCCAGCGCCGGGTCATCGCGCGCGTCCTGTCGGAGGCCACCGACCATCCCGACGTGGAGGAGGTGTACCGCCGGGCCAGCAAGCACGACCCGCGCATCAGCATCGCCACCGTCTACCGCACGGTGCGCCTGTTCGAGGAGGCGAACATCCTCGAGCGTCACGATTTCGGCGACGGCCGCTCCCGCTACGAGGAGGCCACCGAGGAACACCACGACCACCTGATCGACATCCAGAGCGGGCGCGTCATCGAGTTCCGCAGCGAGGACATCGAGGCCCTGCAGAGGGCCATCGCCGAGCAGCACGGGTTCCGGCTGGTCGGCCATCGGCTGGAGCTCTACGGGGTGCCGCTGGACTCGACCAAGGGCGACAAACCCTAGGCCCCGTCGGTCCCTTGACACCCCGTCGGGACTTGCTACCTTTTTCCTCGGACGCCCCCTCGGAGAGTGGCCCATTGGCAAGGGTTCGCCTGATTTCATGACCCGATGGACCCGCGGACGCGCCGGTCGGCAGGCCCGGTAGAGGCGCGGTCTTGGCGCACAAGCTTCACATCAAGACCTACGGCTGCCAGATGAACGTCTACGACTCCGCCCGCATGGCGGATGTCCTGGCGCCTCTCGGGTTCGTCCCCGTCGACGAGCCGGACGCGGCCGACATGGTCATCCTCAACACCTGCCATATCCGGGAGAAGGCGGCCGAGAAGGTGTATTCGGAGCTGGGCCGCCTGAACCGACTGAAGGCCGCCCGGCGCCGCGACGGCGACCGCCTGATCCTCGCCGTGGCCGGCTGCGTGGCCCAGGCCGAGGGCGCCGAGATGGTGCGCCGGGCGCCCTACGTGGACATGGTCTTCGGCCCCCAGACCTACCATCGGCTGCCGGAGATGGTGGCGCGGGCGGCGCGCGCCGGCGCCGTGGTGCTGGACACCGATTTCCCCGAGGACTCCAAGTTCGACCGCCTGCCGGCCCCCGCCGCCGCCGGGCCGACCGCCTTCCTCACGGTGCAGGAGGGGTGCGACCGGTTCTGCACCTTCTGCGTCGTACCCTACACCCGCGGCGCCGAGGTTTCGCGGCCCGCCGCCGACGTCCTCGACGAGGCGCGGCGCCTGGTGGCCCAGGGGGTGCGCGAAATCACCCTGCTGGGCCAGAACGTCAACAGCTACCACGGGGCGGCGGCGGACGGCACCGCATGGAGCCTGGCCCGGCTGATCGAGGGTCTGGCCGCGCTTCCGGGCCTGGAGCGCATCCGCTACACCACCTCCCATCCGGCCGACGTCACCGACGACCTGATCGCGGCCCACCGCCACGTGCCGCACCTGATGCCGTACCTGCACCTGCCCGTCCAGTCGGGATCGGACCGCGTGCTGACCGCCATGAACCGGCGCCACGGGGCCGACGACTACCGCCGGCTGGTCGAGCGCCTGCGGGCGGCCCGCCCGGATCTGGCCCTGTCGTCCGACTTCATCGTCGGCTTCCCCGGCGAGACCGACGACGACTTCGCCGACACCCTGGCCCTGGTCGAGGACGTCGGATTCGCCCAGGCCTACTCGTTCAAGTTCAGCGCCCGCCCGGGGACGCCGGCGGCGGCCATGGACGGCCAAGTCCCCGAGCCCGAGAAGCAGCAGCGCCTGGCGGTCCTGCAGGACCGGCTGCAGCGCCAGCAGGCGGCCTTCAATCAAACCTGCGTCGGCCGCGTGATGCCGGTTCTGCTCGACGGGCGGGGCCGGCGCTCCGGGCAACTAGTCGGCCGCAGCCCCTACATGCAGGCGGTCCACGTGGAGGCGCCGGACGACGTGCTGGGGACCGTCGCGCCGTTGCGCATCGTCGCCGCCCACGCCAACAGCCTGGCCGCCGAGGCCGCCATCGAGGACACCGTCCCGGCGAGGGCCTGCGCGTGACCGCACCGCCCGAAACCTCCACCGCGGCCAAGACCGGATCGGCCGATCTGGAGTTCGCCGACAACGGCCTCGCCCTGCAGCTCTTCGGCTCCCATCACAGTCACCTGGCCCGCCTGGAAGGGGAGCTCGACGTGACGGTGCACGCCCGCGGCAACCGGGTCACCATCGTCGGGTCCGCCGAGTCGGTGGAGGACGCCGGCCGCGTGCTTACCGGTCTCTACGGCCGCCTGGAGAAGGGGCTGGCGGTGGGACCGGCCGAAGTCGACGCCGCCCTGCGCATGGTCACCGGCGGCGGCTCCGTGGCCGACGCCGACGTGGAGATCCGCACCCGCAAGCGGCACATCTCGCCGCGCTCGCCGACCCAGGCCGCCTACGTGCGGGCCATCGAGCAGTACGACCTCGTGTTCGGCCTCGGCCCGGCCGGAACCGGCAAGACCTACCTGGCCGTGGCCAAGGCGGTCGAGCTGCTGGTGCGCGGCGAGGTGGACCGCATCATCCTGTCGCGGCCCGCCGTCGAGGCCGGCGAGCAGCTCGGGTTCCTGCCCGGCGACATGCGGGAGAAGGTGGACCCCTACCTGCGCCCCCTTTACGACGCCCTGCACGACATGATGCCGTCGGCCCAGGTGGCCAAGCGCATGGACCGGGACGAGATCGAGGTGGCGCCGCTGGCTTTCATGCGCGGCCGGACCCTGTCCAACGCCTTCGTCATCCTCGACGAGGCCCAGAACACCACCGCCGTGCAGATGAAGATGTTTCTCACCCGTCTGGGCGAGAACGCGCGCATGGTGGTCACCGGCGACCTGAGCCAGGTGGACCTGCCGCGCGGCACCCGTTCGGGCCTGCGCGACGCTGTCGAGATCCTGGCCGGCGTCCCCGGAGTCGCCTTCACCCATTTCGACGACGCCGACGTGGTGCGCAATCCCCTGGTCACCAGCATCGTCCGCGCCTACGACCACACGGAGCGCCGGCGCCGAACGGCGGCCCGCTACGAGTCCGGGCACGACGGTCCGGCCGAGGAGTCCTTCGGTGCCGAAGACGGCCCCCAAAACGCGGACCCTTGACGTGGACATCTCCATCCCCTGCGCCGAGTGGTCGCGGTCCCTGCCCGGGGCCGAGGCAGTGTGCCGGCAGGCCGCCGCCGCCGCGTTCCACGCAGCCGCGGCGCCATACGAGATAGCCGAGGCCAGCGTGGTCCTCGCCGACGACGATCTGGTGGCCGGCCTCAACCGCGACTACCGCGGCCGCGACGGCCCCACCAACGTGCTGACCTTTGCCGTCGCCGGCGACTCCGGGCCGCCGGCCGCGGCGGGGGCGCCGGTGATGCTGGGCGACGTGGTGGTGGCCTACGAGACGGTGGCCGCGGAGGCGGCCGCCGATGGCAAGGGCCTGGCCGAGCACTTATGCCATATGGTCGTGCATGGTATGCTTCACCTCCTGGGTCACGATCACCGGACCGACGACGACGCGGCGCGGATGGAACGGCTGGAGACACGGATCCTGGCCGGCCTCGGCGTCCCCGACCCCTACGCCACCGGGCGCGAGGGGCGACGTCCCGGCGCTGATGGGCACGGATGAGCGACGACCCCTCCCATAATCCCGACACACCGGCGGTCGTGGCCCGCGACTCCCGCCTGGGCCATTCCGTGCGCACGTGGCTGCGCGGCCTGAGGCGGGCGCGCAACGGCGACGGCTCGGTGCGCGACACCCTCGACGAGCTGATCGAGGAGCGCGAGGAGGCCGAGGTTCCCATCAACGAGGACGAACGGGTCCTCCTCGCCAACATCCTCGAGCTGCGCGACCGCTCGGTCGACGACGTCATGGTGCCGCGGGCCGACATCGTCGCCGTCGAGAGCGACGCCTCGCTGTCCCGGGTCATCGAAACCATGACCGAAGAGGGCCACTCGCGGCTGCCGGTCTACCGCGAGACCCTGGACGATGCCGTCGGCATGGTCCACATCCGCGACGTGCTGGCGTGGCGCGACAAGGACGACGTCTTCTCGCTCGACCAGATCGTCCGCAAGGTGCTGTTCGTGTCGCCGTCCATGCAGGTTCTGGAGCTGCTGCTGGAGATGCGGGTCAACCGCTGCCACATGGCCCTCGTGGTCGACGAGTTCGGCGGCGTCGACGGCCTGGTCACCATCGAGGACCTGGTCGAGGAGATCGTCGGCGAGATCGAGGACGAGCATGACACGGCCGACGAGCCGGCGATCACCCGAAGGCCCGACGGCAGCATCGATATCGAGGCCCGGGCTCCCATCGAGGTCCTGGAGGAGCTGGTCGGGCCGGTGATCACCGAAGACGAGCGCGAGGACATCGATACCCTCGGCGGACTCGTGTTCTCGCTGGCCGGCCGCGTGCCCATCCGCGGCGAGCTGATCGCCCACCCGTCGGGCCTCGAGTTCGAGGTCCTGGACACGGACCCGCGCCGGATCAAGCGCCTCCGCGTGCGCGGGATCCGGCAGGCCGACGGCGCCGAAGGGCCGGGCCACGGCTGATCGGCAGCCCATGACTTCCGGTCCTAGTACCCACTTTCACGGTTGCGTGCACCACATGACGGCGTACCAAGGTCGCTGGCCAGGAGAGGGTCGCGCCGTGATGCTGGAGCATCACAAGCGACTCTCGACGACGCCAGCGACCTTGGTACGCCGCCCGAAGGGTCGCTTCTCGCAATCCCCGGGGGCGTCGACGGCGCTTGACGATGCTCCGGCATCGCCGGCGCACCGGCTCCTGCCCAGGAATTGCGAGAAGCGATCATGTGATGCGCGCAACCGTGAAAGTGGGTACTAGCACCGAGCCGGCGTCCGGCGGGGGGCCGACGTCCGCCGACCCATGGTCGCGGCTGGGCAACCGCGTGGCGGCCCTGGCCGGCTGGCGGCGTCATGCCCTGGCCGCGGCGTTGGGGGCGATCGCGACCGCGGCCCTGCCACCGGCGCACGCGGTACCGGTGCTGATCCCCGCCTTCGTCGGACTGGTCTGGCTTCTCGGTGGCGCCCGTCGGCCGCGGGGCGCCTTCGCCGCCGGCTGGTGGTTCGGGTTCGGCTACCATGTGGTCGGCCTGTACTGGGTCTCCTTCGCCCTGCTGACCGACGCCGCGCGCTTCGCCTGGATGATCCCCTTCGCCGTGGCCGGGCTGTCGGCGGTCATGGCGGTGTTCATCGGCCTGGCGACCCTGCTCACCCGGTTCGCCGGCCGCGGCGGCGTCGGCGGCGTGCTGGTGTTCGCCGCGATGTGGACGGCGTTCGAATGGGTCAAGAGCTGGGCCCTGACAGGCTTCCCCTGGAACCTCATGGCCACCGCATGGGTGTTTTCCGACGGCATGATCCAGGCCACGGCCGTGGCCGGCGCCTACGGCCTGGGCCTGCTCACCGTGGCCGCCGCGGCGATGCCGGCCGCGCTGGCCGAGACCGGCGCCGGGGCGCGGCGGCGCGCTGCCGCCGCCGTTGCCGTGGCTTGGCTGGCCGTCGGGCTGGTCTGGGCCGGCGGCGCGGTGCGCCTGGGCGATGCCGGCGACGACCCGGTTCCCGGCGTGCGGCTGCGCCTGGTCCAGCCCAACATCCCGCAGGTCCTCAAATGGCAGCCGGAGCTCCGCCAGGCGCACGTGGCGCGGCAACTGGCCCTCAGCACGGCGCCGCCGGGCGGGGCCGCCCCCGGTCCCACCCACGTCATCTGGGCCGAATCCGCCGTGCCCTTCGTCCTCGCCCTGGACTCCCGGCAACGGGCCCTGATCGGGGCGGCGACGCCGGCGGGCGGGGTGACCATCACCGGCGCCCCGCGGACGACGCCCCGCGGCGAGGCGCCCTTTCGGGTGTGGAACAGCCTGCATGCCGTCGACGAGCGGGGGGACATCGTCGCCACCTACGACAAGGCCCATCTGGTGCCCTTCGGCGAGTACGTCCCGTTCCGCGGCCTCATCGACATGGCCAAGGTGACGGCGGGGGGCACCGACTTCTCGCGCGGCCCGGGACGGGTGACCCTGAGCCTGCCCGGTCTGCCGCCGGTGAGTCCCCTGATCTGCTACGAGATCATCTTTCCGGGACGGGTGGCGGACCCGGCAAATCG
The DNA here is from genome assembly GCA_028277795.1 of Rhodospirillales bacterium. Classification (GTDB taxonomy): domain Bacteria; phylum Pseudomonadota; class Alphaproteobacteria; order Rhodospirillales; family JANQFP01; genus JANQFP01. The sequence goes on from JANQFP010000227.1 coordinate 8,129, forward strand.
TCCCAGTTGGCTGCTCAACCTCACCAACGACGGCTGGTACGGCCTCACCGCCGGCCCGTACCAGCATTTCGCCGCCGCCCGGCTGCGCGCCGTCGAAGAGGGCCTGCCGCTGGTCCGCGTCGCCAACACCGGCATCTCCGCCGTCGTCGACGCCTACGGCCGGGTGGTGGCCGAGCTCGGCTTGGGTCGCGAGGGGGTGGTCGACAGCGATCTGCCGCGTCCGCGGCCGCGCGCCACGCCCTACGGCCGCCTCGGCGACTGGGTCGTGGTCCTGCTCGTCCTAGTGGTGGGCGGCGCCGGCCGCCTGTGGCCGCCGACCCGGCGCTGACCGCCCTCTTGCGCCCCGATTCCGCCGCATCGCCAACGGGTCCCGCGCGGTATTGAGACTCCGTTTCGCTTGCATACGATAATATGGACGATATATTGACCTTGTGTCGCGCCTTACCATAAGGTGCGAACGAGCGACATTGTTGGATCACCGAACAACTCATAGCAGGAAGTACGACACCGAGATGGCACAACCACAAACCAAACGGACCGGCAGGAAGAAGGTCAAATCGCGCAAGCTCAAGCCGAACCGGTGGCCTCCGGGGACACCCAACCCGGTCGACATCCATGTCGGCGGCCGGGTTCGATTGCGTCGGACGCTGCTCGGTATGTCCCAGGAAAAACTGGGCGAGTCGGTCGGGCTCACGTTCCAGCAGATCCAGAAGTACGAGCGCGGCGCCAACCGCGTCGGGGCATCGCGGCTCTACGAGTTGAGCCGGATCCTCGACGTGCCGGTCTCGTTCTTCTTCGACGACATGCCGGTCGAGCTGACGACTCCCGAAGGGCGGGCGGCCGTCGGGTTGCGGGACCGCTCCCAGGAGCCGGTGGAGCCGGATCCGCTGACCCGGCGCGAGACCCTGGAGCTGGTGCGCGCCTACTACCGGGTCACCGATCCGCACGTCCGCAAGCGGCTGTTCGAACTGACCAAGGCCCTGGCGTCCTCGGCCACCGAAGGCTGACCCGCGGAACTGGCGCGGCGCGGCGGTGGACCGGTGCGCGCGGCTATCGGCCGCGGACCCCCGAGTAACGCCAATTTCCTTGACGCTCGCGGCAAACATTGCAAAAAGGACGGCCTTCGGATAGGCGGGCCCCGGTCCGCCTGACCGCTTGGCATCCGCTTTTTTTGGAAAGGGATGGACTGTGCCACTCAGCGATTACGTGTTCACCAGCGAATCTGTGGCCGAGGGCCATCCCGACAAGGTCTGCGACCGCATCTCCGACGCCCTGGTCGACGCCTTCCTGGCCGAGGACCCGCACTCCCGGGTGGCGGCGGAAGTGATGTGCACCACCAACTTCATCGTCCTCGCCGGCGAGGTCCGCGGCCCCGATACCCTGACCCACGAACGTTTCCACGAGATCACCCGGCACGCCGTCCGGGACATCGGCTACGAGCAGCACGGGTTCCATTGGAAGGACGCGGAGGTCATCTCGCACATCCATTCCCAGTCGCCCGACATCGCCCGCGGCGTCGACGCCAAGGACAACAAGGACGAAGGGGCCGGCGACCAGGGCATGATGTTCGGCTATGCCGTCGACGAGACCCCGGAGTTGATGCCGGCGCCCATCCACTATGCCCACCGCATTCTCCGCCTGATGGCCGACGCCCGCCACGCGGGCCGGGAAACCGCCTTCGGCCCCGACGCCAAGAGCCAGGTCACGTTGCGCTACGTGAACGGCGCGCCCGAGGGGGCCACCAGCATCGTGGTGTCGACCCAGCACGACCCGGACGTGTCCCATGACGAGGTGCGCGAGCTGGTCCGCCCCTACGTGCTGCAGGCCATCCCGGACGGGTGGATGTGTCCGGAAGAAGAGTTCTACGTGAACCCCACCGGCCGTTTCGTCATCGGCGGCCCCGACGGCGACGCCGGCCTCACCGGGCGCAAGATCATCGTCGATACCTACGGCGGAGCGGCGCCCCACGGCGGCGGCGCCTTCTCGGGCAAGGACCCGACCAAGGTCGACCGCTCGGCCGCCTACGCGGCGCGCTATCTGGCCAAGAACGTGGTCGCCGCCGGCCTGGCCAAGCGCTGCACCATCCAGCTGTCCTATGCCATCGGCGTCTCCAAGCCGCTGTCGTTCTACGTCAACACCCACGGGACCGGCCGCGTCGAAGAGGCGCGGCTTGCCGACACCCTCCAGCAGCTGGTCGACCTGACCCCGCGCGGCATCCGCGAGCACCTGCAGCTGAACCGGCCCATCTACGCCCGCACGGCGGCGTATGGCCATTTCGGCCGCAAGCCCGACGACGACGGCGGCTTCTCGTGGGAGCGGACCGAGCTGGTCGGCGAGCTCAAGTCGGCCTTCGGCGCCGCTTGAGCGACCCCGGCGCCGCCCCCGGCGCCGACCGGTCCCGACGCTGGTACGGCCGGCGCCACGGCCGCCGGCTGCGCCCCGGCCGCCGGGGCCTCCTCGAGACCCTCCTGCCCCGCCTGCGCATCGTCCTCCCTCCTCATGGGGAACGGTTGGAGGCCGCATCCCTCGGCGCGGGCGCGGGGCGGGACCTGTGGCTGGAGGTGGGGTTCGGGGCCGGCGAGCACCTGGCCGCCCAGGCCCGCGCCCACCCGGACATCGCCTTCATCGGCTGCGAGCCGTTCGTCAACGGCGTCGCCGGCCTGCTGGCGCACATCGAACGGGACGGGCTCGCCAACGTCCGCATCTTCGACGACGACGCGAGACGGCTTCTGGACGCTCTCCCCGACGCCTGCCTGGGGCGGGTGTTCGTCCTGTTTCCCGACCCCTGGCCCAAGAAGCGGCACCGCCACCGCCGGTTCATCGGGCCGGCCACCCTCGACGGTCTGGCCCGGGTGATGGCGGATGGCGCCGAGCTGCGGGTGGCCAGCGACAGCATGACCTACATCGTCTGGACTCTCGATCACGTCACCAGGCATCGGGATTTCCGATGGACCGCGCGCACCCGGTCCGACTGGACACAGCGCCCGGCAGACGGCTTTCCCACCCGTTACGAACGAAAGGCGCGCACCCAGGGCGCCGCCTGCGTCTACCTGCGCTTCGTCCGCCGGCCCCGCGGCTGACCGCGTCCGCCGGCTTGTATTTGCGCCGGGATCGGATATATAAATGCCGGGTCATTGATACTGTTGGTGTTAATGGTGGGCGATTCGCCCGCCATTTGTTTTCCGGCCTCGTGATCAACGGCGTGACGGGCCGGGGAGGACTCATCGCCGTGAACCTGCCGCAACGGGTCGAGGACCTGATCGGCCCCACCGTCGAGGACCTGGGCTACGCCGTCGTGCGCGTGCAGATCTCGGGCCAGCAGCGCCTGCGGCTGCAGGTGATGGTGGAGCGTCTGGACGGCCGGCCGGTGGTGGTGGACGACTGCGCCGAGCTGAGCCGGTCCATTTCCGCCGTGCTGGACGTTGAAGACCCCATCGACAGGGCGTATGTCCTCGAAGTGAGCTCGCCGGGAATCGACCGTCCCCTGGTCCGGCCCGACGACTACATCCGCTTCGCCGGCTTCGAGGCCAAGGTGGAGCTGGGCCGGCCCCTGGACGGCCGGCGGCGGTTCCGTGGCCGGCTGCTGGGCCTGGCCGGGGACGCCGTGCGCATGCGCATCGACGATGCCGAGGTGGACTTGCCCTATGCCGATATTGCCAAGGCGAAACTTGTGCTGACCGACGATCTGTTGGCGGCCGCGGAGGACGTGACCAAGCAATGAATGCCGCATTGACCGATACGGGAGCCGTGTACGCGCGCCCCGAACTGCTGCAGGTGGCGGAGACCGTCGCCCGGGACAAGGGAATCGAGCGCGACGAGGTGCTCGAGGCCATGGAGCAGGCCATCCAGAAGGCCGGACGCTCCAAGTACGGCCACGAGCACGACATCCGCGCCGTCATCGACCGCACCAGCGGCGAGATTTCGCTGGCGCGCTACCTGGAGGTGGCCGAGGAGGTGGAGAACGAGGCCACCCAGGTGACCCTGGACGCGGCGCGCCGCAAGAACCCGGACGCCGAGATCGGCGAGTTCCTGGTCGACCCCCTGCCGCCCAACGATTTCGGGCGCATCGCCGCCCAGACGGCCAAGCAGGTGATCGTCCAGAAGGTCCGCGAGGCCGAACGCAAGCGCCAGTTCGACGAGTTCAAGGACCGCATCGGCGAGGTGGTCAACGGCCTGGTCAAGCGCATCGAATTCGGCAACGTCATCGTCGACCTGGGCCGTGGCGAGGCCCTGCTGCGCCGCGACGAGTCCATCCCCCGCGAGCACTTCAACAACGGCGACCGCGTGCGGGCGCTGATCCTCGACGTGCGCGAGGAGCCCCGCGGGCCGCAGGTGTTCCTGTCGCGCACCCATCCGGTGTTCATGGCCAAGCTGTTCGCCCAGGAGGTCCCCGAGATCTACGACGGCATCATCGAGATCAAGTCGGTGGCCCGGGACCCCGGCTCGCGGGCCAAGATCGCCGTGCTGTCCCACGATTCCGGCATCGACCCGGTGGGACCCTGCATCGGCATGCGCGGCTCGCGGGTGCAGGCGGTGGTCGGCGAATTGCAGGGCGAGAAGATCGACATCATCCAGTGGTCGCCCGATCCCGCCACCTTCATCGTCAACGCCCTGGCCCCGGCCGAGGTGGCCAAGGTGGTGCTGGACGAAGAAGCGAGCCGCATTGAGGTGGTGGTCCCCGACGACCAGCTTTCCCTGGCCATCGGCCGGCGCGGCCAGAACGTGCGTCTGGCCTCGCAGCTCTCCGGTTGGGACATCGACATCCTCACCGAGGCCGAGGAATCGGAGCGCCGCACCGAGGAGTTCCGCGCCCGCTCCCAGATGTTCATCGACGCCCTGGACGTGGACGACGTCATCGCCCATCTGCTGGTGACCGAAGGGTTCTCATCGGTCGAGGAGGTGGGCTTCGTGCCCATCGAGGAGCTGGCCGAGATCGAGGGGTTCGACGAGGACGTGGCCGAGGAGCTGCGCGACCGGGCCCGCAGCTTCCTCGCCGTGCGCGACGAGGAGTTCCAGGAGCAGCGCCGGGAGCTCGGCGTCAGCGACGACATCGCCACCATCGAGGGCGTCAAGCCGGCGCTGCTGGTGGCCCTCGGCCAAGCCGGCGTGAAGACCCTCGACGACCTGGCCGACCTGGCCAGCGACGAGCTTCTTGAGATCGCGCCCGAGGGCACCATGACCGAGGACCGCGCCAACGCCATCATCATGGCCGCCCGGGCCCATTGGTTCGAGGACGAGCCGGGGGCGGAACCGGAGGCCGCGGCCGAGGCCGAGCCGGTGGCGGCCGAGGCCGAGGAGACGTGACATCGAAATGGGGGCCATGGCGAAGCGACGGGACAGCAGCGGTGCGGGCGGCGGCGTGCGCGGGGCGCGGCCGACGTCGCGTCGTTGCATCGTCACCGGCGCGGTTCAGCCCAAGGAGGGGCTGCTGCGGTTCGTGGTCGGCCCCGACGGACGCGTGGTGCCGGACGTGGACGAGAAGCTTCCAGGCCGGGGATTTTGGTTGAGCGCCGACCGTGATGTGGTAAATACAGCCTGCGCCAAGAACCTTTTCGCCAAGGCGGCGCGGGGTCCGGTGGCCGTTTCCGCGGATGTGGCGGATGTGGTCGAGAGGCTGCTGGTCCGCCGGTGCGTCGAGCTGATCGGCCTCGCCCGGCGGGCGCACGAGGCCGTCGCCGGGTTCGAGAAGGTTCGCGACTGGCTGCGGGCCGGCCGGGCGCAGGTCCTGGTGGCCGCTTCCGACGGGGCTGCGGACGGACGCATCAAGGTGCGCGCCTTGGCGCCCCATGTGCCCGTCATGGACCTGTTGAGCCGGGTCGAGCTGGGGACGGCCATGGGGCGCGAGGACGCGGTCCATATGGCCATCGCCCCGGGACCTTTGGCCGACGGCCTGCGCCGGGAAGGGGCGCGCCTGGCGGGATTCCGCAAGGGCGCGACGGAGGTAAGCGAGGAATGGGGCGCGCAACGCTGACGCGGGGCGCGTGGTGAACGGATGGACATGACCGAGACCGAGACGTCAGAGCAGGACGAAAAGAAGCGCAAACGCATCTCGCGTCCGGGCAAGCTCGAGCTCAAGAAGACGGTCGAGACCGGCCAGGTCCGCCAGAGCTTCTCCCATGGGCGGTCCAAGATGGTGACCGTCGAGGTGCGCAAGAAGCGCACCTTCGCGCCCGATTCGGGCGGCCAAATGGCGGAGGTCAAGCACGACCCCGCGGCGGGGCTGGGCCCGGCGCCGGCGGGGGCGGAGGCGGAAAAGGTCGAGGCCGAAGGCGTCGGCCGCGAAGGCACGGCGGTCAGCCTCACCACCGAGGAGAAGGCGGCCCGCGCCCGCGCCCTTCAGGACGCCATGAAGGTGGACGAGGAGCAGCCGGAGCTGACGCCCGAGGAGGCGCTCGGTGAGCCCGAGGCCGAGGTCGCAGAGCCCGCGGAGGTGGCCGAACCCGCCGACGAGGCGGCGGCGGAAGACGAGACCGGCCGTACCCGCGTCGACGAGGAGCAGCGCCTCCGCGATGCCGAGGAGGAACGTATCCGCGAGGAGAAGGCCAAGGCCTCGGCCGCCGCCGCCGCCGCCAAGCTCAAGGCGCGCGAGGGGGAGGAGACAGAGGACGAGGCCAAGGCCCGCACCCGCCGCAGCCGGGTGGAGCCGCGCCGTCCTGTCCCCACCCTGAGGCGGGGCGAGCCGCGCCGGCGGGCGACCAAACTGACCATCGTCGACGCACTCGAGGACCGGGGCGAACGGACGCGCAGCCTGGCGTCGGTCATGCGCGCGCGCCAGAAGGAAAAGCAGAAGCACCGCCAACAGCTTGCCACCGAGGGGACCAAGGTCATTCGCGACGTCATCGTGCCCGAGACCATCACCGTCCAGGAACTGGCCAACCGCATGGCCGAACGCGGGGCCGACGTCATCAAGACCCTGATGAAGCTGGGCGTCATGGCCACCATCACCCAGACCATCGATGCCGACACGGCGGAGCTTGTGGTCGCCGAGTTCGGCCACAACCTCAAGCGGGTCAGCGACGCCGACGTGGAGATCGGCCTGACCGGCACCGACGATACGGAGGCGGCCCTGGAATCAAGGCCCCCGGTGGTGACGGTGATGGGCCACGTTGATCACGGCAAGACGTCGCTCCTGGACGTCCTGCGCGAGACCGACGTCGCCTCGGGCGAGGCCGGCGGCATCACCCAGCACATCGGCGCCTATCAGGTCACCGTCGAGAGCGGCGCCAAGATCACCTTCATCGACACGCCGGGCCACGCCGCCTTCACCGAGATGCGGGCCCGCGGCGCCCAGGTCACCGACATCGTGATCCTGGTGGTCGCTGCCGACGACGGCGTCATGCCGCAGACCGTGGAGGCCATCCACCACGCCAAGGCGGCGGAGGTGCCCATCATCGTCGCCATCAACAAGATGGACCGTCCCGACGCCAATCCCGACCGGGTGCGCACCGAGCTCCTGCAGCACGACATCGTGGTCGAGCAGATGGGCGGCGAGATCCTGTCGGTGGAGGTCTCGGCCAAGGAGAAGACCAACCTCGACAAGCTTGCCGAGGCCATCCTGCTGCAGTCGGAGATCCTCGACCTCAAGGCCAACCCGGAGCGCCCCGCCGAAGGCGTGGTCGTGGAAGCCAAGATGGAGCGCGGCCGCGGGTCCGTGGCCACGATTCTGGTCAAGCGCGGGACCCTGCGGGTGGGCGATATCTTCGTCGCCGGCAGCGAATGGGGCCGGGTGCGGGTGCTGTACGACGCGGCGGGCAACGAAGTCGAGTCGGCCGGTCCGTCGGTGCCGGTCGAGGTGCTCGGCCTCAACGCCACGCCGGCGGCCGGCGACGACGTGGTGGTGGTGGATAGCGAAGGCCGCGCCCGCGAGGTCTCCGAGTTCCGGCAGCGGAAGCAACGCGATGCGCAATTCGCGGCGACGGTCAGCGCCCGCGGCACCCTGGAGCAGATGTTCACCCGCATCCAGGAGGGCGAGGCCGAGGAGCTGCCGATCCTCATCAAGGCCGACGTGCACGGCTCCGTCGAGGCCATCGCCGGCGCCCTGGACAAGCTGGGCACGGAGGAGGTGCGGGTGCGCGTCCTGCATTCCGGGGTCGGCGGCATCAACGAATCCGACGTCACCCTGGCGCGGGCCTCCGAGGCCCTGATCATCGGCTTCAACGTGCGCGCCAACCCGCAGGCCCGCGAGATGGCCAAGCGCGACGGCGTCGAGATCCGCTACTACTCCATCATCTACGACGTGACCGACGACGTGAAGACGGCGCTGACGGGCCTGCTCGCCCCGAAGCTGCGCGAGAACCTGCTCGGCTACGCCCAGATCCGCGAGGTCTTCAACATCTCCAAGGTGGGCAAGGTGGCGGGATGCATGGTGACCGAGGGCCAGGTGCGGCGCGGCGCCCGCGTGCGGCTGCTGCGCGACGACGTGGTCATCCACGAAGGGGACCTGTCCCAGCTCAAGCGCTTCAAGGACGACGTCAAGGAGGTCAAGGAAGGCTACGACTGCGGCATGGCCTTCGCCAACTACCAGGACATCCAGGTCGGCGATTCCATCGAGTGCTTCGAGATCGAGGAGGTGGCGCGGGAACTGTGACCCCGTCGTCCGCCGACCCTATCGCCTCCTGCTTCTCCCGACCCCGACGCGCTCATTCGAAGGTGGCTCAATGAGCAAGCGCGCGCCCCGGGAGGCGAGCCAACGACAGCTTCGCGTCGGCGAGGAGATCCGGCACGCCCTGGCCTGGGTGTTGGAACGCGGTGAGTTGCGCGATCCGGGGCTGACCGGCGTGTCGGTGACCATCAGCGAGGTGCGGGTGAGCCCCGACCTGCGCAACGCCACCGCCTACGCGGCGCCTCTGGGCGGCGGCGACGCGGAGGCCACCATCGCCGCGCTGACCCGGGCCCGGTCCTTCCTGCGCCGTCGGGTGGCCGAATCGGTCCATCTCAAGTACGTCCCCGATCTCACCTTCCGGTCCGACCCGTCCTTCGACGAGGCGACGCGCATCGACGCCCTGCTGCGCGACGCGGCCGGCGCCGACGAGGACGGCCATGGCTCGTAAACGCCGCGGCCGCCCGTTGCACGGCTGGCTGATCATCGACAAGCCGGCCGGCATCACGTCCAACGCCGTGGTCGGCACCGTGCGCCGCACCTTGGATGCCGCCAAGGTGGGCCACGGCGGCACCCTCGACCCCTTGGCGACCGGCATCCTCCCGGTGGCCCTGGGCGAGGCCACCAAGACCGTCTCCTACGTGATGGACGGACTGAAGGTCTATCGCTTCGTGGTCCGATGGGGCCAGGCGCGGACCACCGACGACGCCGAAGGCGCGGTGACCGCCGAAAGCGCCGTGCGGCCGGGCGAGGCCGAGATCACGGCGGCTCTGGCGCGGTTCGTCGGCGACGTGGAGCAGGTGCCGCCCACCTTCTCGGCGGTCAAGGTGGACGGGCGCCGGGCCTACGACCTGGCCCGGGCCGACGTGCCGGTGGACCTGGAGCCGCGGCGGGTGCACATCGAGCGTTTCGACCTGGTGGAGATGCCCGACGCCGACCACGCCGCCTTCGAGGTGGCGGCGGGAAAAGGGGCCTACATGCGCAGCCTGGCCCGTGACCTGGCGGTACACCTGGGCACGGTGGGCCACATCGCCCAGTTGCGGCGCATCACCGTCGGTCCCTTCACCGAGGCCCACGCGATTTCCCTGGATATACTGGACACCCTGGGGCATGATGCGGCCCTCGCGGACGCCCTGCTGCCGATCGAGACCGCGCTGGTCGACATCCCGGCGCTGGCCCTGACGGTCGCGGAGGCGCGGCGCCTGCGGCACGGGCAACCGGTGCCGGTCCTGCCCGTTGCGAGTCGGTCACCCCTCAAACACGTCGCCCAAGGCGACACGGTTTGCGCCATGGCCGAGGGCAGGCTCGTGGCGCTGGCCAGGATCAAAGGGAGCGAACTGCGCCCCCTGCGTGTACTCAACCTGTGATGACAGGAGTGAAACGATGTCGATCACCGCAGAGCGGAAGCTCGAGCTGATCCAGGAATTCGCCACCAACAGCGGCGACACCGGCTCGCCGGAGGTCCAGGTGGCCATCCTCAGCGAGCGCATCCGCAACCTCACCGAACACATGAAGATCCACAAGAAGGATTTCCACAGCCGGCGTGGCCTGCTGATGATGGTGGGTCAGCGTCGCCGCCTGCTCGACTACCTCAAGCGCAACGACCTGTCGCGGTACGAATCCGTGGTCAAGAAGCTGGGACTGCGCAGGTGACAACCGATCGGCGGCCGCCCGTTGGAGGGTGGCCGACCGGTACCCGTGGGCGGAGCCCGTCCCACCGGCCGCGCGCGAGCAGCGCCGCTGGCGACGACGGACCGGGCCGCCCGAACACCGGCCCCTCGACGGGAGGCGGCCGGTTCGTAGGTTCGTAGGAAGGAACAGAAGACATGTTTGAAGAGTTCAGAAAAGAGCTGCAATGGGGTGGGCGCACCCTGGTCCTGGAAAGCGGCAAGATCGCCCGCCAGGCCGACGGCGCCGTCATGTGCAGCTACGGCGAGAGCAAGGTCCTGTGCACGGTGGTCGGCGAGAAGACCGCGCGGCCGGGCCTCGACTTCTTCCCCCTCGGCGTCCACTACCAGGAGAAGACCTTCGCCGCCGGCAAGATCCCCGGCGGTTTCTTCAAGCGCGAAGGACGGCCGGGCGAGAAGGAGACCCTGACCTCGCGCCTCATCGACCGCCCCATCCGGCCCCTGTTCGCCAAGGGGTTCCGCAACGAGACCCAGATCATCTGCACGGTGTTGTCCCATGACCTGGAGAACGACCCCGACATCCCGGCCATGATCGGCACGTCGGCGGCGCTGACCCTTTCCGGGTTGCCGTGGATGGGGCCCATCGGCGCCTGCCGGGTCGGCTACATCGACGGCGAGTACGTGCTCAACCCGCAGATCGACGAGATGTCCCTGAGCGCCCTCGACCTGGTGGTGGCCGGCACCCGCGACGGCGTGCTGATGGTGGAATCGGAGGCCAAGGAGCTGACCGAGGACGTCATGCTGGGCGCCGTCATGTTCGGGCACCGGGCCTTCCAGCCGGTCATCGAGGGCATCATCGAGCTGGCCGAGGCGTGCGCCAAGGAGCCCCGCGAGCTGCCCGAGCCGCCGGCCGGCCAGGCCGAGATCGCCGCCCGGGTCACCACGGCCGCCGAGGCGGACCTGCGCCAGGCCTATGCGGAAAGCGACAAGATGGCCCGCCACGACAAGGTCACGGCGGTCAAGGACCGGGCGCTCGAGGAGCTCACCTCCGACGAATCCGTGGATCAGGGTCTGGTGGGCGACGTCTTCGCCGACGTCTTCAAGTCCCTGGAGAAGGACATCGTGCGCCGGGACATCCTCAGCACCGGCCAGCGCATCGACGACCGCGACACCCGGACGGTTCGTCCCATCGCGGTGGAGGTGGGGCTGCTGCCGCGGGCCCACGGCTCGGCCCTGTTCACCCGCGGCGAGACCCAGGCGCTGGCGGTGGCCACCCTGGGCACCGGCCAGGACGAGCAACGGATCGACGCGCTCGCCGGCGAATACTGGGAGCACTTCATGCTCCACTACAACTTCCCGCCCTACTCGGTGGGCGAGGCCGGCCGCTTCGGCTTCACCGGCCGCCGCGAGGTCGGGCACGGCAAGCTGGCGTGGCGGGCCGTCCGCCCCTTGCTGCCGAGCAAGGAGGAGTTCCCCTACACCATCCGCGTGGTGTCCGAGATCACCGAGTCCAACGGCTCGTCGTCCATGGCCACCGTTTGCGGGACCTCGCTGGCACTGATGGACGCCGGCGTGCCCCTGGCCCGTCCTGTGGCCGGCATCGCCATGGGCCTGATCAAGGAGGACGACGGGTTTGCCGTCCTGTCCGACATCCTGGGCGACGAGGACCATCTGGGCGACATGGACTTCAAGGTGGCCGGCAGCGAGGCCGGCGTCACCGCCCTGCAGATGGACATCAAGATCACCTCCATCACCGAGGACATCATGCGCACGGCGCTGGATCAGGCCCGCGACGGGCGCCTCCATATCCTGGACGAGATGGGCAAGGCGCTCGCCAACGCCCGCGAGGGCATCAGCGCCAATGCCCCGCGCATCACCATCATCAAGATCAACCGTGACAAGATCCGCGACATCATCGGCCCGGGCGGCAAGATGATCCGCGAGATCACCGAGGTCACCGGCGCCAAGATCGACGTCGAGGACGACGGCACGGTCAAGGTGGCGGCGGTGGACGAGCAGGCCGCCCAGGCCGCCATCGACTGGATCCGCAGCATCGCCGCCGAGCCGGAGGTGGGCGTCATCTACACCGGCAAGGTGGTCAAGGTGGTGGATTTCGGGGCCTTCGTGAACTTCATGGGCAGCCGCGACGGCCTGGTCCACATCAGCGAGCTGGCGCCGCGCCGGGTGGCCAAGGTCACCGACGTGGTCAACATGGGCGACACGGTGAAGGTCAAGCTGATCGGCATCGACGAGCGCGGCAAGGTCAAGCTGTCCATGCGGGCCGTCGACCAGGAGACCGGCGCCGACCTTTCCGACGAGTTGGCCCGGGCCAAGGCGGCGACATAGGAAGCGCCGCGGAAGCGGATGGAAACGGCCGGGCGACCCGGCCGTTTTTTCCGTTTCGGCCGGCCATTGTCGTCTTTTTGCGCAGCGCTCCATATATAGGTCTATTGAGCGGGCCCGCGTTGCGCGGGCGCGCCGGCAGCCATTGCCGGGTACGGCAGGGCGGAGAAGGTACGTGAAGGCGATCGAGCCGGTCATCATATCGGGTCGAGAGGTCCTGCCGTTGGTCGAAGGCGGCAAGGGGCTGTCGGTGTCCAACGGCCGCAGCGCCGGGGCGTGGGCGGCCGCCGATTGCGTCGGGACCTTTTCCGGCGTCAACGCGGATTCCTTCGACGACGACGGGCGCGTCATCCCCCAGACCTACACGTCCAAGACCCGCCGCGGCCGCTACGAGGAGCTGGTCGCCTACGCCGTCCAGGGCGGCATCACCCAGGCCAAGATGGCCCACGACATCTCCGGCGGCCGCGGCCGCATCCACATGAACGTGCTGTGGGAGGCGGGCGGCACGGCACGGGTGCTCAACGGCGTGCTCGAAGGGGCCCGCGGGCTCATCCACGGTGTCACCTGCGGCGCCGGGATGCCGTACCGCGTGGCCGAGATCGCCGCCAACTACGGGGTCTACTACTATCCCATCGTGTCGTCGGCGCGGGCCTTCCGCGCCTTGTGGAAGCGCACCTACCACCGGTTTGCCGAGCTGCTGGGCGGGGTGGTCTACGAGGACCCGTGGCTGGCCGGCGGCCACAACGGGCTCAGCAATTCGGAGGACCCGGAGGAACCGCAGCCCCCCTACGACCGGGTGCGCGACCTGCGTGCCGTCATGCGCGAGTACGGCCTCAACGGCACGCCCATCTTCATGGCCGGCGGCGTGTGGTACCTGCGCGAGTGGGCCGACTGGATCGACAACCCGGAGCTGGGCCCCATCGCCTTCCAGTTCGGCACCCGTCCCGTGCTGACCCAGGAAAGCCCCATCTGCGACGCCTGGAAGGCGCGGCTGATGGCGCTCAAGGACGGCGACGTGTACCTCAACCGGTTCAGCCCCACCGGTTTCTATTCCTCGGCGGTCCGCAACCAGTTCATCCGCGAGCTGCAGGGCCGCAACGACCGCGAGGTGGCCTATACCCGCCAGCCGGTGGGCGACCACACGGTGCCGTTGCCCATGGGCGCGCGGGGGCGGCCGGTGTACCTCACCGTCGCCGACAAGGCGCGGGCCGACACCTGGATCGCGCAGGGGTTCGTTGAGCCGATGAAGACCCCCGATTCCACCCTGATCTTCGTGACCCCCGAGAAGTCCGAGGAGATCCGGGTCGATCAGCAGAGCTGCATGGGCTGCCTGTCCTCGTGCCGGTTCAGCAACTGGTCGGAGAACGGCGACGGCACCACCGGCAAGCTGGCCGACCCGCGCTCGTTCTGCATCCAGAAGACCCTGCAGTCCATCAGCCACGGTGGCGACGTGGAGACCAACCTCATGTTCGCCGGCCACAACGCCTATCGGTTCGCCACCGACCCGTTCTACGAGAACGGCTTCGTGCCCAGCGTGCGCCAGCTTGTGGACCGCATCCTCACCGGGGATTGAGGCGGCGCGCCCATGGAGTGGCGTGCGAAGGCGGTGCGGGGGTGCGCACGGGCGGGGCGTATTTTTCTTGTCAATCTAGAAGCTTTCTAATATTGTCGAGTCCGGCTCGGGATTCATGTTGCGTTTCAATCAAATAGAAAGGGTGCGTCGTGAGACCCTACAGCCAAGTTCTTGAACGGCTTCGCGCGTCGGGCCTGCGCCCGACCCGCCAGCGGCTTGCCCTGGCCAAGCTGTTGTTCGACAAGGGCGATCGCCACGTCACCGCGGAAATACTCCATGCCGAGGCGATGAGCGCCAACATCCGCGTGTCCCTGGCCACCGTGTACAACACCCTGCACCAGTTCACCGCGGCCAAGCTGCTGCGGGAGATCGTGGTCGATTCGTCGCGGTCCTACTTCGACACCAACACCGATCCCCACCATCACTTCTACTTCGAGGATTCGGGGCGCCTGGCCGACATTCCGGGTGACCAGGTGGTGGTCGCGGAGGTGCCCAGCCCGCCTGCGGGCACGACCATCGAAAGCGTCGAGGTGGTCATCAGGCTCGCCGAAGAGGCGGCGTGAATATCAAAGAAAAACAGAATTCTATAGCCTAGATTAGAATTCTTAAAAAAATTGTTGACTCCCTGAGCCCCGCCCGCCATAGTGTGTCCGGCAAACGTCCGCCGCAGGAGCGGGACGGGTGCCGGTTCGTTTGGTTTGTTGGAAAACCCAAATTCACGAGAGGGATACCATGGCTGACCTGAAAGGCTCGAAGACCGAAGACAACCTCAAGGACGCATTCGCCGGCGAATCCCAGGCCAATCGCCGCTATCTGTATTTCGCCCAGAAGGCCGACGTGGAGGGCTACAACGACGTCTCCACCGTGTTCCGGTCCACCGCCGAGGGCGAGACCGGTCACGCCCACGGCCATCTGGAGTTCCTCGAGGACGTCGGCGACCCGGCCACCGGCCTGCCCATCGGCAACACCGCCGAGAACCTGAAGGCGGCCATCGCCGGCGAGACCCACGAGTACACCGACATGTACCCGGGCATGGCCAAGACCGCCCGCGACGAGGGCTTCGACGAGATCGCCGACTGGTTCGAGACCCTGGCCAAGGCCGAGAAGTCCCATGCCGGGCGCTTCCAGAAGGCCCTCGACACCCTCGACTGACCGGGTCCTTCCGGGACTTTGATCCCGCGGGGGGTCCGGCCGCGGGCCCCCCGCGCTCATATTCGTAACGGTTTTTGTTGATGCTTTGGCCGCCCCGCCCGCGGGCGGCGAAAGGAGAGCCCCTATGCGTGAAGGCAGCCTGGAAGCGCCGGTTCGCCGCCCGATCCCGTGGCGGGACGCCGACTTCTACGACCGCGAGAAACTGGACGCGGAGCTCAGGCGGGTGTTCGACATCTGCCACGGATGCCGCCGGTGCTTCAATCTGTGCGACAGCTTCCCGCGCCTGTTCGACCTCGTCGACGACTCCGAGACCGGCGAGCTGGATTCGGTCGACAGCGCCGACTTCAAGCCGGTGGTCGATGCCTGCACCCTGTGCGACATGTGCTTCCTGACCAAGTGCCCGTACGTGCCGCCGCACGAGTTCGACCTGGACTTCCCCCATCTGATGCTGCGCTACCGGGCGGTGGAGCTGCGCGAAGGCAAGGTCCCCGCCATGCAGCGCCAGCTCGGCAAGACCGACCGCAACGGGCGCCTGGGCTGCGGCATGTCCGGCCTGACCAACTGGGCCACCCGGCGCGGCAACGCGCTGACCCGCCCGCTCATGGAATCGGTGGCCGGCGTGCACCGCGATGCCGAGCTGCCCCGCTATCACGCCAAGACCTTGGTCGCCCAGGCCGGGGCCGAGTCCCCGACGGTGAACCGCGACGCGCCCGCCTTCGGCCGCAAGGCGGTCATCTACGCCACCTGCTTCGCCAACTACAACAACCCGGACATCGGCGTCGCCCTGCGCGGCGTGCTGGCCCGCAACGGCGTCGAGACCGAGGTCGTCTATCCCGAGTGCTGCGGCATGCCGCAACTGGAGCACGGCGACGTGGGCGGCGTGGCGGACAAGGCACGCACCGTCGCCGCCGCCATGAAGCCGTGGATCGACAAGGGCTACGACGTGGTCGGGCTGGTGCCCTCATGCAGCCTCATGCTGAAGTTCGAATGGCCCCTCATCGTGCCCGACGACGAGGACGTCAAGCGCCTCAGCCAGGCCACCTTCGATGCCACCGAGTACGTGGTCGACATCGCCCGCAAGGAGGGCCTGGCCGACGGCCTCAAGCCCCTGGGCGGCGACGTCACCGTCCATATCGCCTGCCATGCCCGGGCCCAGAACATGGGCCAGAAGGCCACCGACATGCTGCGCTTGCTGCCGGATACCCAGGTCAAGGTCATCGAGCGCTGCTCCGGCCACGGCGGGTCGTGGGGGGTGATGAAGGACACCTTCGAGGTCGGCATCAAGGTGGGCAAGCCGGTGGCCCGCGACGCGGTCAAGCAGAAGTCGGCGTTCGTGGTCTCCGAATGCCCGCTGGCCCGCGACCACATCGTGCAGGGCATGGAGATGCTGGGCGACGGCGCGTCGACGGACTCCGTCGGCACGGCCCAGCACCCGGTTCAACTGATGGCCCTGGCCTACGGCCTCTAGAGGAGCGTGCCCCCATGTCCCCCCGTACCATCACCCGAGACGACATCATGCCCATGGACGCCTATGCCCGGGTGCGCACCGAGCGCCGCCGGGCGGTGACGGCCATGAAGAAGGAGCGCCGCCTCGCCGTGGGGCCGGACGCCACGCTCTACTTCGAGAACTACGACACCATGTGGCACCAGATCCACGAGATGCTGCACATCGAGAAGGGCGGCGACGAGCAGATCGAGGATGAGCTTCGCGCCTACAACCCCTTGATTCCCCAGGGCCGTGAGCTGGTCGCCACCCTGATGTTCGAGATCGACGATCCGGTGCGGCGGAACAAGGTGCTGGGCAATCTGGGCGGCGTCGAAGGCACGGTGACCCTCGACGTGGACGGCGAGACCGTGCGCGCCGTCCCCGAAGGCGACGTGGAGCGGACGACGGAGGACGGCAAGACGTCTTCCGTCCACTTCCTCCATTTCCCGTTCACGGACGACCAGATGGCGCGCTTCCGCCGGTCCGGCGCGCGGATCGTGGCCGCCATCGGACACGATGGCTACGGCCACATGGCGGTCATGCCCGACACCGTGCGCGCGGCCCTGGCCGACGACTTCGACTGAACCGGGCTTAACGCACCACCTCGCCGCGGTGGGTGCCCCAGAACTCGGCGCGGCGCAGCCAGCCTTCGTGCGGCCCCACCTCGATCCGGCACCAGCCGCTGCCGTCGGGGCATTCGAGCAGGCGTCCGATCACTCCCGGCTCGGCGATCGCCACCGGCAGGCTGTCGCTGTCGGCCCGCTGGCGCAGGGTGCGCCGCTTGCCCTTGACGATCATGGTGCGCCGTCCGTCGATCATGCTGCGGTGGATCCAGCCCTGGGTCCCCTCCCAGTCCCGGACCTTGCGCCAGGTGTTGTATTCGGCGATCACCTCCACCGGCAGGTAGCGCCGCTGGTAGACCCAATCCACCGGGTATTGGACTCCCGGTCCGGTGCGCAGGTTGACCTCGTCGGCCCGCAGGCTGACGAACCGCGGCAACGGCAGGCCCGAGCCCTCGGGGGCCGCGCCGACGGGCGCCGCCGCCAGCGCCAGCAGGGCGAACAACATCACGGTACGGGGCCAGCCGCCATCCATCGGATCACCGGTCCACGAGGGTCAAGAAACGGCCACGATCACGCCGGGAACTTGGTATTATAAGCCGCGCCGGAGAGGGTCAAGACGAAGGGGCAACCCGGACCGGGCCGGCATCGGGAGGGCCATCCATGTCACGCGACAGACTGCAGGTCACCGTGACCCGCAAGCTGCCGGACGTTATCGAGACGCGGCTGATGGAGCGCTTCGACGTCCGCCTCAACGGCGACGACGTTCCCCTGTCCTCGGACCAGCTTGCCGAGGCCATGGCGGGCGCCGACGTTCTGGTGCCCACGGTCACCGATCACATCGACGCCGCCGTGCTGGGGGCGGGGGCGCCGAAAGTGCGGCTGATCGCCAACTACGGCACCGGCGTCGACCACATCGACCTGGCTACCGCCGGCCGGCACGGCATCACCGTCACCAACACGCCGGACGTGCTCACCGAGGACACCGCCGACATCACCATGGCGCTGATCCTCGCCGTCCCCCGCCGCATGACCGAAGGCGAGCGCATCGTCCGCCGCGGCGACTGGACGGGGTGGTCGCCGACCTGGATGCTGGGCAACCGCATTCGGGGAAAGCGGCTGGGCATCATCGGCATGGGACGCATCGGCTCCGCCGTCGCCCGCCGCGCCCGCGGCTTCGGCCTGTCCATCAACTACCACAACCGGCGCCGGGTGGCGCCGGAGCTGGAGGCCGAGCTGGGGGCCACCTACTGGGAGAGCCTGGACCAGATGCTGGCCCACATGGACATCATCTCGGTCAACTGCCCGCACACGCCGGCCACCTTCCATCTGCTGTCGCAGCGGCGGCTGCGGCTGCTCCAGCCCCACGCCTACATCGTCAACACCTCGCGCGGCGAGGTCATCGACGAGACCGGCCTGGTCCGCCTGCTGGTCAGTGGCGACATCGGCGGCGCCGGGCTCGACGTGTTCGAGAACGAGCCGGCGGTCAACCCCAAGCTGCTCAAGCTGGACAACGTGGTCCTGCTGCCCCATCTGGGGTCGGCCACCATCGAAGGGCGCATCGACATGGGCGAATCCGTGATCGCCAACATCACGGCCTTCGCCGAGGGGCGGGTGCCGCCCAACCAGGTGTCGGGCGACGTTGCGGCCGGCTGACGTCAGCGGCCGGTGATGGCGTAGTCCTTGAGGACGTTGCGTTCCAGCTCGGACTGCTCGAGGCGGAACTCGACCACGTCGCGCACGCTGATCATGCCGATGAGCTTGTTGTCCTCGACCACGGGCAGGTGGCGGATGTGGCGCTGGGCCATGATCCGCCACACGTCCTTGAGCGAGGCGTCGGGCGGAACCACCACGGCGCCCGACGTCATCAGGTCCCTGACGTGCAGCGCCATGACCTTGCCGCGCTCCGACAGGCCGCGCACGATGTCCCGTTCCGAGATCACGCCAACCAGGCGCCCTTCGGCATCCCGCACCGGCAGGGCGCCGATCTCGTTGGAGGTCAGGATGGTCGCCGCCGACTCCACGGTGTCTTCCGGTCGGCAGGTCACCAGCCTCGACCCTTTTCGATTGAGGATCTCCCGAACGCTCATGCTTTTGTTCCTTCCCGACGACCATCGGCGTCGGGCCCACACTCTCACGAATCCCCGCCCCCATGCAACATGGGAGGCGGCAGCAATACCGCCACCCGGCCCCCTACATCCCTCGACATCCTTGGTTTTTCAAGGGATTGGCCATCCGATCGACGCGCAGGGCCCAGCGGGGGGACGGCGTCACACGAACAGCAGGGAGCCGTCCTTGGAGGCGTCGTTGAGGAACGTGACCACGCCCCCCGGCTCGATGGGGAGATCGGGCCGCAGGCCGCCGGAGTCCAGGCCCATGGCGCGGAGCCCCATCTCGCACACCATGATCCGGACGCCCAGGGTCGGGCAGGCGGTCAGCAGCTCCTCGAACCCGGCGACGCCGCGGGTCACCAGGCCGTCGTCGGCGATGCCGGCGCCGCCCGGTCCGCTGCCGTCGCCGGCGTCCAGCGCCCTCCATGCCGGCGCGCCGTCGGCGCCGGCGACGGCCAGGGCGCGGCACGCCCCCATGGTGAAGAACAGGGTCACCGGGACGCCGATGGCGGCGGCCCCGCCGGCCATGACCAGGGCGTAGTGGATGCGCGCGTAGTCGCCGGAGAACACGACCACGGACAGCTTGTCGAGCGGTCGGTCAGGCGGCATGGACGGACAGGTCCGTGATCGCCGGGGCGCGTCCGCACAGGGGGCAGTCCGGGTCCCGCCGCACCTTGACCTTGCGGAACTCGCAGCTCAGCCCGTCGACGATGAGCAGCCAGCCGGCCAGGCCAGCGCCGATGCCCAGCAGCTCTTTGAGCACCTCGGTGGCCTGCAGGGAGCCCACCATGCCGCACAGGGCGCCGAGGACGCCGGCCTCGGCGCACGACGGGATCTGCCCGGGCGGCGGCGGCTCGCGGAACAGGCACCGGTAGCAGGGTCCGTGGTCGCCGGCCTCGTCCTCGGCGTAGGCCTTGAAGGTGTAGATCTGCGCGTCGAACCTGAGAATGGCCGCCGAGACCAGGGGCGTGCGGGCGAAATAACAGGCGTCGTTGACCAGGAAGCGGGTGGCGAAGTTGTCGCTGCCGTCGGCCACAAGGTCGTAGCCGGCCACCAGGTCGGCGGCGTTGTCCACGCCGAGCCGCCGGTTGTGGGCGACGACCCGGACGTCGGGGTTGATGGCGGCCAGGGTCTCGCGGGCGCTGTCCACCTTGGCCCGGCCGACGCTGGCGGTGCCGTGCACCACCTGGCGCTGCAGGTTGCTGAGATCGACCACGTCGTCGTCGACCACGCCCAGGGTGCCGACGCCGGCGGCGGCCAGATAGAGCAGCAACGGCGAGCCCAGGCCGCCGGCACCCACCACCAGCACTTTCGACTCCAGCAGCCGCGCCTGCCCCTCGCCGCCCACCTCCCTGAGCAGGATGTGGCGGGCGTAGCGCTTGACCTGGTCTTCGGAGAAATCCATGACGACGGTGCCCGTGCCGCCACCCGGCGGTCCGCGACGCCGGCCGGCCCGCGAGTCTATTCCAGACCCAGGCCGTCGAAAAGGGGCGTGGACAGGTAGCGTTCGGCGAACGACGGCAGGATGACGACGATGGTCTTGCCCTCCATGCCGGGCCGCTCGCCGATTTCCAGGCCCGCGGCGAGGGCGGCGCCCGACGAGATGCCGACCGGCATGCCCTCCAGCTGGGCCACCTTGCGGGCGATGATGAACGCCGTCTCGTTGCCGATCTTGAGCACCTCGTCGATGGAGTTGGTGTCCAGGACGCCGGGGACGAAGCCGGCGCCGATGCCCTGGATCTTGTGGGGGCCGGGCACGCCGCCGGACAGCACCGGGCTGTCCTCCGGCTCCACGGCGACCATGCGCACGCCGGGCTTGCGCGCCTTGAGCACGTCGGAGACGCCGGTCAGGGTGCCGCCGGTGCCGATGCCGCTGATCACCACGTCGACGGCACCGCCGGTGTCGCGCCAGATCTCCTCGGCGGTGGTCTGCCGGTGGACCTCCGGATTGGCCGGGTTCTCGAACTGCTGCAGCATGACGGAGCCGGGGATCTTGGTGAGCAGCTCCTCGGCCCGCTGGACGGCGCCGGTCATGCCCTTGGCCGCCGGCGTGAGGTCGATCTCGGCGCCCAAGAGGGCGAGCATCTTGCGGCGCTCCACCGACATGCTTTCCGGCATGGTCAGGATCAGCCGGTAGCCCTTGGCGGCACAGACGAAGGCCAGCGCGATCCCCGTGTTGCCGGACGTGGGCTCGACGAGCACGGCGCCGGGCCCGAGGGTGCCGCGCGCCTCGGCGGCCTCGATCATGGCCAGGCCGATGCGGTCCTTGACCGAGGCCAGGGGGTTGAAGAACTCGCACTTGCCCAGCAGGTCGGCCTTGCAGCCGGCGGCCTGGGCCAGCTTGCCCAGCCGCACCATCGGCGTCGAGCCGATGGTCTCGAGGATGCTGTCGTAGATGCGGTCACGCATCACCGGGGTGACGGCCGTCTCCAGTGCCTTCGACGGGTTCACGCCTTTCGACATGGCCTACCTCCCATGGCCGGTTCCGGCCGCCGAGCATAGCGTGGTTGTCCCGCTTTCACTACGGTCCAAAACGCCGGATGGATCAGATGGAGAAGTCGAGATTTCTCCGCCCTTCGCTGACAATCCCGGCCTCGTTGGCGCGGGTGCACAGGTCGTCGATGGTCATGGCGTCGAGCCGGGTCATGATGTCGTCCTGCAGCTCCGACCACAACGGACGCACGACCTTGAGGCCGAGGGGCGAGCCGGCGGCGTTGTCGTCGGCCTCCTCGGCGGTCTCCATCTTGCGCACCACGCGGACGATGTCGCCGACGGTGATGCGCCGCCGCTCGCGGGCCAGGCGGTAGCCACCGCGCGGGCCGCGCACCCCCACCAGGATGCCCTGGCGCACCAACTGTTGCAGGGCCTGCTCCAGGTAGCGGCGCGGAATCCCCTGGCGGCGGGTGATCTCGCGGCTCTGAACGGGCTCGCTGCCCGAGTGGTAGCCGATATCCAATACCGCCTCGATGGCGAACAGGGTCTTCTTGGACAGGCGCAACATCGCCGGTTACTCCCCCCGAGTTGTTCCGGTGGAGCCGAACCCGCCGGCGCCGCGGGCCGTCTCCGGAAGGCGCTCCACCTCGCGCCAGCGCACCGTGTTGACCGGCGCCACCACCATCTGGGCGACCCGCATGCCGCGCTCGACGGTGAAGGCGGAGCGGCCCAGATTGACCAGGATGACGCCGATCTCGCCCCGGTAGTCGGCGTCGATGGTGCCCGGGGCGTTGAGGACCGTGACCCCGTCGTCGTGGGCGAGGCCGGACCGTGGGCGCACCTGGGCCTCGTAGCCCGGCGGCAGGGCGATGGCGATCCCCGACGGGATGCGGGCGCGGTCCCCCGGCGCCAGGGTCAGCGGCCCGTCGACGGCGGCCATCAGGTCGACGCCTGCCGCATGGGCGGTGGCGTAGGCCGGAAGCGGCAGGTCGCGGCCATGGTCGAGCCGCCGGATGGCCACCTGGAGGTCGCTCATGTCCCGTCCTCCAAGGCGTCGGCGATGCGCCCGGCCAGGCGCTCGGCGACCGCCACCTTGGTCAGCGCCGGCCAATGCTCGACCGTCTCCTCGCCGCCCTGCCCGTCCACCGGCCCCATCACCAGGTGCACCGTATTGCCGTCGCCGCCGAAGGTGCCGGTGGCCGGCGACACGTCGTTGGCGACGATCCAGTCGCAATCCTTGCGCCGGCGCTTGGCCTTGGCGTTGTCGAGCACCTGCTCGGTCTCGGCGGCGAAGCCCACCACCAGCCGCGGCCGGGCGTTGCCGGCGGCGCTCAAGGTGGCCAGGATGTCCGGGTTCTCGGTGAGCGCGATGGCCGGGGGGGCGCCGTTCTTCTTGATCTTGCCGTCCGCCGGGGCGGCCGGCCGCCAGTCGGCCACGGCGGCGGCGCACACGGCCACGGTCACCGGCAGGGCGTCCCGGCAGGCGGCCAGCATCTCGGTCGCCGATTCCACATGGGTGACGGTGACGCCGGGCGGGTCGGGCTGCACCGTCGGCCCGGTGACCAGCACCGTCTCCGCCCCCAGGCGCGCCAGGGCGCCGGCGATGGCGTGGCCCTGCTTGCCCGACGACCGGTTGGCGAGAAAGCGCACCGGGTCGATGGCCTCGTGGGTGGGACCACTGGTGACCAGGGCCCGATGTCCGGCCAGCCGCTTGGGCGCGGCCAGGAACCCGGTCACCGCCGCGACGATGGTCTCGGGCTCGGCCATGCGCCCCATGCCCCATTCGTGGCACGCCATCTCCCCCTCCTCGGGGCCCACCCGCAGGACGCCGCGCCCTTCCAGGGTCGCCAGGTTGGCGCGGGTGGCGGGATGCTCCCACATGCGCACGTTCATGGCCGGCGCCACCATCACCGGCTTGTCGGTGGCCAGCAACAGGGTGGTCGCCAGGTCGTCGGCCAGACCTGCGGCCATCTTGGCCAGGATGTTGGCGGTCGCCGGGGCGACCAGCAGCAGGTCGGCCTCCCGCGACAGGCGGATGTGCCCCATCTCGCTCTCGTCGGTGAGGGAGAACAGGTCCTCGTAGACCTTGTCCTCGCTGAGGGCGGCCAGGGACAGGGGCGTCACGAACTGGGCCCCGGCGCGGGTGAGCACGCAGCGCACGGCGGCGCCGGTCTCGCGCAGGCGGCGGATCACCTCGAGCACCTTATAGGCGGCGATACCACCCGAGACGATTAATAAAACGCGGTTGTCCTTAAGCATCGGCACCGCACACAAGATTTACGCAAATTATGTGTTAATAGCTTAAAGGGAGCCGGTGCCGCGGCGCAAGCGTTATTTTACAGGTCCGAATTGCAAAAAAGACCTGATCGCATTGCGGGTACGACCGGGCACCGGGGGTTATGAAACGCAGCGGAACCCCCCGTGTCCCCGGCGTTGAATGAGCGATGATCAGGCCAACACCAGCAGGAGGATCAGCACGACCACGATGATCCACAAGGCCACCAACGACGACCGCCCGTTGTCGTCGGCCCGCAGGGCCCGGATGGTGTCCGGATGGAGCTTGAGCCGGCCGTCGGCCAGCATGGCGGTCGCCTGCTCGGCGCCGTCGAGCACCCGCGGCAGCCGCGAAAAGGCCGCCGCCACGTCGCCCACGGTCTCGCGAATGCGGGCCTCGGGCCCCAGGGTGTCGGCGATCCAGGTCTCGATCAGGGGGCGGGCCAGGAACCACATGTTGGCGTCGGGCGCCAGCTTGCGGCCCGTGCCTTCGGCCACCAGCATGGTCTTCTGCAGCAGCAGGAGCTGCGGCTGGGTCTCCATCTGGAAGGTCTCGGTCACCTGGAAAAGCTGCCCCAGGAGGCGGGCGATGGAGATCTCGTTCTGCGGCTTGTCCAGGATGGGCTCGCCGATGGACCGGCAGGCCTGGGTGAACACGTCGACCGAGCGGTCGGCCGGAATCCAGCCCGCCTCGAAATGGACCTCCGCGGCGCGCCGGTAGTCGCGATTGAGGAACGCCAGCAGCAGCTCGCCCAGGTGCCGCCGGGTATCACGTTCGATGCGGCCCATGATGCCGAAGTCGACGGCGGCGACGTTGCCGTCGGCGCGCACGAACAGGTTGCCGGGGTGGAGGTCGCCGTGGAAGAAGCCGTCACGGAACACCTGGTGAAAGAAGGCGCCGGCCGCCTTTTCCAGCACCGCGTGGGGATCGTGGCCGGCGGCCAGCAGCGCCGTCCGGTCGGAGACCGGAACGCCGGCCACCCGCTCGGTGGTCAGCACCCTCCGGCCGGTGCGCACCCAGTCCACCTGGGGCAGGTTGAAGGTCGGGTCGTCGGCGAAGTTCTCCCCCATCTCGGCGGCCGCCGCAGCCTCGAAGCGCAGGTCCATCTCCATTTCCACGCTTTCGGCCAGGGTGCGGACGGATTCGACGGGGCGCAGGCGCCGCCATTCGGGCTGGGTGCGCTCCACCAGCTCGGCTACCCACAGGAACAGATCCAGGTCGCCCTTGAACGCCCCCTCGATGTTCGGACGCAGGACCTTGACCGCCACTTCGCGGCCGTCGGCGGTGACCGCGAAATGCACCTGGGCGATGGAGGCGGCGGCGACCGCCGTGTCGTCGAAATGGGCGAACAGGGTGTCCATGGACTGGCCGAACTCGGCCTCGATGGCGGCGCGGGCCTCGGCGCCGCTGAAGGGCGGCAGCCGGTCCTGGAGGTCCGACAGGTCCGCCGTCAGGTCCTCGCCCAGCAGGTCGGACCGGGTGGACAGGGCCTGGCCGAGCTTGATGAAGCTGGGGCCCGCCTCGTTGAGGGCGCGGGCCAGCCGCTGGCCGGGCCGTCCCGCCTCGCGGCGCCGCGAGACCAGGCGGGCGGCCAGCACCACGGCCGGCGCCACCTCGAGGATCTCGAGCGGGAACAGGGCGTCGTGACGCGCCAGGATGACGGCGATCCTGAGCAGGCGCGCGACGTTGCGGGCAATGCGGATCATGGGCCGGGGCTCAGGATCGGCGGGACGCCCCGGCGGCCGGCCGTCAGGTGCGCCATGCCGAGTGAATGGCGGCGATGCCGGCCGACAGGTTGCGCACCCGCACCTGGTCGAGCCCGGCGGCGGCGATCATGGCGGCGAACGCGTCCTGGGCCGGGAAGCGGCGGATGCTCTCGGCCAGGTACTGGTAGGCCTCCCGGTTGCCGGTCACCATCTGGCCCAGCGCCGGCAGCACATGGAAGGAGTAGGCGTCGTACAAGCGGTCGAGCACCGGCACCACCACCTGCGAGAACTCCAGGCACAGGAACCGGCCGCCCGGCTTCAGCACCCGCCGCGCCTCGGCCAGGGCGTGGTCGATCCGGGTCACGTTGCGGATGCAGAAGGCGATGGTGTAGGCGTCGACGCTGGCATCGGCGATGGGCAGCCGCTCGGCGTCCCCGCACACCCAGGTGATGCCCTCCAGGTGGCCGCGGTCGATGGCCCGGTCGCGTCCCGTGGCCAGCATCTCGGTGTTGATGTCGCACACCCACACGTGGCCGCCGCCGCGCCGGCGGAAGCGGCGCGCGATGTCGCCGGTGCCGCCGCCCACGTCGAGCAGGCTCATGTCGGGGCGCGGCCCCAGCCAGTCCATGAGGGCGGCCTTCCACAGGCGGTGGATGCCGACGCTCATCAGGTCGTTCATCAGGTCGTAGCGCGAGGCGACGCTGTCGAACACGTCGCGGACCAGCGACTCCTTGTCGTCCTCCGCCACCTCGCGATACCCGAAATGGGTGGTGGCGCCGTCCGCTCCCGGTCGCTCGCTCGCGTGCGGGTTGTTGTCCCTCCCCATGGCCGGGACCATAGCGCATGCCTGGCGGGACCGCTAGGGTAAGGCCATGCCCGAACTGCCAGAAGTCGAGACCGTGCGCCGCGGCCTGGCACCGGTGCTGGAGGGCCGGCGCATCGTCCGCGTGACGGCGCGTCGGGCCGACCTGCGCCGCCCCTTGCCGACGGACCTGGCCCGGCGGCTCGCCGGCCGCCGCGTGGACCGGCTGGGACGCCGCGGCAAGTACATCCTCGCCCACCTGGACGACGGCATGGTCCTCCTCATGCACCTGGGCATGTCCGGCCGCGTGCGCATCGAGAGCGCGGGGTCGGCGCCGCAGACCCACGACCATGTGGTCCTGACCACCGATGCCGGCGTTTCGGTCGTGTTCCACGACCCCCGCCGGTTCGGCCTGATGGACCTCGGACAGGCGGAAACCCTGTCGACTCACCCGCTGCTGGCGGGTTTGGGGCCGGAACCCCTGGATCCCGATTTCGACGGCGCCGTCCTGGCGGCGCGTCTGGCCGGCCGCCGGGGTCCGGTCAAGGCGGCGCTGCTCGACCAGACCGTGGTCGCCGGATTGGGCAACATCTACGCCTGCGAGAGCCTGTTCCGGGCGCGCCTGTCGCCGCGTCGGCGGGGCGGCACCATCGTCGGCCGGCGCGCGGGACGGCTCGCCGCCGCCATCGTCGCCGTGCTCACCGACGCCATCGCCGCCGGCGGGTCGTCCCTGCGCGATCACCGTCGGCCGGGCGGCGAGTTGGGGACCTTCCAGCACCGGTTCGCCGTCTACGACCGCGAGGGCCTGGCCTGTCCGGGTTGCACCTGCGACCCGGCGGACGGCGGCGGCATTCGCCGCATCGTTCAAAGCGGTCGCTCCACTTTCTATTGTGCGATGCGGCAACGCTGATGTAAGAACGGGCCCATGCCGCGCCCCACCCGGTTCCTCGCCCTTCCCGTCGTTCTTGCCAGCGCCGTCCTGCTGGCGGCGGCGGCGCCGGCGGCCGACGACAATTTCGTCACCGGCATCGAGGACCTGCCGCTCATGGAGGGTCTTGCCGAGGACGCAGGCGCCGGCATGGTTTTCGACACCCCGGAGGGACGCATCGTCGAAGCGGTGGCCGGCGGCGAGGTGAGCCGCGACGCGGTGCTGCGCTTCTACGCCGATACCCTGCCCCAGCTCGGCTGGCGGCAGACCGGCCCGGCGGCGTTCCGGCGCGAGGGCGAGGCCCTGACCCTGGAGTTCCCGGGGTCCGGCGAAGCGTCGGCCGGGTCCGCCGGCACGACGGTCCGCTTCGCCCTGACGCCCGCCGGCGGTCAATGAGTTCAGGAGTTAGGAGAATCCCATGGCTTACGAGAACATCCTTGTCGAGACGCGGGGGCGGGTCGGCCTTATCACGCTGAACCGGCCGAAGGCCCTCAACGCCCTGAACACGCCCCTGATGACCGAGCTCGGGGACGCGCTCAGGACCTTCGACGCCGACGACGGGATCGGAGCCATGGTCCTCACCGGCAGCGAGAAGGCCTTCGCCGCCGGCGCCGACATCAAGGAGATGCAGGACAGCACCTTCGTCGACAACTACCTGGCCAACTTCATCACCGCCACCTGGGAAGAGCTGCCCAAGACCCGCAAGCCGGTGATCGCGGCGGTGGCGGGCTTCGCCCTCGGCGGCGGCTGCGAGGTGGCGATGATGTGCGACACCATCATCGCCGCGGATAACGCGAAGTTCGGCCAGCCCGAGATCACCATCGCCACCATCCCCGGCGCCGGCGGCACCCAGCGCCTGACCAGGGCCGTGGGCAAGGCCAAGGCCATGGACCTGATCCTCACCGGCCGCATGATGGATGCCGAGGAGGCCGAGCGCGCCGGGCTGGTGAGCCGCATCGTCCCCGTCGCCGACCTGGTCGACGAAGCGGTCAAGATGGCGCAAACCATCGCCGGGTTCTCCCGTCCCGCCGTGTTCATGGCCAAGGACGCCATCAACCGCGCCTTCGAGACCACCCTGGCCGAGGGCGTCAACTACGAGCGCCGCCTGTTCTGGGCCACCTTCGCCACCGCCGACCAGAAGGAGGGCATGGCGGCGTTTTCGGAGAAGCGCAAGCCGGACTTCAAGAACCAGTAGCCCGCTTGGGGTTGACGGGGCCGGGGGCCGGCCTTATAAGCCAGCCTCCGTCGCCCCTGGACAGCCGAGGACACGGTTCCCGATGGCCCATCACAAGTCGGCCAAGAAACGCATCCGCCAGACGGTGCGCCGCACCGCGGTCAACCGCGCGCGGGTGAGCCGGATCCGCACCTACCTCAAGAAGGTCGAGCTGGCCATCGAGAGCGGCGACAAGGAGCAGGCCGTGGCCGCCTTCCGCGCCGCCGAACCGGAACTGGCGCGGGGGGTCAACAAGGGTGTCGTGCATCGCAACACCATGGCCCGCAGGCTGTCGCGCCTGTCCGCCCGCATCAAGGCCATGTCGGCCTGAGGCCGGCGCGCCAACCAACCCACTCCTGAAACGCCCTGGTGGTGCGCCGGAACGTCGGCGCGGCCCTGGCGCATCACCGATTTCCGATGATCGGCGGGGCGGAATTCGGCCGGGGCCGAACCCGTCGCCGCCCGGCCCGCGACCCCATTTTCGGGCACCGGCTCTTTCGTACCAGAGGTTGCCCCAACGGAATCATCGGCTTTCTCCGAGTCAAGGGAATTATTTGATTCGTACTCCTTTTGATCTCGTTGAATGCGTCCGGCGCCGTCGGTACATTTCTCACCGGCCCGAACGCGCCAAGGTCCGCGATCAAGTATTCGTTGGTGTTTTGGGCCCACAAATCCATCGGACTCTCAATCGTTGAAAGCATCGGTGAACGTCGCTGTCTCGCTCGGGTGGGGTGTCTATTTGTCCGTCGGCAGCAGGTAGCCCAGTTTTATTTGACGGCGGCGCGGGTTTTACGGAAATGATATTAGAAAATTATTTTTGGGGGTCAGGGAGACGAAATCGCCAATCTCGGGGGGTGGTCAGAACATACCACGCCGCATTTGGGAAGTCCGGCAGCCCGTCTTGGGGTGGCCGCGTTTCCCGTAATAGGCGTGCTGGCCGACCGCGCCCTGCCAGGACATGGGGCGGCTGCGAACATGATGATGACGTCGGGAGGCTCGGAGGGCGGGCTGGATGCCCAGTGGACTCGGGTTGCGGGTCTGTTGCGATCGGAAATCGGAGAGACGGCCTATCAAAGCTGGTTGAAGCCCATCACGGTCCGTGAGGCGCGCAACGGTTCCGTCACGCTGGCGGTGCCGACGCGGTTCATGCGTGATTGGTTGATGGCCCACTACGTGGATCGCCTGCGCGACCTGTGGGGCAGCGAGGACCCGCGGGTGCAGGCCATCGACGTGGTGGTTCAGCCGGAGCGGTCGACACGGCCACCCGCCGGTGGCGGCAATGGTGGCCAACGGCCGGCGCTGGCGGGCAAGGCGGCGGCACGGCCGGCCGCGATACGCGAGCCGGGTGTACCGGACGCCGAGCGTGACACGCTCAGCGCGCCCCTCGACCCGCGGTTCACCTTCGACCGGTTCGTGGTCGGCAAGCCCAACGAATTCGCCTACGCCGCCGCCCAGAGGGTCGGCGAGGCGGGCGCGGTGCCGTTCAATCCGCTGTTCCTCTACAGCGGCGTGGGGCTGGGCAAGACCCACTTGATGCACGCCATCGCCTGGAAGGTCCGCGAGCGCGACCCGTCGCGCACCGTGGTCTACCTGTCGGCCGAGAAGTTCATGTACCGCTTCGTCCGCGCGCTCAGGGAGCAGAACACCGTGGACTTCAAGGATCAATTCCGCTCGGTGGACGTGCTGATGATCGACGACGTCCAGTTCATCAGCGGCAAGGAATCGACCCAGGAGGAGTTCTTCCATACCTTCAACGCCCTGGTCGACCAGGGCCGCAGCATCGTCATCTCCGCCGACAAGTCGCCGTCCGACCTGCAGGGCATGGAGGAGCGGCTGAAGTCGCGCCTGAGCTGCGGCCTGGTGGCCGACATCCATCCCACCACCTACGAGCTCCGCCTCGGCATCCTGCAGTCCAAGGCCGAGCAGCTTCAGGTGGAGGTGCCGCGCAAGGTCATGGAGTTCCTGGCCCACCGGATCACCGCCAACGTGCGCGAGTTGGAGGGGGCCCTGAACCGGGTGGTCGCCCACGCCCAGTTGGTGGGACGGGACATCACGCTGGAGTCCACCCAGGAGGTCCTGCACGACCTGCTGCGCTCCAACGACCGGCGGGTGACCATCGAGGACATCCAGAAGCGGGTGGCCCAGCACTTCAACATCCGCCTCTCGGACATGCACTCGGCCCGGCGCGCCCGGTCGGTGGCCCGGCCGCGTCAGGTGGCCATGTACCTGGCCAAGCAGCTTACCACGCGGTCGCTGCCGGAGATCGGCCGCAAGTTCGGCGGCCGCGACCACACCACGGTCATGCACGCCGTGCGCAAGGTGGACGAGTTGCGCGAGCACGACGCCACCTTCGCCGAGGACGTGGAGCTGCTCAGGCGCATGCTGGAGGGCTGATACCGGCCCCCCGGGCCGGGCCTTTCACCACCCCGCCACAGGGGGTGCCGGACGCCGCGGACGCGGCGGAAAAAGCTTCGGCTGCCTTGGCCTTCTGCTATAATGCCGACGTCCCCGCGAGGCCGTTCTCAGCGGCCCCAACCGCCACCGCCTTCGGGGGGAAGGCCGGGCGGCAGATGACCCTGGGGGACCCACGCCAAGGATACCCGCAGACCTATGAAACTGACCATCGAACGTGCCGAATTGTTGAGGTCGTTGAGCCACGTTCAGAGCGTCGTCGAGCGCCGCAACACCATTCCCATCCTGTCCAACGTCAAGCTGCAGGCGGCCGACGGCCGGCTGAGCCTGAACGCCACCGACATGGACCTGGATATCGTCGATGCGGTGGACGCCGACGTCGCCACCCCGGGCGCCACTACGGTGCCCGCCCACACGCTCTACGAGATCGTCCGCAAGCTCGCCGAGGGGGCGCAGGTGGAGCTGGACAGCGACGGCAGCGGCCAGCTGGCCCTGACCTCGGGCCGCTCACGGTTCACGCTGGCCTGCCTGCCGACCGAGGATTTCCCGGTCATGGCCGGCGGCGATCTGCCGCACGCCTTCAGCCTCGCCGCCGGGGACCTGCGCGGCCTGGTCGACCGCACCCGGTTCGCCATCTCCACCGAGGAGACCCGCTACTATCTCAACGGCATCTACCTGCACAAGGCGCAGCGCGACGGGGTCGACGTCCTGCGCGCGGTGGCCACCGACGGGCACCGCCTGGCCAGTGTCGACGTGCCGCTGCCCGACGGCGCCGCCGCCATGCCCGGCATCATCGTGCCCCGCAAGACCGTCGCCGAGCTGCGCAAGCTCATCGACGAGACCGTGGACGAGGTCGCGGTGGCCCTGTCGGAGACCAAGATCCGTTTCTCCTTCGACGACGCCGTGCTCACCTCGAAGCTGATCGACGGCACCTTCCCCGATTACGAGCGCGTGATCCCGGTCAACAACGACAAGCGCATGGAGGTCGACCGGCGGCTGTTCGCGGCGGCGGTGGACCGGGTCTCCGCCATCTCCAGCGAGAAGTCCCGGGCGGTGAAGCTCAGCCTCAACAACGGCACCCTGGAGCTGTCCGCCACCAGCCCCGACGCCGGCAGCGCCAAGGAGGAGCTGGAGGTCTCCTACCAGGGCGAGCCTCTGGAGATCGGCTTCAACTCCCGCTACCTCCTCGACATCACCCAGCAGATCGCGGGCGACAACGCGGACTTCGCCATGGCGGACGCCGCCTCCCCGACCGTCCTGCGCGAGATGGGCGACGACAGCGCGATCTACGTGCTCATGCCCATGCGCGTGTGATCCGAGGCGGGAACGGGAAGGCGCGGCCCCCATGGGCTCGCAAGCGTTGGCCATGAGGGACGATTTGGCGGACACCGCCGAAGCGGAAGGCGCCGGCGGACGCCATGCGGCCGGCCCGGCGGCGGGGCCGTCCGCCGTTCGCCTGACCCTGACCGATTTCCGCTGCTACGACCATCTGCGGCTGGAGGCGGGCGACGGCACGGTGGTGCTGGCCGGGCCCAACGGGGCCGGCAAGACCAACGTGCTGGAGGCGCTGTCGTTCCTGGTGCCCGGCCGCGGCCTGCGGCGGGCGCGGCTCACCGACGTCATCCGCCGTGGCCCCGGCGAGGCCGACGGGCCGGTCCCGGACGGCCGCGGCTGGGCGGCGGCGGCGCGGGTGCATACCGCCGACGGCGTGGTCGAGATCGGGACCGGGCTGGTGACGGCGGAGGGCGAGAAGCGGGCCGTGCACGTGGACGGCCAGCCGGCGCGCAGCCAGGCGGCGCTGTCCGACCACCTGAACGCGGTGTGGCTGACGCCGCAGATGGACCGGCTGTTCGTCGAGGGCGCCCCGGCCCGGCGGCGCTTCCTCGACCGGCTGGTGTTCGGCCTCGATCAGGCCCATGCCGGCCGCGTCCGCGCCTACGACCACGCCATGCGCGAGCGCGCCCGGCTCCTGCGCACCCATGGCCGCGATGCCGACCCGGCCTGGCTGGGCGCCCTGGAAGACACCATGGCGGCCAAGGGGGTGGCGGTGGCGGCGGCGCGCCGCGAGGCGGCCGGGCGCCTGGCCGCCGTGTGCGCCACGTCCACGGGCCCCTTCCCCGGGGCCGCCGTGGCCGTGAGCGGGGCCGTGGAGTCGTGGCTCGACGACGGCCCGGCGCTGGTCGTCGAAGACCGGCTGCGTGACAGCCTGGCGGCGTCCCGACGTGGCGACGCCGAGACCGGCAGCACCGCGGTCGGCGCTCACCGGAGCGACGTCCAGGTCCGCCACTTGGCCAAGGGGCTGCCCGCCGAGCAGTGCTCCACCGGCGAGCAGAAGGCATTGCTTATCGCCCTGGTGCTGGCCGGGGCGCGCCTGCAGGCGGCGGAGCGCGGCTCGGTGCCCATCCTGCTGCTCGACGAGGTGGCCGCGCACCTGGACCCGGGCCGCCGCGAGGCGTTGTTCGACCATGTCGAAGCCACCGGCGCCCAGGCCTGGTACACGGGCACGGAGGCCGGGCTGTTCGCCCCCCTGCGGGCCCGGGCCCGGTTCTTCCATGTGGAGGACGCCGTGGTCACGCCGCGGGATTGACGCCATGACCCAGGGCAAGAGCCAGGCGCATGAGAACGAAGCCTTGGTCGCCGACAACGGCGCCGAGGCCTACGACGCCGACTCCATCAAGGTGCTGCGCGGCCTGGAGGCGGTGCGCAAGCGCCCGGGCATGTACATCGGCGACACCGACGACGGCTCCGGGCTCCACCACATGGTCTACGAGGCGGTCGACAACGCCATCGACGAGGCGCTGGCCGGCTATTGCGATCACATCGAGGTGACGCTCAACGGCGACGGCTCCGTCACCGTCGCCGACAACGGCCGTGGCATCCCGGTCGACATCCACGCCGAGGAAGGGGTGTCCGCCGCCGAGGTCATCATGACCCAGCTCCATGCGGGCGGGAAGTTCGACCAGAATTCCTACAAGGTCTCGGGCGGCCTGCACGGGGTCGGCATCTCCGTGGTCAACGCCCTGTCCGAGTGGTTGAACCTCACCATCTGGCGCGACGGCAAGGAGCACGTGGTGCGCTTCGCCGACGGCGAGGCGGTGGCGCCCCTGGACCAGACCGGCGACGCGCCGCCGGCCGGCGACGGGCGCAGCGGGGCGCGCACCGGCACCATGCTGACCTTCCTGCCGTCGTCCGCGGTCTTCACCATGACCGAGTTCGACTTCGCCACCCTGGAGCACCGGCTGCGCGAGCTGGCGTTCCTCAACTCCGGCGTCATGCTGCGCCTGACCGACGCGCGGCACGTGGAGCCGGTGTCGGTGGACATGCACTACGAGGGCGGGCTCACCGCCTTCGTCGGCTACCTGGACCGTTCCAAGACGCCCCTGCACAAGCCGACGGTGACCGTCGGCGGCGTGCGCGACGGCATCACCGTCGAGCTGGCGCTGCAATGGAACGACAGCTACCACGAGACCACGCTGTGCTTCACCAACAACATCCCGCAGCGGGACGGCGGCACCCACCTGGCCGGCTTCCGCGGCGCGCTCACCCGCACCATCAATGGCTACGCGGCGGCCAGCGGCGTGGCCAAGAAGGAGAAGGTCGCCATCACCGGTGACGACGCCCGCGAGGGCCTCACCTGCGTGCTCTCGGTCAAGGTGCCGGACCCCAAGTTCTCGTCCCAGACCAAGGACAAGCTGGTGTCCAGCGAGGTGCGGCCGGTGGTCGAGGGCATCATCGGCGAAAAGCTCGACCAGTGGTTCGAGGAGCACCCGGCCGAGGCGCGCAAGGTGATCGGCAAGATCGTCGAGGCCGCCGCCGCCCGCGAGGCGGCCCGCAAGGCGCGCGAGCTGACCCGGCGCAAAGGCGCCCTGGACGTGGCCTCCCTGCCCGGCAAGCTGGCCGACTGCCAGGAGCGGGACCCGGCCAAGAGCGAGCTGTTCATCGTCGAGGGGGATTCCGCCGGCGGCTCGGCCAAGCAGGGCCGCAACCGCGCCACCCAGGCCATCCTGCCCCTGCGCGGCAAGATCCTCAACGTGGAGCGGGCGCGGTTCGACAAGATGCTGAGCTCGGCCGAGATCGGCACCCTGATCGCGGCCCTGGGCACCGGCATCGGGTCCGAGGACTTCGACATCGCCAAGTGCCGCTACCACCGCATCATCATCATGACCGACGCCGACGTGGACGGCAGCCACATCCGGACCCTGCTGCTCACCTTCTTCTATCGCCAGATGCCGGCGATCATCGAGCACGGGTACCTGTACATCGCCCAGCCCCCCCTCTACCGGGCCAAGCGCGGCAGCTCGGAGGTTTACCTGAAGGACGACGCGGCGCTGGAGACCTACCTGTTCAACGCCGCCGTCGACGAGGGGTCGGTGTTCGTCACCTTCGGGGGCGACCAGATCGCCGGCGCCGACCTCGGCGCCCTGGCCATGGACTCGCTGCGCATCAAGGCCCTGCTGGGCCGCCTGGGCCAGCACCTGCCGCTGGCCGTGGTCGAGCAGGCGGCCATCCTGGGGGCGCTCAATCCCCAGATCCTGTCGGACCGGGAACGGGCGGCGGCGGTCGCCGAGGCCATCGCCAGGCGCCTCGATGCCCTCGAGGCGGCCGGCGACCGGGGCTGGTCGGGGGCGCCGCTGGATGACGGCGGCCTGGCCTTCCGGCGCGAGCTGCGCGGTATTCCCGAGCGCTACGTCATCGACGGCGCGGTGATCCAGAGCAGCGAGGCGCGGCGCCTCGACGAGAAGGCGGCGGATCTGCAGAAGCTCTACGCCCGCCACGGCAAGCTGGAGGCCAAGGACGGCGAGCACGTCATCACGGGGCCGGTGTCGCTGGTCGACGTCATCGCCCAACTGGGACGCAAGGGGGTGACCATCCAGCGCTACAAGGGCCTGGGCGAGATGAACCCCGGCCAGCTCTGGGAGACCACGCTGGACCCCGACGCCCGCTCGCTGCTGCAGGTCAAGGTGAGCCACGCCGACGACGCCGGCAAGGTGTTCTCCACCCTGATGGGCGATCTGGTGGACCCGCGGCGTGACTTCATCCAGGCCAACGCCCTGAAGGTTGCCAACCTGGACGTATGAGCCGCACTCCGCCGTTAACGCGATCCTAACCGCTGTGGAAATACGGGGACAGTATACCAATTTCATAGGCGAAATTAGTATACTGTCCCCGTATTTGGGCGGTATGAGCCGTGGCTGGCTGTTAACGCGATCCTAACCGCTGCCGGCCCATAAACGGGCCCATGGCCAGGAAGACCCGCCGCCGCGCCGGCCCCCGCAAGAAGGCCGCGCCTCCACGGCGCGCCCCCAAGACGCGGAAGGCCCGCCGCGGTCCCATCGCCGCCACCCTCAAGTGGGTGGCGACGGCCGCCGTGTGGCTGGTCATCGCCGCGACGGCGCTGGTCACCTGGTACGCCACCGACCTGCCGGACGTGGACGCCGCCCTGGCCGCCACCCGCCGCCCCACGGTGACCCTGCTCGCCGCCGACGGCTCGGTGCTCGCCACCCGCGGCGACCTGTACGGCATGCCGGTGCGGGTCCGGGACCTGCCGGCGTCCCTGCCGGCGGCGGTGCTGGCCACCGAGGACCGCCGCTTCTACGACCATTTCGGGCTCGACGTGTTCGGCCTCGCCCGTGCCGCCATCGCCAACCTGCGGGCGGGGCGCATCGTCCAGGGCGGCAGCACCATCACCCAGCAGGTGGCCAAGAACCTGTTCCTGTCGC
The DNA here is from genome assembly GCA_028277795.1 of Rhodospirillales bacterium. GTDB lineage: Bacteria > Pseudomonadota > Alphaproteobacteria > Rhodospirillales > JANQFP01 > JANQFP01. The sequence goes on from JANQFP010000227.1 coordinate 45,070, forward strand.
CGGAGCGCACCCTCAAGCGCAAGGTGCAAGAGGTGCTGCTGGCGTTGTGGCTGGAGCGCCGCCTGACCAAGGACCAGATCCTCACCGTCTATCTCAACCGGGTCTACCTGGGCGCCGGCACCTACGGTGTGGACGCGGCGGCGCGGCGCTACTTCGGCCGCCCCGCCACCGAGGTCTCGTTGTACGAATCGGCAATGCTCGCCGGGCTGCTCAAGGCCCCGTCCCGCTACAACCCGGCCCGCGACCCCGACCGCGCGGCGCGGCGGACCGAACGGGTGCTGGCCGGCATGGTCGAGGCCGGCGTCCTGTCCGAGGCCGAAGCCAAGGCCGCCCGGAGCACCCGCGGGGCCGCCGTCGTCCGACACCGTCGCAGCGGACGCCACTTCACCGACTGGGTGCTCGAGCAGGTCACCGCGTACATCTCCCCCGGCGACGCGGACACGGTGGTCACCACCACCCTGGACCCGGCCCTCCAGCGGATGGCCGAGGCGACGGTGCGCGAGACGCTGGCCGGCCCCGGCCGCAAAGCGGGCGCCTCGGAGGCGGCCCTGGTCGCCCTGTCCCCGGACGGGGCCGTGCGCGCCATGGTCGGTGGCCGCGACTACGGCACCAGCCAGTTCAATCGCGCGGTCCAGGCCCTGCGCCAGCCCGGGTCCGCCTTCAAGCCGGTGGTCTATCTGGCCGGTCTCGAATCGGGCCTGGCGCCGGGCACCCGCCTGACCGACGCCCCGCTGACCATCGACGACTGGAGTCCCCGCAACTTCTCCGGCCGCCACGAGGGACCGACCACGGTCCGCGACGCCCTGGCCCGGTCGGTCAACACGGTGGCGGTGCGGGTGAGCGAACGCGCCGGGCGCCGGCAGGTCATCGACACCGCCCGGCGGCTGGGCCTGACCAGTCCGTTGACGGCGCGGCCCAGCCTCGCCCTTGGCGCCAGCGAGGTCGCTCTCATCGAATTGACCGGGGTCTACGCCGTGTTCGCCAACGGTGGCTACGGCGTCTGGCCCTACGGCATCGAGGCCATCCATGGCGCCGACGGTCGGCTGCTGTACCGGCGCACCGGCGCCGGCCCGGGCCGGGTGGTCGCGCCCCGCTACGTGGCCGCCATGAACGACATGCTGGCCGGGGTCTTGAGCGCCGGCACGGGGCGGGCGGCGGCGCTGACCCGTCCCGCGGCTGGCAAGACGGGCACCAGCCAGAACTTCCGCGACGCCTGGTTCCTCGGCTACAGCGCCGACCTGGTGTGCGGCGTGTGGGTGGGCAACGACGACGGCCGGCCCATGCGCGACGTCACCGGGGGCGGCCTGCCGGCCCGCATGTGGCGGAACTTCATGGCCGCCGCCCACGACGGCCTGCCGGCGCGGCCCCTGCCCGACGGCGGATCGATCCCGGTGCCGGCCGACCAGGAAGGCTTCTGGGACCGGCTCGTCGGCTGGCTCGGCGGCGACGAAGGGTAGCCGCGGCTCATCCTTCGACAAGCTCAGGATGAGGAAATTTCTTGTATTTCAATTAGATATCTTATGCTGAGCAGGCGCGCCAGCGCCGTGTCGAAGCATCCGGGTATCAAGGCAGGGCACGGCCGCGCCACGGCACCACGGCCGGCACCCGCCGACGGTACTCGGCGTACTCCTCGCCGTAGAGCCGCAGCAGCCGGCGTTCCTCGAACAGGGTGCCGACGAAGAAGTACAGCGACGCCCACGCGGCCGTCGCCAGGTCGAAGTCGTCGGCGATGCGCCCCCACAGCACCAGCACCGCCCCGGCGTACAGGGGGTGGCGGATGAACCGGTGGATCCCGTCCATGCGCAGCGGTTCGTGCTCGCACGCCTGCAAGCCGATCAGGTGATGGCGGATCTGGGTGGTGCCGGCGAACCGTCCGAGGTCGTAGCCGGTCAGCCCCACCGCCAGCACCACCAGGCCGGCGATGGCCCCCCCGGTCATGGCGGCGGCCAGCAGCGGCGGCCGGTCGTAGGCCGGCGCGCCGGCGAACAGCCAGGCGCCGACCAGCCACACCAGCGCCAGGTGGGCGGCCGCGAACAGGTTGTAGGTCAGGCGATAGAAGGCCCCCAGCCGGGACCGCAGTCCGGCGGTCAGCCCCTCGCTGGCCAGCAGCGAGTGCCCGAGGCCGAAGGTCAGCCAGGCCAGTGCGTAGATCAGGTGGGCGGCGACGCCGCTGATGACGGAGGGGTCATCGCCGGTCACGCCGGCTCCTCGGCGATGCGGGAGATGGTGGCGCTGGTGCTGTGCCCGGGCTCCAGCTCGGCGAGCAGCACCCGCCCGCCGTAGCCCTGCACCAGGTCGGCGCCGACCACCGTGTCGATGCGGTAGTCGGCCCCCTTGACCAGCACGTCGGGGCGCAGCGATTCGATCACGGTCAGCGGCGTGTCCTCGGAGAAGATCACCACCGTGTCGACGGTGGCGAGCGATGCCAGCACCGTGGCCCGCGCCGCCTCGTTCTGGATGGGCCGGTCGGGCCCCTTGAGGCGCGTCACCGAGGCGTCGCTGTTGAGGCCGACGACAAGACGGTCGCAGGCGTCCCGGGCCTGGCGGAACAGGGAGACGTGGCCGGGGTGCAGGAGGTCGAAACAGCCGTTGGTGAAGCCGATGCGCAAGCCCCGGCGGCGCCACCGTTCCACTTGGTCGCGGGCCTCCTCCAGGGTGGCGATCTTGCCTTCGGCGGTGGCGATGTCGTGGTGATGGATGGCCGCCACCACCTCGGCGGCGTAGGCCACGGCGGTCCCCACCTTGCCGACCACGATGCCGGCCGCCAGGTTGGCCAGGGCGGCGGCCTCGGCCAGCGAGGCGCCGGCCCCCAGGGCGGCGGCCACGGTGGCCACCACCGTGTCGCCGGCGCCCGACACGTCGAAGACCTCCCGCGCCTCGGCGGCGAGATGGGTCACCGTGCCGTCCGCCATCACCAACGTCATGCCCTCGTGGCTGCGGGTGACCAGAACGGCGGCCACGCCACAGTCGTCGATGATCCGGCGGGCGGCGGCGGTGATCTCGTCGTCGGTGCCGGTGGGCATGCGGGTGGCCTCGGCCAGCTCCCGGCGGTTGGGGGTAATCACGTCGGCGCCCCGGTAGCGGCCGTAGTCGGTGCCCTTGGGATCGACGATCACCGGCTTGCCGGCGGCGCGGGCCGCGGTGATCAGGTCCGCCGTGGTGTCGGCCCCGAGCACGCCCTTGCCGTAGTCGGACAGCGCCACGGCCGCGCACTGGGGCAGCAGGGCGCCGACGCCGTCCACCACCTCGTCGCGGACCATGGGCCGGAGCGGTCCCGCGGTCTCCCGGTCGGCGCGCAGGAGCTGCTGGGCGCCGGCCAGATAGCGGGTCTTGGTGGTGGTCGACCGGCTGTCATCGACCACCATGACGGACTGGCAGCCGGCCTGGTCGTCGACCAGTCCGCGCACCGTGCGCCCGGCCGTGTCGTCGCCGACCACCGAGACGAAGTACACGGGCGCGCCGAGGGCCACCAGGTTGCGCACCACGTTGCCGGCGCCGCCCAGCATGGTGTCCTCGCGGGCCAGGCGCAGCACCGGCACCGGGGCCTCCGGCGACACCCGGTCCACGGTGCCGTATTGATAGTGGTCCAGCATCACGTCGCCCACGCACAGCACCGGCGCCTCGGCCAGGGCGGCGATCAGGCCGGCGGGCCCGTCCATGGCGGTCACAGCAGCCCCAGCTCCTTCTCCAGCGCCCCGCACAGCATGTGGCCGAGGGTGATGTGCATCTCCTGGATGCGCGCCGTGTCGTCCGACGGCACCACCAGGAAGGGATCGGCCACCTCGCGCATGCGGCCACCGTCGCGGCCGCCGAAGCCGGCGGCGGTGGCGCCCGCCGCGGCGGCGGCCCGCAGGCCGCGGATGACGTTCTCGCTGTTGCCCGAGGTGGAGATGCCGACGGCCACGTCGCCGGGGCGGCACAGGGCCTCGACCTGTCGGGCGAACAGGGCCTCGAACCCGAAGTCGTTGCCGATGGCGGTGAGCGACGACGTGTCGGTGGTCAGGGCGATGGCGGTGATGGGGGCGCGGTCCTCCTTGTAGCGGACCGCCAGTTCCGTCGCCAGGTGCTGGGCGTCCGAGGCGCTGCCGCCGTTGCCGAAGAAGACGATCTTGTTGCCCGCCCGCGCCGCCGCCGCGCACAGGGCGACCAGCCGGGCGAAGGGCTCGCGCATCACCTCGCGGGTGGCGGCGAGCACCGCTGCGTGCTGGTCCAGTTCGGCGGCATAGAAGGCATCCAGGTCCATGGTCGTCTCCGCGTCGGCCCCTACAGGTCGACCCGCCCGCCGGTCTGCAGGGACTCCATGACGGCGACGGTGGCCAGCGACGTCTCGATCAGTTCCGCCTCGTCGATGGGTGCCGGCCCGCCGGCGGCGACGGCCTCGGCGAAAGCCCGGAGCTCGGCACCGATTCCCTTGTCCGGGGTGCGCGCCGACTGTGTCGTGGCGGTGCCGCCGGCGGCCACCGTCAGGCTGGTGTAGTTGTCGAGGGTGATCACCCGGCCGCCCGCGTAGGCTTCGAAACGTTCCTTGCCGACGGATTGGTCGCCGAGGGCGGTGTAGGCCACGGTGGCCAGGCTGCCGTCGGCGAAGCGGAGCGTGGCAGTCACGTCGTCGCAGGCACCCGACGTCACCTGGGCCGCTGCCGCCTGCACCGAGACGATCGGCGCGCCCACCAGGAAACGGGCCAGGTCGACGAAATGGCAGACCTCGCCGAGGATGCGCCCGCCGCCCTGGTCGGCGGCGTGTATCCAGCTCTCGGCGTCGATGGCGCCGGCGTTGACGCGCAGGACCATGAACCGGGGTCCCTGGGTCTCGGCCAGGCGGTCGCGCGCCTCCATCACCAGGGGCGCGAAACGGCGGTTGAAACCCACCTGGAAGAATGCGTTCGCGCCGTCGCGCGCCACCGCGACCCGGTCGATTTCGTCGCGGCTCAGGCCGAGGGGCTTCTCCACCAGCACCGACTTGCCGGCCGCCAGCGCGCGGGCGGCCAGGTCGGCATGGGTGTCGTGGCGGGTGGCGATGAGCACCGCGTTGATCTCGGGGTTGTCGAGGACCGCGGCCTCGTCGGCCGCCGCCGCCTCGAAGCCGAAGGACCGCTGCGTGTTCTCGGCCGACGATCCGCGTTGCGTGACCACCGTATGGCGCCGCACGGCGTTCAGCTTGGCGAGCTCGGGCAGCAGCACCGATTTGGCGAACCCCCCGGCGCCGATGACCCCGAGGACACAGGCGCCGGAAGGCGCCGGCCTGGCGGCGGCGAAGGCCGGCCTCGCCGGCTCGGCGGCCTGCTCCGGGTAGGTGAGAACGACCCCCAGATGGGGCTCGGCCCCGTCGGTCACCAGCCCGTACGCCTCTTCCGCCTTGCCCAGGGGGAATCGATGGGTGATCAAGGCGCCCACGTCGAGGCGCGGTCCCGGCGCCGCCATCAGGCGCAGGCATTCCGCCATGTTGTCGGTCTCGGTCCAGCGCACCCAGCCTTCAGGGTACTTCATGCCCCGGTCCTCGAAGTCGGGGTCGTAGCGCCCCGGCCCGTAGGACCGCGAGACCACCAGGTTCAGCTCCTTCTTCATGAAGCCCTGGTACGGGAACGTGGTGCCGGTCAGGCCGACGAGACACACCCGCGCCCGGTCGCGGGCGATGGCGGCGGCCACCTCGAAGGGCTCGCTGGACGACGTGGCGGCGGCGATCAGCACGCCGTCGCAGCCGCGGCCTCCGCTGAGCACCGACACCGCGGCCTCCAGGCCGTCGTCCCGCGGATCCAGGGCCGCCTCGGCCCCGAGCCGCCGGGCCAGGTCGAGCCGATCCTCGCTGTAATCCAACGCAACGACCCGCACCCCGGACAGGCGCAGGAACTGGATGGCCAACTGGCCGACGAGGCCGGCGCCGATCACCGCCGCCACCTCGCCCAGGCGGGCGTCCAGGTTGCGCACCGCATGGAGCGCGATGGACCCGACGGTGGTGAAACACGCCTCGTCGAAGGACACGCCGTCGGGAACGGCGGCGGCCAGGTTGCGCGGCACCACGTTGAGCTCGGCGTGATTGGCGAGGCCGGCTCCGGCCATGGCCACGGGCTGGCCGGGATGGAACACCCCCTCCAGTCCGGCGCCCACGGCCGCCACGACGCCCGCGGCCGAATACCCGAGGGGCAGGGGCTCGTCGAGACGGGCCTGCACGGCCCGCACGGTGGCGCCGATGCCGTCGCGGCGGGCCTTGTCCAGGACCTTCTTGACCAGGTCGGGACGGGACTTGGCCTTGCCGGCCAGGCTCTTGCGGGCGAACTCGACGACCATCCGCTCGGTGCCGGCCGAGATCAGCGACGCCCGGGTGCGCACCAGCAGGTGTCCGGGCCGGGCGCGCGGCGCCGGAACCTCGCGCACAGCCAGCTTGCCCGTCCGCGTGCTCTGGATGACCTGCTTCATGGGTGCCTTATTACTCCGAAAACCGGGGCGCGTGCAAAAAGCCGCGCCGTCGCGCGCGGTTGCGCCCCGGCCCACGGGCCGTAAAGTGTCGCCCACCATGTGTGGTCTCGCCGCCGTCTACGCCTACGGAGCCCAATCGCCGCCGGTCCGGCGCGCAGAAATCATCGCCATGGGCGAGTCCATGGCGGCACGGGGCCCCGACGGCGCCGGCGAGTGGCTGGCCGACGACGGCCGAATCGGATTCGCCCACCGGCGGCTGGCCATCATCGACCTCAGTGCCGCCGCCGCCCAGCCCATGACGCACGGCGAAGGCCGCTACCGCATCACCTACAACGGCGAGATCTACAACTTCCGGGCCCTGCGCAAGGACCTGGAGGACGACGGGGCGGTCTTCCGCACCGAATCGGACACCGAGGTCATCCTGCACCTTTACGAACGCCACGGCGCCGGCCTGGTCGAGCGCCTGCGCGGCATGTACGCGTTCGCGCTGTGGGACGAAGAGCGGCGCGGCCTGCTGCTGGCCCGCGACCCCTTCGGCATCAAGCCGCTCTACTATGCCGACGACGGGCGGACGATCCGCGCCGCCTCCCAGGTCAAGGCGCTGGTGGCCGGCGGCGGGGCCGGCACCGGCGTCGACCCGGCCGGTCACGCCGGCTTCTTCCTGTTCGGCTACGTGCCCGAGCCGCACACGTTGTATGAGGACATCCGCGCCCTGCCCGCCGGCTCGACCCTGTGGGTGGACGGCGGCGGGCCCCAGGCGGTGCGGCGGTTCTTCGACGCGTCGCAAGTCCTCGCGGACACGGAGGCGTCGGCGCAGCGGCCGCCGTTGGGCGACCTGCTGCGCGACAGCGTGGACCACCACCTGGTGGCCGACGTGCGGGTCGGGGTCTTTCTCTCCGCTGGCCTGGACTCGGCGACCCTGACCGGGCTGGCCGCCGAGCACCGGGGCGGCGACCTGGACACCTTCACCCTGGGGTTCGACGAGTTCGCCGGCACCGACCGGGACGAGGTCTCCCTGGCCGAGGCGGTGGCGCAGACCTACGGGACCCGGCACGTGACCCGCCGGGTGGCCGGCGGCGACTTCGCCAGCCGCCTGGACGGCCTGCTGGCGGCCATGGACCAGCCCAGCATCGACGGCGTCAACACCTACTTCGTCGCCGATGCGGCCGCCCGGTCGGGGCTCAAGGTGGCGCTCTCCGGCCTCGGCGGTGACGAGCTGTTCGGCGGCTACGACAGCTTCCGGCAGATCCCGGCCCTGGTCGGGGCGCTCGGGCGGGTGCCGGGCGCCGCCGCCGCGGGCCGGGTCTTGCGCCCCGTTTCCGCCCCGTGGCTGGCGCACATGACGTCGCCCAAGTACGCCGGCCTGCTGGAATACGGCGCCGATTACGGCGGCGCCTACATGCTGCGGAGGGGCCTGTTCATGCCGTGGGAGCTGCCGGGCCTGCTGGGCCCGGACCTGGCGCGGGCGGGCTGGGAGGCGCTGGCCCCGACGGTGCGGCTGGACGCCACCCACCGGGCCATCGGCGAGCCACGGCGCAAGGTCGCGGCCCTGGAGACGGTGTGGTACATGGCCAACCAGTTGCTGCGCGACGCCGACTGGGCGGGCATGGCGCACTCTCTGGAAATCCGGGTGCCGCTGGTGGATGCGGCTCTGTTCCGGGGGCTGGCCCCGTGGATCGGCCGCCCGGGCGGGCCCGACAAGCAGGCCATGGCGCGCACGCCGGACACCCCGCTTCCCGACGCCGTCCTCGACCGGCCCAAGACCGGTTTCTTCGTGCCCGTGCGGGAGTGGCTGCAGGGCGACGGTAACAGTGAACGGGGTTTGCGCGGCTGGGCCCGCCGCGTCTACCGCGGCGCCACCGGCTCGGCGGTCGGATAGGGGTCAGGCCTCGATGTCGACGATGGCCCCGCGGCCGATCTCGCGCAGCTCGTCGCGGTCGAGCTGTTGCTGCAGTTGCCGGACGCGTTCGTCGATTTGATCCTGGAACAGCTCGTCGTTGAAGCGGTCGTTCTGGAGGCGCCGCACGAACTCCCGATCCTGGGCGACCTCGTCGCGCCGATCCGCCACCCGGTCCTCGCGCAGGTCCGCGGCCCGGTCGTCGCGGGCCCGCGCGATGCGGTCCAATCTGTCGTCGGGCTGGACCCGATCGGAGCGCTCGGCGTCCCGCGTCGGCAGGGACTGGTCGAGCGGAAGCGGCCGCGGCCGGCGCAGTTCCGCCGTCTGGCGCGCGATGATCGTATCGATAACGGAGCCCAGTGGGAGCAGCTCGGCCATGGACACACTTCCTCGCCGCCCGGACCGCCCCGGTCCGAGTCATACCCATCAATTGTGCCACGGGCGCGCCATCGCCTCAATGGGAAGTCCGTCACAGGGCCGCAGCGCCCACCGGCGGCCACTTAATTGCCGCCGCGCGGCCCTACCGGCGCGCCAGGATGGCGGGTCGTTAGCCGACTACACGATGCTCCGGAAGTAGGCCACCGTCCGGGCCAGACCCTCGTCCAGGGACACCTTGGGCGCCCACCCCAGGACCGAGTCCGCCAACGTGATGTCGGGGCATCGCTGGATGGGGTCGTCGGCGGGCAACGGCTGTTGGGTCAGGGTCGATTTCGACTCCGTCATGGCCAGAACCTTCTCCGCCAGCTCGCGGATGGAGGTCTCGTGGGGATTGCCCAGGTTGATGGGGCCGGTGACGTCGTCCGGGGCCTCCATCAGGCGCACCAGGCCGTCCACCAGATCGTCGACGTAGCAGAACGAACGGGTCTGGCTGCCGTCGCCGTAGAGGGTGAGCGCCTGCCCGGTCAGGGACTGGACGATGAAGTTGGACACCACGCGGCCGTCGTTGGGGTGCATCCGGGGGCCGTAGGTGTTGAAGATGCGGGCCACCCGGATGGTGGTCTGGAACTGGCGGTAGTAGTCGAAGAACAGGGTCTCGGCGCAGCGTTTGCCCTCGTCGTAGCAGCCCCGCGGCCCGATGGGATTGACGTTGCCGCGGTAGTCCTCGCGCTGCGGATGGGTCTCCGGATCGCCATAGACCTCGCTGGTCGAGGCCTGGAGGATCTTGGCCTTGGTCCGCTTGGCCAGTCCCAGCATGTTGATGGCGCCGTGCACCGACGTCTTGGTGGTCTGCACCGGGTCGAACTGGTAGTGGACGGGCGAGGCCGGGCAGGCGAGGTTGTAGATCTCGTCCACCTCCACATAGAGGGGGAAGGTGACGTCGTGGCGGAGCAGCTCGAAGTGGGGCTCGCCGGCCAGGTGGACGATGTTGTCCTTGGTGCCGGTGAAGAAGTTGTCCACGCACAGGACGTCGTGGCCCTCGCTCACCAGCCGCTCGCAGAGGTGCGACCCGACGAACCCGGCGCCGCCGGTCACCAGCACCCGTTTACGCGACAGCATGGACGTGCGACCCCCCCGCAATGGCGGCGCGACCCTACCATCGGGTGGCGGCTGCCACAAAGGCTTTCGGGGAAGGTATTTGCCGGCGCGCCTTTGATCCGATTCGCGAAGCACCGGAATGGCGCGCCGGAAAGCCCGCGCGGCGCGTGAGCGTCACCGCCTGCGCATGAAATGGCCCGGCGGGTCATTTCATTGGCGGGGCGGTATCACGTTTGCAGGATGCGCCGGTCAGCGCCCTCCAGCACTAGGCAGGTCAGCCGGTTGGTGGCGTAGGCCCCGGTGTCGATGCCGATTCGGTTGTCCTTGAGCTCGGGCGCCATGCTGATGGTGTGGCCATGGACCACCACCTTGCCGAAATCGTCGGTGGCGTCGAGGAACGGCCCCCGAATCCAGATCAGGTCCTTCTCGCGCTGGTCGTCCAGCGGGACGCCGGGCCGCACCCCGGCGTGGACGAACAGGTAGTCGCCGACCGTGTGGCGGATGGTCAGCCGGCGCAGGAACGCCAGGTGCTCGGCCGGCAATTCCGCGAGCAGGCGGCGGCGCAGACGCTCCAGCTCGGACCCGCGCAGGTAGGGGTCGAAGACCGACACGTCGTAGCTGTCCAGGGTGGCATCGCCGCCGTTGAACAGCCAGATGCGGCCGTCGCCGCCGTCCAGGTAGTCGAGCATCAGGTCCTCGTGATTGCCCTTGATGTGCACCGACTCGAACCCGCCCAGGGGCATGTGGACCAGCATGTTGATGACCTCGCGCGACTGGTAGCCCCGGTCGACGTAGTCCCCCAGGTAGACGAGGACCTTGCGCCGCACGCGGGCCGATTCGGCGTCGGCGCGGATGAATCGGTGCAGGCGGGCCAGCAGGTCGGCCCGGCCGTGGATGTCGCCGACGGCATAGACCCGGCAATCCTCCGGGACCCGCGGCGGTGCGGGGGTTGCGGCGCCGGCCGTCTGTTGAGTCGAAGCCATGTCTGGGAATATGATGATGCCGCTGCGCCGCCGCTTCAAGACGGCGGCCGGGAGGGTCGTCGAAGCAGGGAGAACGCGCCCCGGACATGGCCGAATCAGCCCTATCCGCCACCGGCCCCGGTCAGGACGGCACCAGCGAGGAGGTCCTGCTGCGGGACTACCTCCACCGCGTCGGCGACAACCGGGCCGGGCTCTACGCGGTCCACGTGCATCTGTCCGATCTGCGGCCGGGCAACCGCCAGCCCAACTTCATCCGTATCGCCGCCCGCTCCTTCGAGTACCTGGTCAACAACTTCGAAGCCACGCTGTACCCCATGTCCAACGCGGACCTGATCCTGGTGTGCCGCGACGTGCCGGTGGACGAGGTCGATTCGGTCATTCTCAAGGCCCGCGCCCTGTTTCACGAGGACCCCCTGACCGCCGGCGAGGACGGCGCCTTCGGCGACCGCTTCACCACCTGGTACGACCTGTCGCAGCCCGACGACTATGTGGCCCTGATCGGCATTGCCGACCAGCTCCTGGCGGAGACCCTGCAACGCCAGCGCCGGGAGGCCGAGGCGGTGGCCGCCGCCGGCGCCCGGGCGATGACCGGCCGCCCGCTCGATCCGCCGACCCTGGCCGCCATCCGCCAGCAGCTCCAGGGGGCGCGGCTGTTCGACCTGATCCACCAGCAGACGGCGGTCCAGGTCCGCCACGGCGGCAAGGGGCGGGTGCTGTTCCGCGAGCATTTCGTGTCCATGTTCGAGCTGCAGAAGCGGGTGGCGCCGGGCGTCAACCTGTTCGGCAACATGTGGCTGTTCCAGTACATGACCGAGTTCCTCGACCGGCGGCTGCTGGCCATCCTCTCCCGGCGCGGCCTGGACGAGGGCAAGGACTCCATCAGCCTCAACCTCAACGTCCCCACCGTCCTGTCCCGCGACTTCCAGGAGTTCCACCAGGGCCTGGGCACCCTGGCCAACAGGGTCATCATCGAGGTGCAGTTGATCGACGCCCTGGCCGACATGGGCGCCTTCGCGTATGCCCGCGATTCCCTGCGCGAGCGGGGCTACCGGGTGCTGATCGACGGGCTCAACCCGTTCGCCCTGCAATTCTTCGATGCCCAGCCCCTGGAAGCGGACTTCATCAAGATCAACTGGAGCCGGGAGTTCCTGGGCGACGACGCGAACCGGCGGCCGGCCGCCCTGAGCGAGTCCGTCGCCCGCGCCGGCCCGGAGCGGATCGTGCTCGCCCGGGTGGAGACCGAGGAGGCGGTCAAGTGGGGCACCGGCCTCGGCATCACCGGGTTCCAGGGCCAACTGGTCGACGAGATCGTGGAGACGATGTCCGACCGGGGCATGATCTGACGCGGCACGCCGCCGCCGACAAGGGAGCGCAAGGCCCGACCATGGCGCGTTCGCCCGAATCCCAGAGGCTGGTCCCCAGCCAGGAGCACCTGCTCCTCGACTACGTCCACCGTCTGGAGAAGCACAAGCAGGACCGCCGCGCGGTCCACATCCACCTGTCCCAGCTCAAGGCGTTCCACCGCCGCGAGCAGCACGTGCGGGCGGCGGCCAACAGCTTCGAGCCCCTGGTCAAGGCGCTGCAGGGCCAGCTCTTCGTCCTCCAGAACTCGGACCTGGTCTTCATCTACAAGGCGGAGGTGCATCCGCAGACCGAGACCATCGTGCAGCGGGTCCGCTTCCTGTTCAGCGACGACCCCCTGCTGGCCGACGAGGGCGACGAGGGCGGGGGCTTCGCCACCTGGTACGACGTGGAGAAGGAGTTCGACCGCATCCTGCAACTGGTTCAGGGACTGGTCCGCGTCGACCGCCGCCAGATCGCGCGCGAGGGCGCCCGCATGGACACCCGGGCGGCGCTGAAGGCGCGCCAGGAAAAGGGCGAGCCCCTGACGCCGGAGGTGCTGGGGAGGGTCGAGGCGGCCCTCGAACGGGCCGACCTGTCGAACCTGGTGCGCCGCCAGTTCGTGTGCAGCCTGTCGGCCAACATGGTCCCGGAGCCGGTGTTCAGCGAGCTGTTCATCTCGGTCGGCGACCTGCGCGAGACCCTGCTGCCCGGGGTCAACCTGATGTCCAACCGCTGGCTGTTCCAGCATCTCACCCGGACCCTGGACCTGCGCATGCTGGCCATGTTGTCGAAGACCGACCACATCACCATCTCCGGGGATATCAGCTTCAACCTCAACGTCTCCACCCTGCTGTCCCAGGAGTTCCTGACCTTCGACGACAACATCACGGCGCGGCGGCGCGGCTCCATGATCATCGAGCTGCAGCACGTGGACATCTTCGCCGACCTGGGCGCCTATCTGTTCGCCCGCGAGTTCGTTCAGGAGAAGGGCTATCGGGTCTGCCTCGACGGGGTCACCCACCACACCCTGGCCATGTTCGACCGCGAGGAGCTGGGGGCCGACCTGATAAAGCTGCTGTGGCATCCCGAGTTCGCGCACCTGTCCGAGGAGGCGCCGGAAACCATTCGCACCATCGTGCGGCGGGCCGGCGAGGGTCGCGTCGTCCTGTGCCGGGTGGACAACCGCCAGGCGGTGGACTTCGGCCGCGCCATGGGCATCGGGCTGTTCCAGGGGCGCCACGTGGAGAACCTGATCGCCGAGGACAACCGCAGGCGGGAGCTGCTGCGCCTGAAGCGGCGCATCGAGCGGGGCTGACCGGCCGCGCCTCGGAACACCATCCATGGACCCACCGGACGCCGTCGTCGCCGTCGACACCCTGGTCAAGCGGTTCGCCGCCGTGACCGCCGTCGATGCGGTGTCGTTCACCGTCGCCGCCGGCTCGACCACGGCCCTGCTCGGCGGCAACGGTGCCGGCAAGACGACCACACTGGCCATCCTCCTCGGCCTGCTGCTGCCCACCTCGGGCGCGGTCCGCGTGTTCGGCGAGGACATGCTGCGCCACCGCCACCGTGTGCTCGGCCGGATGAACTTCTCCTCGCCCTACGTGGACCTGCCCCGCCGCCTCAGCGTGGCCGAGAACCTGTCGGTCTACGGCCATCTCTACGGACTCGAGTCGGTCAAGGACCGGGTGCGGGCGGTGGCCCGGGACCTGGACATCGAACCCTTCCTCGACCGCCCCACCGGCGAGCTGTCGGCCGGCCAGAAGACCCGGGTGGCGTTGGCCAAGGCCCTGCTCAACGAGCCCGACCTGCTGCTCCTGGACGAGCCCACGGCGTCGCTGGATCCGGACACCGGGGACTGGGTGCGCAGCTACCTGGAGACCTACCGGCATCGCACCGGGGCCACCATCCTGCTGGCGTCCCACAACATGGGCGAGGTGGAGCGCCTTTGCGACCACGTGCTGATGATGCGCACCGGACGCATCGTCGACCGGGGATCGCCGGACGACCTGATCGCCCGCTACGGGCGGCGCACCCTGGAGGAGGTGTTCCTCGACATCGCCCGCGACCGCCGCCGCGGCGACACCGACCGGGACACGGCGGCCCAATGAGCGCCCACGCCGGGGCCCGGGGTGGCGCCCTGTTCTCTTGGCGGCGCATCGGCGCCGTCATCCTGCGCCACACCTACGTGCTGCGCAGCTCGTGGCCGCGGCTCCTGGAGCTGGCTTACTGGCCGACCGTGCAGATGATCCTGTGGGGGTTCATCACCACCTTCTTCCTCGGTCACAGCTCGTGGGTGGCGCAGGCGGCCGGCGTGCTGATCAGTGCCGTCCTGCTGTGGGACGTGCTGTTCCGCGCCAACCTGGGGGTGTCGCTCACCTTCATGGAGGAGATGTGGGCGCGCAACCTGGGCCAGATGTTCGTCAGCCCGCTCCGGCCCTACGAGATGGTCGCCGCGCTCACCCTGATGAGCCTGATCCGCACGGCCATCAGCGTCAGCCCGGCGGCGCTGCTCGCCCTGCCGCTGTACGACGTGTGGGTGTTCTCCCTGGGGCCGCCGCTGGTGGCGTTCTTCGCCAACCTGCTGGTGTTCGGCTGGAGCATCGGTCTCGTCGTCTCGGCGCTGGTCCTGCGCTTCGGGCTGGGCGCCGAGAGCCTGGCCTGGGTCGCCATCTTCGCCGTGGCGCCGCTGTCGGGCATCTACTATCCCATCGACACCCTGCCCGGCTGGCTGCAGCCGGTGGCATGGTCGCTGCCCTCGGCCCACGTCTTCGAAGGCATGCGGTCGGTCCTGTTCGACGACGTGTTCCGCCTCGATCTGCTGGCCGGCGCGGTGGCCCTCAACGCCGCCTATCTGGCCCTGGCGTCGGGGTTCTTCCTCTACACCTTCCACGTCGCCCGCCGGCGTGGCCTGTTGCTGCAGCAAGGCGAGTGAAGGGGTGCCGGGAAGGTCCGAGCCGCCTTCCGAGGGGCCGCATGGGGCCCCGTCATGGGAGAGTGCGCAAGAGACGCCCGAGGCCGGACGTCTTATGACGGGCTTGTTCCATCCATGCTAGGCATCACGCGGCGCATGTACTGGTCGAACAACGGCACCGTGAAAGCCGTGTCACCGTGCGCGGGCGAGTAGATCATGCCCTTTCGGATCAAGGCGTTTCGCGTTGGGGCAACCGATGTCACCTTGACGCCGAGTTTTTCAGCGATGTCGCCCGATCGGTGTTTGCCGGCCCCAAACTCCGCCAATGCCCGCATGTATTTCTTTTCGGACGGTCTGCAACGATCGAAGCGAACCTTGAAGAAGCTCTTGTCTAGTTCCGCTATTGCGAGTTCGGTCGCACGCTTCACGACATCGAATGTTATGGTCGGTGACTCGGAGGCATTCCAGGACTCGTACGCCCATTGTTGAAGGAAATACGGATACCGGTGTGTTGCTCTCAGTATTTCGTCGACGGCGCGCTTCTCATAAGTCACGCCTTCGCGTTGTGCAGGGTTTGTGATGGCTGTGACCGCGTCCTCAGGGTCCAGAGCGCCGATTTCGGGAAAAAGAAATAAGCGCTCCGAGTATGATTTGGAGTTTCCGGCCAATCCGTGGATCTGCGGCAGGCCAGCGCCGATAAGGATTACTGGAAGCGCCCTTTGATTCGTTTTGTGAATTGACATGATTAGGGCGCTGAATTCATGTGGGGATAGATACTGCAATTCGTCTACGAATATGGAGACAGGGGTTTTCGCGCTTTTTGCGGCTTCTGCGACAATTGAAATGAGTTCTGGCAGGTCTGTTTCTATGTCTCCGCTATCGGCTGTTCCTTTCTCTGCATCAATGCTGAGCCCCATATCTATATTTTCTATATTTATTTTTATGCTGCTCAAGAAGCTCTTAAGTACGCGGAGTCCCATCCGGGCTTTTTCTTTTGCGTTTTCTATCGTGCTGAGGGCGTAAAGGATGTTGCGCAGGCCAGGAACGAGCAATTCAGGGAGCGTCTTGCCCTCATGGGCTTCGACCATTGTGCTTCGGAATTTTAGATCATTGGCAACGTCATTGAGTTTGTTCAACAGAACCGTTTTGCCGACGCCCCGAAGGCCGACGAGTATGATGCTCTGGGCGGGCCGTTCAGCTGCGATGCGTCGAAGCGCGATGGTCCCGGACACGATCACATCCGATCGACCGGCCAATTCCGGTGGTGGAGTTCCGGCACCGGGCGCGTATGGATTGCGAACGGGGTCCATAGCGAGATTATCTAATTATAGGCGATTTAAGATATAAATAGATAAATTCGCTCAATTGTCAAGTCGGCGTAATTGGCCGCCTATATCCTTTCCGCTCCTATGAGACGGCAAGCGGTCGGATTGCCGCTGACGACATCCGCCGGCGCGGCCTGTTGCTGCAGCAGGGCGAGTAACTAGCCCGCATTTCTCACATCCGCCATGGTCTGCGCGGTGCCGTCCCGCCGACAGGGCAGGAGAGCCGCGCCGCGCGATGCGGGGCCATCGGGCAAGCG